>CAIKUF010000283.1 GCA_903830565.1 uncultured bacterium | reverse complement strand
TGCGTATGTCCATTCGTTGCTGCGGCATCTGCGCTCCGGCCAAAAGGCCGTGACGCTATGCCACCGCGGTGGTTCATACGCAACACCAGCACCAGCCCACTTGACAGGCCGGCGAGCGCCTTCAGGCGGCTACCAAACGTCTATCGGTCACATCACCGAAATGATCGGTCACGCTCCCGAATTCGGCGGTCACGATGCCGAAACGGGCGGTCACGATGCGCCGAAATACGCAGGTGCCGATCTTGCCGAGGCCGACGATGCCCAGCGTCTGCCCGGCGAGATCGTAGCCGGCATAGGCCTTCTTGCCGTCTTCGACGGCCTTGTCCATGTCCGGCATCGCCGTGTTCTCGAACCCCTTCGGGCCAACGCAGCATCTAAATCTTCCGCGGCCAATGCTCCGCCAACCCGTTCTGCTGGGACAAAGGGGCCTGCAGCGGAACGCCGGCCTGCGCTTCGGCTATGTCAGCGAGTACAAGAACGAGGTGCCGGTCAACTGCAAGGGCTTCTCGCCCGGCTTCATGCCCAGCATCGCCTACCGGTTCACCAACGGCATTCACGGCCAACGCGACCTGCTCGGTAGCTTGGCGTTGATGTTCACGGTCGTGTTCCCGATTTCCAAGGACGGGTTCTGCTACGACGCCAGTCCCGCGGCGACACGGGTCGCACGCACGACAGGAAGATGCACGATCGACGGTGCAATCTCAACTGTGGACCCAGCGCCTCAAGCCTGAGTCATTTTTAACCTACTTGCCAATGAAAACCAACTAGGTTATATTGCAGGAATGGAGAAGGCGACGCCGCACTGCAAGCTGTCGGTTGTCAGTGCCCTCGTGGCCGCAGGCAAGGTACGCACTACAAAGTCGGCGCTTGCAGGTGGTGCTGTATTGGGTCTAGACGCGCTGGCCATCATCGAGGTCGTGAAGGCCCTCCGGTTCTCGGACTTCTACAAGAGCATGACCACGCACGGCGATCATCGAATCTGGCAGGACGTGTATCGGCCCCGAACCTCGGCCGGCAAGGTCTATCTCAAGCTCACGGTCATCGAAGACGTGCTGATCGTGTCGTTCAAGGAGTTGTGAAGATGAAGTGTCCACACTGCGGCGCCGCGAAGCTGGTGCACGACACCCGCGACATGCACTACACCTACAAGGGCGAGACGACCGTCATTCCGGCAGTGACCGGCGACTATTGCCCTGCCTGCGACGAGGCGGTGCTCGATATGGCCGAGTCGGTGCGCACGAGTGCGCTGATGCTCGCGTTCAACAAGGAGGTCAACGCCGCCATCGTCGATCCGGGTTTCATCGCCGGCGTGCGCAAGAAGCTCGCGCTCGACCAACGCGAGGCCGCAGAGATCTTCGGCGGCGGCGTCAACGCGTTCTCGCGCTACGAGAACGGCAAGACCAAGCCATCACTCGCGCTCGTGAAGCTACTCCGGGTGCTGGACCGCCACCCCGACCTTCTGGACGAGGTTCGCGCGGCATAGGGTCCGGCGCGCGTTGCCATTGGGCGAACGATGGGGTTTAAATTCAAGACCCTGATCTTGCTGATCTTATGAACTTCTCTGAACTTTTGCGAGCTTTCGAGCTCGTTTTGGGTTCGCGTCGATTCCGTCGACCACAGTGAGCGGGTCCGTGTCGGCAGGTCGTATCCGGGGGAGATTCGTCCTCTTCGTAACCTTCTGGCGTTTCTTCGGTATCACCGAGGAGAGCTTCCGGACACAACCCCATTGGATACCAACGGCTTCATCGAGCAAACCCTGCAAGGCGATCGCCATGCCCGGCGCGCGTCAAGGTAGTTGTCGCCTCGTTCATGCAGCCAATGTCTGTTTAAGGTCTGCCTTCGTGTGGGCGGCGACGACCGAGTCGCGTTCGGGGTTGAGCGTGACTGCGCCGATGGGTGTCCAGTCGCGCGTGGTGC
>CAIKUF010000282.1 GCA_903830565.1 uncultured bacterium | reverse complement strand
CAGGCAGCGTCGCTGGGGAAGACACGCTGGAATTCTGGCAGGGTGGTCGGAAAGCCGCGCGGATCCACAGCCCGAAGATAGTCCGAGTCAGGTCATTTGGCAAGCAACCGGATAGGCATGGTTCGGTCTAAGACCGCAACGCTGAACAAGTCCCTCGCGGACGGCGCATCCCCGCTTTGGGCGGCCTGCGGCGTTGCAAATCCTCGCC
Source organism: uncultured bacterium (assembly GCA_903830565.1). Classification (GTDB taxonomy): domain Bacteria; phylum Pseudomonadota; class Gammaproteobacteria; order Burkholderiales; family Burkholderiaceae_C; genus CAIKUF01. Next base: position 33,626 of record CAIKUF010000282.1, on the reverse strand, counting down.
ATAGCTCGAGCTATGGCTGTGGTTTGCGCCTTGCAGCCCATCCCAAACCGAGGCGCGCCGCCTCGCGGGGACTTATTCAGCGTTGCCCTAACTCGCTGCTGTTCTCAACCGGGGATCACGCTCACCCGTACATCCAGCGTCTGCTCGTCGCCACCCAGGATCACGCCGCGCAGCGGCACCACATCGGCGAAGTCGCAGCCCCAGGCGAGCGTGATGTAGCGCGTGTCGGCAAGCTGATCGTTGGTGGGGTCGAACTCCACCCAGCCGCATTCAGGCGAGTAGGCGGCCACCCAGGCGTGGGTGGCGTCGACGCCCATCAGGCGTGCCCGCCCCGGCCGGTGGTCGGTCAGCAGGTAGCCTGACACGTAGCGCGCTGGAAGGCCGTGCGCGCGCAGGCAGGCGAGCATCAGGTGAGCGAAGTCCTGGCACACGCCGCGCCGTTGCGCCAGCACTTCGTCGACCGAGGTGGTGACGGTCGTCGCCTCGGGGTCGAAGCTGAAGTCGGCGTGGATGGCCTTCATCAAGGACCGGACGGCTTCCAGCCAGCCTCTTGCGGCCGTGAAGTGCGGGGCGGCATAGGCTAGTGCCTGCTCGGACAAGGGCACGAGCGGTGTCGGCTCGGTCATCCTCGCCGCAGCGAGGTCCAGTGGCGGCTCGGAATCGCGCTGCGCGTCGCGCACGGATTCCCAAGGCAGATCGGCATCCGGCAGCGCAGGCCGCGCGGCGACGTCGACCGTGCAGTGCATGCGCACCTGCAATCGGCGGTGCGCACCATGCAGCGCAAAGTGGGTCACCGTGTTGCCGAAGCTGTCGATCGCGTCCTCGAACTCGTCGGGCCGCGGGTCGATCTGCAGCGAATGGCTGAGCAAGCGCTGCCACGGCAGGCTGCGCGGCGTCAGGCGCGCGAGCTGCCACGAGCGCGCAACCGGAGACGCGTAGGTGTAGAGCGTCTCGTGCTCGACGCGGTAGCGTGCGTTCGTCACGTCAGAGGCTGCAAGTTCTTCGGGCGTGCGCGAGCAGCGCGCCAGAAGGCGGCCGATCTAGGCGCAAAGCACAGTCATAGCTCGGGCTATGGCGAGCATTTGCAACGACGAGCGTGCGCCATATGGCGTGATGAGCGGGCATGATCGAAGAACTCTCAGCCTCTCAGGCCACCAACGACAGCACACTGCGCGATGCGGCGTGGGAGAAGAACTTGAGTGTCAGCTCGTCCGACACGCCGCGCGCCGTGCGCCCGAGCTGTTCGAGCAGCGCCGCCAGCGCGGCGCTCTCCGGGTGCAGGTCGGCAGCGGCGAGTTCGTTCAAGGCCGACATCCCAGGCGCCAGCACGTCGCTCGCGAAACGGCCATGAACGCGTTCGAGCTTGTCGACGTATTCGACCAGGCCTTTCATCTGGAACGCCACCGAGCGCGGATTCGTGGCGTCGCGCACGAGCAGGTCCAGCACCGGCAGCCACTCGGGCGCCACCGGGTAGCGCGAGCGGTAGCTCATGCTCGAATCGGCCAACTCGAGCAGCCAGTCGAGCCCGCTCGCGCGGCCTTCGCCAGTGGCCACATCGAGCGCCGCACAAAGCTGTGTCAGGCGCTCGATGCGCCGGCCGATCGAGAGGAAGCGCCAGCCGGTGCCGCGCGTCATGCCGTCGAGTACGAAGCCCGACAGCGTCATCATCGACGTCACCGCGCGATCCAGCCAGGCTAGCGCCAGCGGCAGTTGCAGCGAAGACGCGAGGCCGCGCCGAAAGATCGGGTCGCCGATGAGCTGGTTGAGCGTGCGCCAGTTGTCGCTGGACATGCGGTCGCGCAGGTTGAAGGCCACCCGCGACAGGCGACGCAACTGCTCGCCCAGGCCTTCGTCGGGGTGGGTCGCGGCGCGCAACAGGTCGGTGGCCGGGCTTTGCGGCGTCTCCAGCAAGCCCAGCCGCGCAGCCAGCACCAGCGCGGGCGCCACGCCGTCGCCCGAGCGCGCCGCGTCGCCGAGCACGCTGGCGATGGCGACGCGCAGCACGCGGGCGGTGGCGTCGCAACGCTCGCCGTAGCGGCCGAACCAGAACAGGTTCTCGGCCGCGCGCGACGAGACGTTGGTGCGCGTCGTCACCAGGTCCTGCGGCGTGACCATGGTCGACAACAGCGAGAACGACGCGTTCACCGGCCTGTCGGAGAGCACCCAGGTGTCTTTCGAGCGCCCGCCGCGCTGCATCGCGATCACGCGCGCGTCGCCGTCGCCGGCGACCCGAGTCAGCCCGCCCGGCATCACGCGATAGCCGGTGGGCGTCGCCACCGCGAACACGCGCAGGCCGACCGTTCGCGCGCTCAGGCGGTCGCGCAGAGTGCCGGGGCGATCACCACGCTCGCGATCGAGCACCGGTGCCTGCGAGACGCGCACCCACTCCTGCGCGACATAACGCTGAGGTTGCGCGGCAACGCGTGCGTGCAGCGCGTCGCGCTCGGCGGCCGAGAGGTCGACGCCGAACACCGCCTCTTCGCCCGAGGCACGGTCGAGCGGCTTGATGATGAGGTGGCCCAGGTGCTCCCAGGCATCCTCGAACGCGGCCGGTTCGCCCAGCCACCAGGTGGCGATCGACGGCATGCGAAGCGGCTCGCCGAGCAGGCGCTCGGCCAGGCGCGGCAGGTAGCCGAGCAGCGCGCCGGACTCAAGCACGCCAGCGCCGAGCGCATTGGCCAGCATCACCGCGCCGCGGCGCGCGCAATCGGTAAGGCCGGCGACGCCGAGCGCAGAGTCCGAGCGCAACTCCAGCGGGTCGCAATAGTCGTCGTCCTGGCGGCGCAGCAGCGCGTGCACGCGCTGCAAGCCCTCGACGGTCTTCATCCACAGCTTGCCGCCCTGCACCGTGAGGTCGCTGCCCTCGACGAGCGTGAAGCCGAGGTAGCGCGCGAGCAGCGTGTGCTCGAAATAGGTCTCGTTGTATGGCCCGGGCGTGAGCAGCGCGACCAGCGGCGGGCCGTCGCCCCGGGGCGCCCATTGGCGCAGCGAATCGCGCAAGGTGTCGAAGAACGACGCCAGGTGCTGCACGCGCAGGTCGCTGAACATCTGCGGGAAGACGCGGGCGACGACGAGCCGGTTCTCCAGCGCATAGCCCGCGCCCGAGGGCGCCTGCGTGCGGTCGTTGACGACCCACCAGTGGCCGTCGGGCGAGCGCGCGAGGTCGGCCGCGTAATGGAACAGGTGCACGCCGCCCGGCGGGCGTATGCCCTGCACCTGGTGCAGGAAGCCGCTGTGCCCGAACACCACGGAGGGCGGCACCGCGCCGCTGGCGAGCAGATCCTGCGGCCCGTAGACATCAGCCAGCACGCGGTTGAGCAGTTCGGCGCGCTGGGCGATGCCGGCCTCGATGTGCGCCCACTCGTCGGCCGAGATCAGCAGCGGCAGCGGGTCGACCTGCCACGGCCGGTCGGCGCCCTTGGGATCGGCATACACGTTGTAGGTGATGCCGCTTTCGCGAATCTCGCGCTCCATCAGCGCAAGCGTGTCGCCGACCTCCCTACCCTGGCGCGCCGCGAGCGCCCGCACGAACGCCTCCCAGTGCGGCCGCGGCTCGCCCGGCGCGGCCAGCATCTCGTCGTAGCGGTCGGCGGGGACGGCGTAGTCGCTCAGCAGGCGCTTGGGCATGTCACTCCAGGTTCGGCCTGTCGCGTCACACGGCAGTACGCAAGTCGAGCGTGAACGGGAAGTCCGGGTTGCGCGCTTCGGGCAGCACGCGCATCTCTCCCGGCGTGTGGCCGAGGCGGAAGAAGCGCGCTAGCCGCCGCGCCTCGGCCTCGTAGGCGTTGACGGGGAAGGTGTCGTAGTTGCGCCCGCCCGGGTGCGCCACGTGGTACTGGCAGCCGCCCAGCGAGCGGTTCATCCAGGTGTCGACGAGGTCGAACGTTAGGGGCGCCTGCACGTCGATCGTCGGGTGCAGCGCCGAGACGGCCTGCCACGCGCGGTAACGCACGGCACCGACGAATTCGCCGACGACGCCGGTCGGCTGCAGCGGAATCACGCGGCCGTTGCAGGTCAGCAGGTGGCGATCGCCGACGAGGCCGCTGACCTTGAGCTGCAGACGCTCGACCGACGAATCGACGAAGCGAACCGTGCCGCCGGGCGCACCCTCCTCGCCCATCACGTGCCAGGGTTCGAGGGCCAAGCGCAGCTCGACGTCGACGCCGCTGGCCGCGAAGTCCCCGAGGCGCGGGAAGCGGAAGTTCAGGTGCGGCGCGAACCATTCGAGATCGATCGGATACCCGAAGTCGTTCAGTTCCTCGACCACGTCGGCCATGTCCTGCCAGACGAAGTGCGGCAGCATGAAGCGGTCGTGCAGTTCGGTGCCCCAGCGCTTGAGGCGCTGCGGGCGATAGGGCTGCTGCCAGAAGCACGAGACGAGCGCGCGCATCAGCAGTTGCTGGGTCAGGCTCATGCGCGAATGCGGCGGCATCTCGAAGGCACGCATCTCAAGCAGGCCCAGGCGCCCCGCGGGGCCGTCGGGCGAGTACAGCTTGTCGATGCAAAACTCGGCGCGGTGGGTGTTGCCCGAGACATCGATGAGCAGGTTGCGCAGCGTGCGGTCGACGAGCCACGGCGGGCACGGCGGCTGGCCGGCGGCCGTCAGGCGCCGGATCTCGGCAAAGGCGATCTCGATCTCGTAGACCGAGTCGTTGCGCGCTTCGTCGATGCGCGGCGCCTGGCTGGTCGGACCGACGAAGAGGCCCGAGAACAGGTAGGACAGCGCCGGATGGTTGTGCCAGTAGCCGATCATGCTGGTCAGCAGCTCGGGCCGGCGCAGGAAGGGCGAATCGGCCGGCGTCGCGCCGCCGAGGACGAAATGGTTGCCGCCGCCGGTGCCGGTGTGCCGCCCGTCGAGCATGAACTTCTCGGTCGACAAACGCGTCTCGTGTGCCGACTGGTACAGGTGCGTCGTCTGCTCGACGAGTTCTTCCCAACTGTGCGCCGGATGGATGTTGACCTCGATCACGCCCGGGTCGGGCGTCACACGCAGCGTCGAGAGACGCGGGTCCTTGGGCGGCTCGTAGCCTTCGAGGATCAGTGGCAGCTTCATCTCGACCGCCGTGTCTTCGACTGCGGCGACGAGTTCGAGGTAGTCCTCCAGCGCCGACACCGGCGGCATGAACACGTAGAGCCGCCCGCCGCGCGGCTCGGCGCTCATCGCGGTGCGCGTGATCCAGCCCGCCGACTCGAATCGCTCGGGCGCCTTCAACGCTAGCGCAGGGCTGGCGGCGGCGCTCACCCCTTCGCTGCGACGCGCGGCGCGCGAGCGATCGGCGAAGCCCACACCGCGTGCGCTGGCCTTGGCCGCATCGGGCGAGGCACCAGCTTGCGCAGACGCTGCGGCCAACTGGCTCGGAAAGCGCAGGCGCTGGTAGGGCGGCAGCGGCGCGAAGGGCTGCGTCTGGTCGGGCGGGACCACCCAAGGCAAGTCGCCCGACGCGGCCCAGGGCTGCGAGTCGAGCGGCAGCCGGTAACCCATCGCCGAATCGCCCGGGATCAGGTAGCAGCGCTCGCTGCGCAGGAACCACGTGCCGGTCTGCCAGCGCAGCGAACTGCCCGGGTGGCGCGCCACCGGCAGCACGTGGCCGACGACCTTGTCCAGGCCGCGGGTGAAGATCTTGGCCAGGCGCTCGCGTTCGAGCGCGTCCGACAGGCGGGCATCGAAGGGATCGACGTTGACCGGCAGCTTGCGCTCGCGCCACAGGTGGTACCAGACGTCCTCGTAGGCCGGGAAGACGTACTTCGGGTCGAGCGACAGGCGCCGCGCGACGCCGTGCAGGAACTGCTGCGCCTGCACCTCGGTGACGCCGTAGTCCCGGTGCTCGTCGGCGAACAGCTCGGGATGCGTCCAGGCCGGCTCGCGGTCCTTGCGCCAGAAGAGGTTCAGCGACCAGCGCGGAAGCTGCTCGCCCGGATACCACTTGCCCTGGCCGAAGTGCAGCAGGCCGCCCTGACCATACTTGGCGCGCAGCTTGGCCATCAGGTCGGCGCTGAGCAAGCGCTTGGTCGGGCCCATGGCGTCGGTGTTCCACTCGGCGCCGTCGCGGTCGTCGACGGAGACGAAGGTCGGCTCGCCGCCCTGCGTGAGCCTAACGTCGTTCTTGCGCAGATCCTGGTCGACCTGGTGGCCCAGCGCCTCGATGGCAGCCCACTGGCCGTCGGTGTAGGGCAAGGTCACACGCGGCGCTTCCCACACGCGCGAGACCGTCATGTGGTGCTCGAACTCAGTCTTGCATTTCTCGAGCGCGCCGGTCACCGGCGCGGCCGAGCCGGGGTCGGGCGAGCAGGCGAGCGGGATGTGGCCTTCGCCTGCGAGCAGGCCCGAGGTCGGGTCGAACCCGATCCAGCCCGCGCCGGGCAGGAACACCTCGCACCAGGCATGCAGATCGGTGAAATCGACCTCGGTGCCGCTCGGGCCATCGAGCGACTTGACGTCGCTCTTGAGTTGAATCAGGTAGCCCGACACGAAGCGCGCCGCGAGGCCGAGGTGGCGGCAAAGCTGCACCAGCAGCCAGCCGGTGTCGCGGCACGAGCCGCTGCGGTTGACGAGCGTGGTCTCCGGCGTCTGCACGCCGGGCTCCATGCGGATCAGGTAGCCGATGTCCTTCTGCAGCCGCTGGTTCAGGGCGACGAGGAAATTGGTGGTCTGCTTCTTCTCGCGCGGGATGGCCTCCAGGTAGGCCTGAAACGCCGGCGTTGCCGGCGCCTTCTCGAGGTAGGGCAGCAGCTCGTGCTTGACCGCCGGCTCGTATTCGAAGGGATAGTTCTCGGCCGACGGTTCGAGGAAGAAGTCGAACGGGTTGAGCACCGACATCTCGGCCACGAGGTCGACTTCGATCCGCATCGAGGTCGCCCGGTCCGGGAACACCAGCCGCGCGAGGTAGTTGGACTGCGGGTCTTGCTGCCAGTTGATGAAGTGCGTGGCCGGCTCGACGCGCATCGAGTACGAGAGGATGCGCGTGCGCGAGTGCGGCGCCGGGCGCAGGCGCACGATCTGCGGGCCGAGGTGGATGGCCCGGTCGTAGCGGTAGTGCGTCACATGATTGAGCGCGACGTGGATGGACATGAACGGCTTTCGGTTGCTGCTTGGCGTTGCGGGCGGGTGCCCGCAAGCCGTAGTGTCTCAGCCCGGGACCAGGAAGTCGCGGCTGATGCCCATGCCGAGCGTGCCCACGCGGTCGAGGAACTGGGTCAGGAAGGCGTGCAGCCCGGTCGCGAGGATCTCGTCGATGCGCCCGAAGCGCAGGTCCGCGCGCAGCCGGCCGGCTCGGCGCAGGGTGTCCTGCGATTGCTCGTTGGCGACCATGCGCAGGTTGAGGACGACCTCGTTCATGCACGCCGCGAGTGAGCGCGGCATGTCGTCGCGCAGGATCAGCAGCTCGGCCACCTTCTCGGGCCGGATCACGTTTCGGTAGGCCTTGCGGTAGACCTCGAACGCCGACACCGAGCGCAGGATGGCGGACCAGTGATAGAAGTCGTACTCCTGCCCTTCGCCGTGGCCCTCGGCGTTGCCGCTGGCGGGGCCGAAGAACTCGCTCTCGACGGCGTGGAACTTCACGTCGAGCAGGCGCGCCGTGTTGTCGGCGCGCTCGAGGAAGCTGCCGATGCGCAGGAAGTGGAAGGCTTCGTCCTGCAGCATCGTCCCCACCGTCACGCCGCGCGACAGGTGCGAGCGGAACTTGACCCACTCGAAGGTCTCGCTCGGGTCGTCGAGGAAGTCGCCGGCGGCGAGCACGCGTTTGAATTCGAGCCAGGTCTGGTTCTGCGTCTCCCAGACCTCGGTCGTCAGCGTGCCGCGCACCGCGCGCGCGTTCTCGCGCGCCGAGCCGAGGCAACTGACGATGCTCGACGGGTTCTCTTCGTCGCGCACCATGAAGTGCATCACGTCGCGCGCGTCGACCTCGCCGTAGCGCTGGGCATAGGCCGAGCCCAGCTCGGAGATGCTGAGCAGCCCCTTCCAGCCGTTGAGCGCGGCGTCGGCCGTCTGCGGCAGCAGCGAGGTCTGGTAGTTGACGTCGAGCAAGCGGGCGGTGTTTTCGGCCCGCTCCATGTATCTCGCCATCCAGAAAAGATGGTCAGCCGTCCTAGACAACATCGTTCAACTCCCGCTGATTCGTCGAGCTCATCGTTCAGCCTTCGAGCACCCAGGTGTCCTTGGTCCCGCCGCCTTGCGACGAGTTGACGACCAGCGAACCTTCCTTGAGCGCGACGCGGGTCAGCCCGCCGGGAACCATCTGCACCGCCCGGCCCGAGAGCACGAAGGGCCGCAGATCGATGTGGCGCGGCGCGATGCCGCTGTCGACGAAGGTCGGGCAGGTCGAGAGGGCGAGCGTCGGCTGCGCGATGTAGCCGCCCGGGTTGGCGAGCAGCGCGGCGCGAAAGTCCTCGATCTCCTGCTTGCTGGCCGCGGGGCCGACGAGCATGCCGTAGCCGCCCGCGCCGTGCACTTCCTTGACCACCAGCTCGGCCAGGTTGTCGAGCACGTACTTGAGATCGTCGGGCACCCGGCACAGATGAGTCGGAACGTTATTCAGGATCGGCTTCTCGCCGAGGTAGAACTCGACCATCTTCGGCACATAGGGGTAGATCGACTTGTCGTCGGCGACGCCGGTGCCGATCGCGTTGGCCAGCGTCACGTTGCCCGCGCGGTAGGCGCTGAGCAGGCCGGCGCAACCGAGCGTGGAATCGGGGCGGAAGGCGAGCGGGTCGAGGAAGTCGTCATCCAGACGGCGGTAGATCACGTCCACGCGCCGCGGGCCGCGCGTCGTGCGCATGTAGACGAAGTTGTCCTTGACGAACAGGTCCTGCCCTTCCACCAGCTCGATGCCCATCTGCTGGGCGAGGAACGCGTGCTCGAAGTAGGCGCTGTTGTACATGCCGGGCGTGAGCAGGACGACGGTCGGCTCGTTCACCGCCGGCGGCGCCACCGCGCGCAGCGTTTCCAGCAAGAGGTCGGGGTAGTGCGCCACCGGGGCCACGCGGTGCTGGTTGAAGAGATCGGGAAAGAGCCGCATCATCATCTTGCGGTTCTCCAGCATGTAGCTCACGCCGCTCGGAACGCGCAGGTTGTCTTCGAGCACATAGTAGCTGCCGCTGCCGTCGGGGTTGGCGGCGCGCACGATGTCGATGCCGGCGATGTGCGAATACACGCCGCCGGGTACGTCGACGCCCTTCATCTCCGGCCGGTACTGCGAGTTGCCGACGATCTGCTCGGCGGGGACGATCCCTGCGCGAACGATCTCTTGCCCGTGATAGACGTCCTGCACGAAGCGATTCAGCGCCGTCACGCGCTGGCGCAGGCCGCGCTCGAGCTCGCTCCATTCGTGGGCCGGGATCACGCGCGGGATGAGGTCGAACGGGATCAGGCGCTCGGTGCCTGCGCCGTCATCGTCCTTGTCGCCGTAGACGGCGAAGGTGATGCCGACGCGTCGGAAGATGACCTCGGCCTCCTCGCGGCGCGACTTCATGACGTCGCTCGGCTGGCGCGCCAGCCAGCGGTCATAGGCCGCGTAGTGTTCGCGCACCGAACCGGACGCTGCCTGCATCTCGTCGAAGCTCGCTCTCATCGACCTGCCCTCGTTGACTTCCATGCTGATGGTCGAGGTTAGCAAATTCCGGGCCGCATGCTTGCTTTCGGTGCTGACGCGTGGAGCACGCAGCATCGTGCCCCGCTATGGAAGTTCCTGCGCACCGGTGTGGTGCCAATAGCGCCGCGAACGGTCGCGCTCGCACTCGCCGCCGCTCGGGCCCGCGGCAGCGCGCGTCCAGCCGCCACACGAGGGGCTGAGGTGCAACGCGATGCCTCGGTCGCGATAGCGTTGCAGCACCTCGGCCACCGGGTGGCCGTAGCGGTTGCGGTAGCCGGCCTGGACGAGGGCGATCTGCGGCTGCACGGCGTCGATGAACGCCTCGCTCGACGACGTGCGGCTGCCGTGGTGCGGGACGACCAGCAATTCGCTGCGCAGCGAAGTGCCCAGAGCCTCGACAAGCGCGGCCTCCTGCTCGCGCTCGATATCGCCGGTCAGCAGCACGCTCGTCTCGCGGCCCTGCACGCGCAGCACGCACGACATCGCATTCGGCTTGCGCTCGCGCTCGTAGTCCAGCGCCTGAGGGTGCAGCACCTCGAAGGCGACGCCGTCCCACTGCCAGCGCTGCCCGGCTTCGCAGCGGCGCCATGGCGGGCCGGCGGCGACGTCGGCCTCGCCCACCATCGACGTATGCACCTGCGCCACCGGCATGCCATTGAGCAGCGACGCCGCACCGCCGGTGTGGTCGGTGTCGCGGTGGCTGAGCATCAGCACGTCGATGCGCGTCTCGCCGTTCGCACGCAGCAGCGGCAGCAGCACGCGCTGGCCGGCATCGCTGCCCGGCGAGTATTGCGGGCCGGAGTCGTAGACCAGCAGGTGATTGCGCGTTCGCAGCAGCACCGCCGTGCCCTGCCCCACGTCGACGACGTCGACCGCGAACTGCCCTTCGCCGGGCAGTTCCTTGGGCGGCAAGAGCAAGGGCAGCGCGAGCGGTACGGCGAGCAGGCGCAAGCGCCACGGCAACGGCAGCACCAGCAGCAGCGCCGCCAGCAGCGCGGCGAGCTGTGCCCACAGCGGGGCCGCGGGCACCGTCCACACGGCGAGCGGCCAGCTCGCGAGCCAGGCCAGCCATGCAATGAGGGCCTGCACCGACCAGGCGCCGAGCGCCCACAGCGGGGCGACGAAGACGCCCAGCAATGCCAGCGGCGTGACGACCAGCGTCACCATTGGGATGGCAACCACATTGGCAAAGAAGCCGACCAGCGAGACCTGCTGGAAGAAGACCAGCGTCAGCGGCGTCAGGCCGACGGTGGCGATGACCTGCGCGCGCAGCTCGCCGCGAAGGCCGTGCCACACGCGCAGCGGCGCGTCGCGCCAGCTCGGTGGGTTGCGGTCCGGCACCTCGGCCGCCGCGCCGTGGACAACATCGGAAGACATCAGCAGCCCGACCGCCATGAACGACAACCAGAAGCCCGGCTGCAGCAGCGCCCACGGATCGCCGAGCGTGACCACCACCGCGGCCGCCAGCAACACCAGCGGCCACGGCCAGCGCCTTCCGAGGGACTGCAGCACGGTGACGGTGGCCAACATCCACAACGTCCTCTGGGACGGCACGCCCCAGCCGGAGAAGACGGCATACGCGAGCGCCGCCGCCAACCCGCCCCAGCGCGCCGCGAGCGGCGTCGGCAGCCAGAGCATCGCCCGCTCGCTGCGCCGCCAGACGGCGGCGACAGCCAGCCCGGCCAGCCACGCGAACATCGTCACGTGCAGGCCGCTGATCGACATCAGGTGGGCGACGCCGGTGTTGCGGAACAAGTCCCAGTCGTCGCGCTCGATCGCCGCCTGGTCGCCCACGGCGAGCGCGGCCAGCACACCCGCGGCGGCGGGGTCGCTCACGTGGGCGACGATGGCATCGCGCACGCTCTGGCGCTGGCGCTCGACCGGGTGGGCGGCGGCATCGTCCAGGCGCTGCGCGGCGGGTGCGTCGCGCACGTAGCCGGTCGCGCGAACGCCTTGCTCGAAGAGATAGAGCTCGTAGTCGAAGCCGTGCGCGTTCGCGTTGCCGTGCGGCTGGCGCAGCCGCACCGCGAAGCGCCAGCGCTGCCCGGCGCGCAACTCCGCCAGCGGCTGCACGAGCGCGGCGTCTTCGTGTCTGCCCTTGTACCAGCCGAGCGCGATCAACGGCGGCACGCGCACCGCCGCCCCGGCCTGCGTGGCCTGCTCAATCTCGAATCGAAAGCGCAGCCCGTTCGCACCGGCCTGCGGCAGATTGGCGACGACGCCGGTGACGACGAGGTCGCTCCCCTCCAGCGCCGCCGGCAACGCATCGGCGAGCCGCGCGCCGGCCTGCAGGCCGGTCACCCCCAGGCCGGACAATGCCGCTGCCGGCAGCACCAGCGCAAGGATGAATCGCCGCGCTGCACCCAACCTGATAGCAAGCCCGAGGCCGATTACGCCGGTCACCAACGCGAGCGCATAGGCCAGCTGCGGCCACAGCGCAGCCTGCTGGAGCTGGGCGCCCACGCCAGCGAGCCAGGCCAGAGCGAGGCCAGCCAGGATCGCGCCGTAAGGAGGGGCTTGCATGGTCGCAGTGTAGGATTTGGGTTGTCCTTTGCAGCGGTGCTTCGATGCGCCCGCCCTCCATGTCCGTCTACGACCGCCTCAAGTCCTTGTCCATCGAATTGCCGCCGGTCGCCGTGCCGGCTGCAGCGTACGTGCCCTTCGTTCGCAGCGGCAATCTCGTCTTCCTCTCCGGCCACATCGCCAAGCGCGACGGCAAGCCCTGGGTCGGCCAGCTCGGACGCGACACCGATACCGCCATCGGCAAGCAGGCAGCGCGCGCGGTCGCGATCGACCTCCTCGGAACGCTGCAGGCCGCGGTGGGCGACCTCGATCGGGTCGAGCGCATCGTCAAGGTGATGAGCCTCGTCAACAGCACGCCGGATTTCACCGAGCAGCACCTGGTCACCAACGGCTGCTCGGAACTGCTCGCCGAGGTCTTCGGCGACAAGGGCGCGCATGCCCGCAGCGCGTTCGGTGTGGCGCAGATCCCGCTCGGCGCCTGCGTCGAGATCGAACTCATCGCGCAAATCCGATGATCTCGCTGCCGTTCTCGCTGACGCCGCGCCGCATCTCGCTCGCGCTGGCGGCGATCTGCCTGCTCGCAGTCGCCGCGGCCCTTGTGTTCCAGCACGTGTTCGAGTACCGGCCCTGCCCCTTTTGCATCCTGCAGCGGCTGATCTTCCTTGCCATCGCCGCGCTGTGCCTCGTCACCGCGTCGATGCGCTGGCGGCGCCTGCGCATCGCCCTCAAGCTCGTGACCGTCGCGCTGTGCTGCTTCGGCGTCTTCACCGCGCTGTACCAGAACCAGATCGCCTCCCAGGCCTACTCCTGCAACCTGAGCTACGCCGACAAGATGCTCGACGCACTGGGCGTCGAAGCGCTCTGGCCGGCCATGTTCGAGGTCACCGCCACCTGCGCCGAAGCGGCGGTCAAGCTATTCGGCGTGCCGTTCGAGTTCTACAGCCTGTCGGTGTTCGTCTTCATCGGCGTCGTCTCGGCCGCGCTGGCGGTGCGCGCGATGCGTTTCTCGCACCGCGCCTGAGCGCCAGTTCTCGCTCTCAGCGCGCAGCGTCCTCGATCATCCATTTCGCCGCGCGTTCGGCGATCATCAGCACCGGCGAGTTCGTGTTGCCGCTGGTGATGGTCGGCATCACGCTCGCATCGACGATGCGCAGGCCGTCCATGCCGCGCAGTTTCAGGCGCGGGTCGACGACGGCATCGACATCGTCGGCGCGGCCCATGCGGCAGGTGCCCACCGGGTGGAAGATCGTCGTCGCAATGTCGCCCGCCAGGCGCGCGAGTTCGTCGTCGGTCTGGTATTGCACGCCGGGCTTGACTTCCTTGGGCGCATAGCGCGCCATGGCCGGCTGGCCGACGATGTGCCGCGTCAGGCGCAGCGACTCGGCGGCGATGCGGCGGTCTTCGGGCGTCGACAGGTAATGCGGCGCGATCGCCGGCGCGTCCTCGGGCCGCGGCGAGGTGATGTGCACCGTGCCGCGGCTGGTCGGGTTCAGGTTGCACACGCTGGCGGTGATCGCGTCGAACGAGTGCAGCGGCTCGCCGAACGCATCGAGCGACAGCGGCTGCACGTGGTATTCGAGGTCGGGCCAGGCGTTGCCAGGCGCCGAGCGCGTGAACGCGCCGAGCTGCGACGGCGCCATGCTCATCGGCCCGCTGCGCGAGAGCGCGTACTCGAGCGCAATCGACGCCTTGCCCCACAGCGAGTTGGCGAGCCGGTTCAGCGTCTTCGCGCCGCTGACGGCGTAGACCGAGCGGATCTGCAAATGGTCCTGCAGGTTCTCGCCGACGCCGGGCAGATCGTGGCGCACGTCGATGCCATGGCTTTGCAGCAGCGCACCCGGGCCGATGCCCGAGAGCTCGAGGATCTGCACGGATCCGATAGCCCCCGCGCACAACGCCACTTCGCGTGTGGCCCGCACCTGCTGCAGGCCCTGCGCCGCCGCCAGCTCGACGCCGGTGCAGCGCAAGCGGCCATCCGCACCACGATCCAGCAGCAGGCGGTGCACCTGGGCGTCGGTCCAGAGCTCGAAGTTCTTGCGTTCGCTGCAGGCCGGGCGCAGAAAGGCCTTGGCCGTGTTCCAGCGCCAGCCGCTGCGCTGGTTGACCTCGAAGTAGCCCACGCCCTCGTTGTTGCCGCGATTGAAGTCGTTGGTCGACGGGATGCCGGCCTGCAACGCCGCTTCCGCGAAGGCGTCGAGCACGTCCCAGTGCAGGCGCTGCTTCTCGACCCGCCACTCGCCGCTGGCGCCGTGGAATTCGTTCGCGCCGGCGTGGTGGTTCTCGTGCTCGCGAAACGCCGGCAGGCAGTGCTCCCAGCGCCACAGCGGCTCGCCGCTGACTTCGGCCCAGTGGTCGTAGTCGCGCGACTGGCCGCGCATGTAGATCATGCCGTTGATGCTCGAGCAGCCGCCCAGCACGCGGCCGCGCGGGTAGCGCAGGCGGCGCCCGTTGAGGCCCGCATCGGGCTCGGTCTGGTACAGCCAGTCGGTGCGCGGGTTGCCGATGCAGTAAAGGTAGCCGACCGGAATGTGGATCCAGTGGTAGTTGTCGCGCCCGCCGGCCTCGATCAGCAGCACGCGCCGGCCCGGGTCGGCGCTCAAGCGGTTGGCGAGCAGGCAGCCGGCCGTGCCGGCGCCGACGACGATGGTGTCGAAGGTGGGAAGTTCAGACATCGCTCACCTCATTTCGAAGGTTAGGCCGTGCGCCCGCATCAGCGGCCGAGCGTGCCGGCAATGCGCCGCAGCAGCCACTTGGGCGTCGCCCGGCCAGCGACGGTGGCGGCGCGGTTGAGCAGGCCGGGAACGCGGATCACTTCGCCGCTTATGCATGCACGGTAACCCTCGGCGGCGACGGCGTCCACCTCGCCGATCAGGAAGCCGGGCAGTTTCGCCAGTTGCTCATTGGCGTCGACCGCGCCGCTGAGCATGGGCGTCGCCGTGATACCGGGGCACAGTGCCGTGATCGTGACGCCGCTTCCGCGAAGCTCTTCCGAGAGCGATTCGGTGAGCGACAGCACGTAGGCCTTGGTGGCCGCGTAGGTCGCGAGCGACGGCACGGGCTGAAAGGCGGCGATCGATGCAACGTTGAGCACCCTGCCGCGGCCACGTTCGACCATCGCCGGAACGAACTGCGCCAGCATCGCCGTCAGGCCCGAGACGTTGAGGTCTATAAGCTGCTGATGCCGCCGCGGGGTGGTCTTGACGAACGCGCCCTGCTCGAGGATGCCGGCGTTGTTCACCAGCACATCGACGCGAATTCGCCGGCGCCTGAGGCCGGCCGCCAGTGTGGCCACGGCATCCGGCAGCGACAGGTCGGCCGGCATCACCGTCACGCCGATGCCGAACTCGCTGCGCAGCGACTTCGCAAGCGCTTCGAGCTTGTCGGCGCTGCGCGCAACGAGCACCATGCGGTGGCCGTTGGCCGCGAAGCAGCGTGCCAGCGATTCGCCGATGCCCGACGAGGCGCCGGTGACGAGGGCGGTCCCGGGATCCTTGGATGCAGTCACTGCGAGTTCTTGAGACCGACGGCGGCCTGCGTGGCTTGCGAGTCCTGTCCCGCTACTTCGGGAACATGAACTGCACTTGCGCGCGAATCTGCCAGTTGGATGCGTAGTCGGGTCGCGCCACGATGTAGTACGCCGAGAGATGGGTGTTCACCGGCAGCTTGCCCAGGTGGAAGATCTTGCCGATGCCACCGCCCAGCGGAACCGTCCATTGCTGGCCGCTGTCGGCCTTCCAGTTGACAGTCCAGATCGGCGCGCTCGTAAGGTAGAAGCCTTGCGGAAAGTTGTAGTTGACGAAGGGCTGGATCAGGCCGTTGTTGAAGGCGCCGCCTTGCTTGTCGCTGCTGAGCGACCAGACGTTATTGACGAGCACGCCGTAGACCCAGGGGTCGCCCTTTTCCAGGTGCAACACGACGACCGACGGCCCGAGGCCCCAGTTCCTGTTGCCCAGCGATTCGTTGGTATTCGTCGGCAACTGTGCAATCGCCCCGGCGCCCCAGATCCATGCGCCCGGTTTGGCCGGCGACAGGAAAGCCGTGAATTGGATGTCGCCGACGCCGTTGACGCGCTCCTCGCCCGGCGCGAATGCCGGGTTCGAGATCACCGGGATGATGGTCCGCGTGATGACGTTCCACTCGTCGTTCACCGAGACCGGGATCACCGGCTGGATGTTGAGGATGTTCTGCGTTCCCTTGAGCGGCCCGGTGTTGAGGTTGATGTTGTCCTGGAACGGCACGCTGATCAGGTTGCCGACCGGGTTCTGCGCCAGCTTGGCGAGGTCTTCGGCGGACATCTCGGCATGCGCCGCCGGAAGTGCCGCCAGCAGCGCGGCGGCAAGGGTGAGATGGGTGACGGCGGAGAGTGGCGCGGGCATGGCTGGCATCGCAGCGTGATGATGAACGTGTCGGTCGTGAAGGCGGGTGAATCGGCGGCGATCTGCGTGGCAATGCGCTACTTCGAACGCAGGAACACAACCTCGAATTTCTGGCGCGCGACGGCCTGGTAGTACACGCCCTTCAACCGGTCGCTCGCGGCGTCGTAGGTCAACGTATAGGTGGAACCGCCGTAGCCACCGGCGCGCAGCTCGAAGAAGAGCTTGAGGGCAGCGCCGTCGCGCGACGCCTCGGCGGTGTAGAACGGCAGCGGTGTCGGGTTGGCGTAGCCGGCGTCGAGCTTGCCGGCCGCATCGATGCCCTTGATCGTGATGACGTAGCCGCCGTCGGGACGCACCCAGCGTCCGACCAGCACGCCGAGCGCGGGCTGCTCGGCCGACACCGCCGGGCCAGCCGGAGCGACCGCCGACCCCTGCGCGAGCGCCGCGCCTGCCGCCACCAAGAGGCCTTGCAACAAGGCAAACGCGGTTTGTCGAAGGCGCGGCATCAGAACTTCAGCGCTGCGTAAGCCTGCACGGCGCTCGTCTTTCAGTCGAGGTTGCCGTTGAAGCCGGAGTTGTTCGCATCGACGGACAGCTTGGTGTACAGGTAGGCGAGGTCCAGGCACCATTTGCGATTCAGCATGTCGACGGCGGCCGTCATGAAGGCCCCTGCCTCGCCGTCCACGTTGCCGATCTTGGCCTGCATGTCTTCGAGCATCGTCGAGGCCTTCCAGCGCGGCTGAATGTACCCAGTATAGCGATGTGCCAATCAGCGGCAGCAGATTGTTTCCCGGCACACGCACAACGCTCTGGGCATATCGAATCAAGGCCCGCCAGTTGTTCACGGTAGTGAGACGAAGGTCGACCCAGCGGCCCACTGGTCGCAAATCGTGATTCCCCGCACAGTCGAACGATTGCACCCACTCGCCGCCGGGTTAGGGCCCAGCCTTCGATCCCACTTGTCGTGCAAGGTATGGCCGGCACGCGCCGCTACTGGCTCGCGCGCGAACACTCCACGTTCATTTCCTTGCACACTCGCAGGATGCTGTCCGACACCATGGCTGCGGCGTTGGAGTCCGGTCCAGTGTGCGCGGAGGACACGAGCAAGTGCGAGAGGTTGTCGCCCAGCACGCTCACCTTGATGCCCGCGATCTGCGTGCCGTTCGTAAACTGAATCGAGCGCGTCGGCGCGTCCTCGCTGGTGACCCTAATGCCCTCCCTCTTTCGAACGCCATTCACCACTGTCGCGTACACCTTGTCGGCGGGCGCTTCGATCATCACCGCGGCCGCATCGTAGCTCGCGCCGTTCGGCTGCGATTGCGATATCTGCTCGACCTTGCCGATCGCGTGCCTGGCCACCATGACCCACTGCGCCTGGGCGAGCTGGGCCGCGCACAGCGCGGACAGACCGAGAACGACAATCACAGGACGAAAGCGGCTTCTGATCATGACGGGTGCTCCTCGCGTTGTTGAAAGGATGAACGGGGCTTCGCGCGACGAGCGAGGGGCGGCGTTCAGCGCCCACAAGGTATGGTCACGTCTCAATGCTGTTCGCTTTGAATACCAAGGGCTTGATTCCCTTGAACTTGCCCGATGCCCTCGCCTATGAGGGCCAGGCTTTCCGTATGCAAGGGGTTACCCGCAACCCTGCCTGAATCGAACAGCATTGGCTTAAGTCCCTAATGTAGCCCCTTTACTTTGGAGCCGGACCCATTCCGGCAGGCGCTGGCGCATTCACGGCACGAGGCTGATCTTCGCGCCGCTTGAATGGCATGACGATGGCCGCGCCTTCGAGCTTGCCCAGTACGGCAACGCGCAGCGCGTTTTGGGCTTCGGCCCCGAGGTCGACGGTTCGGACCCAGGCGAGCAACTTGAAGTCGAGCGAGCTCTCGCCGAAGCCCTCGAACACGGCGCGCGGTGCCGGATTGGTCATGATCTCCGGAACTTCCATCGCAGCTTCCTGCAGCAGGCGCATCACCTGTTCAGGTTCGCAGCCGTAGGGTACGCGGACATCGATGTCATAGCGCCGCTGCCGATCCGAACGGGTCCAGTTGATCACCTCTTTCGAGACCAGGTTCGAGTTGGGCACGATGACCTCGGCCCCGTGCGTGGTCTTGACGCTCGACGATCTGATCCCGATGCGCCTGAGCTCACCCGTCAGCGGCCCGATCTCGATCAGATCGCCCACGCTGACCGGCCGCTCGACGATGAGGATCAGTCCTGCAACGAAGTTGCTGACGACGTTTTGCAGGCCGAACCCGATGCCCACACCCAGCGCGCCGCCAATCAGCGTGACCTTGGTCATGTCCAGGCCCAGCGCAGCCACCGAGAGAACGGCGCCGACGATGACCATGACCCAACGCGTAAACGTGGCGACGGCGTAGCCGACACCTGGGAGCAGTTTGATGCGCGGAAAGACTTCGCGATCGAGAACAAACCCGGTCATGGCGGTCACAACGAGCGTCGTCAGGGCAATGCCGAGCGCCCCAGCGATCGCACTCGCCGGGACGGACAACGCGCCCACTTCAACGGTCGATCCCATCAGCGAATCGAAGGCAGCGAGCGCCGCTTCCGTCAGACGAAGGTTGCCCAAAGTGACGAACGTGACACCCCCTATGGCCAGCACGCCGAGCACCATGCGTACCAACCGCAAGAGCGTCGGGTCCGCAGCACGAGCACTTCGAAGCCAGGCCAGCGGGGGCCTGGCAAGCAGCGCGAGCACCACGCCATAGAGCGCAACCGCGGACGCACCGAACACGAGTCCGAACCCGATGATGCTGCCGGTCCCTGCGCGCAGCGATCGAGCCGGCCCGGAAAATCCGATGAAGACATGCAAGGCCGACACGGCCGCCGCGGCGATGACGAATCCGGCGGCAAGGCGCACCGCGTCCGCGCCCCAGCGCGGGAATGCCCGTTGCAACCGCCCGCGTCCGAGGTCAATGGCCAGAGGCACACTCAGGCTGATGGCCTGCAGCAGCAGCAGCGTCCGATCCGCGATCGGGCTCGCCTCGACCATGTTGCGCAAGGCCAGCAGCACCGTGGCGAACGTCAGGCCGCACAGCGTCAACGGGATGTTGGCAGCGAACGTGCGACTGGCCAGGATCGCGGCGGGAATCGGGGCCAAAGCGAGCAACGTCACGTAGAAGGCGATCGGCGGGCTCGGGGCCAGCCACAAGAGCGCCATCAGCGCGACCAGCACCGAGGCGACGACCGGCTGGCCGCGGACATCTCCGTGCGTCGCCGCGACCTCCCGCGCCGGCCTGGCGCGCAGCAGCCACCAGGCCACGGCAAGAACGGAAAAGAACAAGGCGGCAAGCTGCGCACCGGTATCTGCCAGGTAGTCTCGCAGCACGCGGCTGCTCCTGTGTATGTCGGAGGCGACACGCTCGGATTGCGACCGCACCGCGCCCAACTGCCAAAGCGCAGACTTCTCCAGTTCCGCCCGTCGCGCACGGACGTCCTCGATTCGCACCGCAATACGCGCATCGGTCTCGACGATGCGGGCCTTCAACGTAACCGCCCCGACATAGCCCAGAAGCGCACTGTCACGAACCTCTCGAACGCGGTCCCCCGTGGTTTGCAGATCCGCCTCGACGGCGCGGGCACGATCGAGCACCAGCACGGGCACGAGCCGATCGCGGAGGAAAGCGAGGCGCCCCTGCCACATACGGCCCTCCTTCTCGAGGGCGATGCGATCCCGTTCGAGATGGTGAAGGATGGAGGCAGCGTCGTCGACGATGTTCGAAGCCATGCCTTTGAGCACCCAGGCGCGATGCACGAGCACAACAAGCTCGACGAGGTCGGCCTGCTCGATCCGGCTCAGGTCGAGGCGATCGAAGTCGGCTTGCAACGCCGCCGTGCGACGGACCAGGTCTTGCTGTGGCTCGGTCTTGTCCAGACGGGCCAGCGCCGCACGCTGCAAGTCGTCGTCGGCGGCAATCTGGGCGACGGTCTCGGCGACGCTGAACGGCGCCGACCCAGCCACGGCCGGGGCCGGGGCCGGGGCCGGGGCCGAGGCATGGGCCGAGGCCGATGCCGGGCCGTCGTGGCCGCTCGTTGCGGCCGTTGCGTCGGGGCACTCCGCAATCGCCAGAAGCATGGCCAGCGCCATCGCGAGCGGCCATGGCGGACGCCAGCGAACCGCAGCGCGCTGCCGGGATGCGAGACACCGCACGCAGGTGCGGGCGCCAGTGCCTACTTGCATAAGTCTTGCTGCATTCGGCGCGCTTGGCATCGCCGATCGCGGCGTCGCGAACGCTCGCCATAGCCTAGCCATGGCTGCGGTTCGCGCCTGCGCTCGGCGCCCCAAGCGCCGATCAGTGCCGACGCAGGCTCATGCAAGTAGGCACTAAGCACCGTCACGCACCGTTTCCTGCGCCAGGCCCACGAACCGCGAGATCACGATCGCTGTGTAGAACCGCCCGAACCGGGCCGCGAACAGGATTGGCAGCGTCGTCGTCGGCGCGAAGAAGCGTCGACATCAACATGTCAGCCTTGAATGGACCCGCACGGCGCTGATCTCCCCGCCGAGGTTGCCCTTGATGACAACGCTGGTGTCGAACCGGTTGAGGATCCGGCCGCTGCATCAGGGCGTCACGATGTTGAACTTGCGGTCGAAATCGACGATGTTGGCGAACACCGCGGCCAACGGCTTGGGGTCGCCGTCGAGCTTGACCATGCCGGCCTGGACGAGCTCGGGCAGCTTCTT
This sequence comes from uncultured bacterium, assembly GCA_903830565.1. GTDB lineage: Bacteria > Pseudomonadota > Gammaproteobacteria > Burkholderiales > Burkholderiaceae_C > CAIKUF01. The sequence goes on along the minus strand of CAIKUF010000282.1, from coordinate 12,429 downwards.
GCCCTGCAACAGCATCGCGAGGAAAGCCGGGCGCGTCAGCGTCAGCGTGAGATCGGGGTTCTTGAGCACCCGGCCCTTGGTGTTGTTCAGCACCGAGTTCGAGAGCTCCAGCGCCCAGACCTCGCTGATGTCGGTGAACACCATGCTGATCGCGGCCTTCATGCCGTCAGTCTTCTCGTGGTCCAGGCGCAGCGCGATGTAGTCGAACAGCAGCTCGTTGGTCATGCCGCGCACGGTGTCCGGCCCGCCCGAGCTCGCGCCGATGTCCTGCGCTCCATTGCGCAGTTCGAAGGCGCCCATCAGATAGGCATTGCGCCAGGTGGCCGACTCGGCCTGGTAGCCGAGTTGCTCCAGCGCCTCGGCCTGCAGCGCGCGCGCCTCGACGTTGCCCGGATTGGCGAACACCACATGGTTCACGAGCTCGACGACCCAGCGGTAGTCGCCGTCGGCGAACGCTTTGCGCCCGTTGGCGAGTACGGCGGCTTCGCCGCCCATCGCCGCCACATAGCGCTTGGCGGACTCGGTCGGTAACAGCGGAGCCAGCGTCGCCGGGTTGGCGTCGTAGTAGCCGAGGTAGAAGTTGTAGACGGCGCGCAGGTTGTGGCTCAGCGTGCCGTAGTAACCGTGCGAGCTGGAGTCCGTCGCCAGGCCCTTGGGGAAGAACTCCGCGTTGCCGATCTCGGTCATCGTTTGCCCCTGGTTGGCCAGGTGCAGCGCGCGGTCGTTGAGGAAGCGATAGGTGTCGCGTTGGTTGGCCAGGTACTGGCGGATGTTGGCATTGCCCCAGGTCGGCCAGTTGTGGCTGGCAAAGGCGACGTCGGCGTCGGGGAAGAGGTCCAACGTCTCGTTGATGTACTTGCTCCAAGCCAGTGCATCGCGCGTCTTCGCGCCGCGGATGGTGTAGATGTTGTGCATCAACTTGGTCGCCACCTCCGACAGGCACAAGGCCTTCTTGTCGGGGAAATAGAACATCATCTCCGACGGCGCCTCCGAGCCCTGCGCCATCTGGAACTGGATGCGCACGCCGTCTATCGTCAACTCCTCGCCGCTCTTCTTGATGATCTGCGTCGGCGGAATGAGCCCGAGCGAACCCTTGCTCAACGCCAGGCCGAGGCCGGTGCCGACCGAACCCTTGTCGCCGGCCGGCAGCGACACGCCGTACATGTAGTTCGCGCGCCGCGACATCGCATTGCCGGCGAGCACGTTCTCGGCGACTGCGTTTTCCATGAAGCCGTCAGGCGCGATGACCTTGACCTTGCCCGAGCGCACGTCGGCTTCGTCGATCACGCCACGCGCGCCGCCGTAGTGGTCGGCGTGGCTGTGCGTGTAGATCACCGCCACCACCGGTTTGGTGCTGCGCAGCGTCTGCATCGCCAGCTTGAAGCCGGCGCTGGACATCTCCGCGGACAGCAGGGTGTCGATCACGATCCAGCCGGTCGCACCTTCGACCAGCGTCATGTTCGCGACGTCGTAACCGCGAATCTGGTAGATGCCGTCGGTGACCTTGAACAGGCCTTGCGCGGTGTTGAGCTTTTGTTCGCGCCACAGGCTGGGGTTGACCGTCACCGGCGCGTCGCCCTTGACGAAGTCGTAGCGCTGCGTGTTCCAGACCACGCTACCGTCGGCCGCCTTGACCAGCGGCTCCTTGAGTTCAGCCAGCTTGCCGCGGTTGGCATCTTCGTAGTCCTGCTTGTCGTTCATCGCCATCGCCTTGGCGACGGCCTCGTTCGCACGCGCCGTGGTGGCGCTCGCCGCCTTCGGTGCGGCGGTCTGCTGGGCGAAAGACGGCGGCGCGATGAGCGCCACACTGGCAAGCCATGCGGCGACGATGGGTAGCGAGTTCTTCATTTGCCGGCTCCTGAACCGAGTTTGGGGTCGGCCTTGCCAAGGAAGGTGCTCAGCACCAGGCGCTGAACGAAGTTGCCGTAAGGCGGATAGAAGAGAAAGGTCGGGAAGAAGCGCTGGCGCCTGAACACCGTCTTTGCGTGCGAGAGCTCGCGAAAGCCCTCCACGCCGTGATACGTGCCCATGCCCGAGTTGCCGATGCCGCCGAACGGCGCGTCGTGGTTGATGACGTGCCAGGCCCAGTCGTTGACGGTCACGCCGCCCGAGTGCGTTCTGCGCAACAACTCCTCGCGCTCGTTGGCGTCGCGGCTGAAGCAGTACAGCGCCAGCGGGCGCGGGCGCTCGTTGATGAAACGGATCGCCTCGTCCATCGTGTCGTAGGGAACGACCGGCAGGATGGGGCCGAAGAGTTCCTCGCGCATCACCGCCATCTCGGGCGTCAGGTGGGTCACGATGTGCAGCGGCATCTGGCGCCCAGCCCCGACCGGCGCCGGGGCCAGGGCCTCGATGTGCGCGCCGCGGGCGCGCGCGTCGTCGAGCAGCTTGAGCGCGCGCTGGTAGTGGCGGTCGTGGATGATCGAGGTGTAGTCCGGGTTGCCGTCGCTGCGCTTGCCGTACAGGCGCTCGAACGCAGCCCGCACGCCGACGATGAACTCGGGCACGCTCTCGCGCGGCACCAGCGCGTAGTCGGGCGAGACGCAGATTTGCCCGCAGTTGGCCGTCTTGCCGTGCGTGATGCGCGTCGCCGCGTCGGCCAGCGGGTAGTTGCGCGTCACCACCGCCGGCGACTTGCCACCAAGTTCGAGCGTTAGCGGCGTCAGGTTCTCGGCCGCGGTGCGCATCACGATGCGGCCGACGGCCGGCGAGCCGGTGAAGATGATGTGGTTGAACGGGAGGGCGGTAAAGACGTTCGGGTCGAGCAACTCCTCGCCGAACACTGCGACTTGGTCTTCGCTGAAGATCTCGGCCAGCATGCGCTTGAAGACCGCGTTGGTGGCCGGCGTGACCTCGGCCATCTTGATCATCACCCGGTTGCCCGCCGCGAGCGCGGCGGCCGTCGGCCCGAGGGCGAGGTAGACGGGAAAGTTCCACGGCACGATGATCCCGACCACGCCCTTGGGCTGGTAGGTCACCTTGACGCTGTTGCTCAGGAAGAGCAGCTCGGTCGAGCGCCGGCTCGGCTTCATCCAGCGCTTGAGGTGCGAGATCGCGTGGCTGATCTCGAGCATGGAGCCGAGTAGGTCGAGCATCTTCGATTCGGACGCCGAGCGAAAGCCGAAGTCGCGGCAGATCGCCTCGGCGAGCACATCCTGGTAGCGTGAGACCTGCGTCTTGAGCGCCTTCAGCCGGGCCTGCCTGTCCTCGGCGCTCGGGTACGGGGCCTTCAGATAGGCCGCTTCCTGCGCCGCGAAAAGGCGCTGCACGCGCTCGACGGCGGGATCTGTCAGGTGGATGGCCTGGGTCAGGTCGTTCATGTCGGTCTCCTTGCCGGCGTCATGGCTGGTCTTCAGTGGCTTTGGCGGGCGGGAACGTGGCTCATCGCGTGTTCGGCGATGGCGGTGATGGTGAGCGAAGGGTTCACGCCCGGGTTGGCTGGCATCGCCGAGCCGTCGCAGACGAGCAGATTCTGGTAGCCGAAGGCGCGGTTGTAGCGGTCGACGACGCCGCTCGCTGCATCGCGGCCGATCACCGCGCCGCCGAGCAAGTGCGCCGTTGTCGGAATGCTGGCGATCGATTCGAGGAGCGAGCTCTGCGCAGTACCGCCGGTGTGCGCGGCCAGCCACTCCGCGGCCTGGTTGGCGAGCGGAATGAAGGTCGGGTTCGGCTTCTCTGGGTTCTGCGCGGTCGAGAGCACCGTGCCGCCGAACAGGCCGCGTTTGGCGCGAAAGCTGATCGCGTTGTCCAGCGTCTGCATCACCAGCAGAAGCACCGAATGGCGACCCCAGCCGAATGGCCAAGAGGCCTTCGCGAAGCGCACCGGGTGGCGCACGATGCCGCCCAGCAGGCGCAGCGGGCGCGTCACGCGCGAGCCCTCGCCGGTCAGCAGCGTGAGCTGGGTCGACATGAAGTCGCCCTTCGGGCCGTAGGTGACGAACTCGATGTGCGTGTCGGCCTTGGGGTGGATGCTGGCGCTGATGGCGACGTCGTTCGCCGGATTGAGCTTGTCACCTGGCAGCCGCACGGCGAGGATCGCTTCGCTGTTCGTGCGCACGAGCTCACCGAGGCGGTCGCTGATCGCGGGCAGCGAGCCCGAGAGCTTGCACTTGGCGAGCAGCCGGTTCGTTCCCAGCGCGCCGGCGGCGACGACGACGCCGCGCGCGGTGAAGCTGCGCCGCCGCTTGCTGAACCACGCGCCCGGCCATTCGGTCACGACGCGGTAACCGTCGCTGCCGTCGGCCGCCCCCAGCGGGCGGATGTCGACCACCTCCTGGTCTGGCATCACCTCTGCGCCCGCCTTCTCGGCAAACCACAGGTAGTTTTTGACCAGCGTGTTCTTCGCCCCGACACGGCAGCCCACCATGCACGCGCCGCAACGCATGCAGCCGCTGCGCTCGGGCCCGCTGCCGCCGAAGTACGGATCGGGCACGGCCGCGCCCGGCTTGCCGAAGAAGATGCCGACGGGCGTTCGCGTGAAGGTCTGCTCGCAGCCGAAATGCGCCGCCATCTCCTTGAGCAGGATCTGGCCGTCGCTCTCGAAGGGCACCTGGTTCACGCCCAACATGCGTTCGGCGGTGTCGTAATGCGGCTTGAGCGCCGTGGCCCAGTCGGCCAGGTCGGCCCACTGCGGGTTGGCGAAGAACGCCGGTGCGGCCCGGTACAGCGTGCAGGCGTAGACGACGCTGCCGCCGCCGACGGCCGAACCGCTGGCGACGAAGATGTCCTTGAACGGCGTGAGGCGAAGAATCCCGCGCAGGCCGAACGCCGGCGCCCACAGGAAGCGGCGCAGGTTCCAGGTCGTCTTCGCGTGGTCCTCGTCGCGGTAGCGGCGCCCACATTCGAGGACGCCGACGCGGTAGCCCTTCTCCGTCAGCCGCAGCGCCGAGACGCTGCCGCCAAAGCCCGAGCCGACGATCAGCCAGTCGTAGTCGAAGCCGTTGTGTGCCATGGCGGTTGTCATAGGTTGGGCGGCACCAGCTCAGCCGCTGCCAAGAATGAATGGCCCTGCAAGCGGCCGACCATGCACTTTACCCCGCGGCGATCGGTTGCGGTCGCAGCGTTCAGACCGGTGTCCGCGGCAGCGGGCCGAAGAACAGGGAAATCACCTTGTCGCGCCCGATCGCGCGACTGAATTCGCGGATGACGCAATACATCAGCAGGAGCGCCGCCAGCAGCATCTCGATCGCCCAGAAATGCGGCCACACGATCTCGGCCAGCAGTTTCTCGTTGGCGGCCACCAGGCCGCCGGCCGATCTCCAGGCATCCAAGAGATTCTCGAGGTAGTGGATGAAGGTCGCGGCAACGAAGTAGATCGCCGTCTTCCACACCACGTTGTAGGCGAGCGGCTTGTCGGGGAAACGGTTGACCAGGGGCAGCGCGTCGGCGAGCAGCACCGCCTTGCCAAGCGTGAGGGCGCCCACGGTGACGACGATCGACGACACGACAGGGATGCCCGTGCCCTTGAGCATCAGCGACCGGATCAGCACGATCATGTGCAAGGTGACGAAGAAGAAGATCGTCGGCGGCAGAAGCTCGAAGAACTCTTCCTTGACCTTGGCCATGAAGTGGCTGCGCATTGCACTCCTCCTTCGAGCGTTATTCCGGCGCTACGACAACGACAACGACGCGCGCGGCGGCGCGTCGCTTTCGGTCCGACGTGGACCCCGGGGGGCCGCAGGTCAGATACTCACTGCCCGGGAAGACTCAAGTTCATGCCGTCCTTCTTGAGCTGATCGCGCAGCCACTCGAACTTCTGGAAGTTGGTGATCGTGATCGGACCCGAGTATGCGTCGCTCTGCACCTTGCGGGGCGGGTACTTGATGTAGGACTCCATCAGTCCCTTGATCGCGTCGGCCATGATCGGCGCGGTCCAGGTGTTCTCGGTGAAGCTGTTCATCAGGATGTCGTAGCGCTCCTGCGGGTCGGCAAGTAAATCGAAGATCTGCGGAGCGGCCGCAACATACTTTTCCGCGCCTTTCCAGCCGAGGTTGGAATCTACCGCAAGGCCACCGGTGTGAGCGCCATCGTCGCCGCGCAGGTTGAACACGAACTTGAACTGCTTGTAGCGGAATGCCCCGGGCGACAACTCGTTCTCGGTGAAATAGAACCACTTGTCGCGCTGCCACTTGCCGCTGCCGAACAAGAGTGGCGCCATGTCGTAGCTGTCGAAGATGGTGGGCTGGCCCGCGCGATCCTTCTCCGGCAGTTTGACTCCGGCCATCGCGGCAAAGGTGGCCATGTAATCCAGGCCACCGACGATGTCGTGGTTCTTGGTGCCGGCCTTGATGCCCGGGCCCCAGGCGAGTGCGGGAACGCGGGCGCCACCTTCGCGCACCGTGCCCTTGGTGCCACGGAACGGCGTGTAGCCGGCGTCGGGGTAGACGTCCTGCCACGCGCCGTTGTCGGTGGTCCAGAAGACATACGTGTTCTTGTCGAGGCCGAGCGCGCGCACCTTGTCCAATACCCTGCCGATCCGGGCGTCGTTCTCGACGATGGAGTCGGCGAACTTGCTCTTGGAAATCGACTTGTGAATGAAGTCCGGGTGCGGCATGTTCGGCTGGTGCACCTTCATGAAGTTGATGTTCATGAAGAAGGGCTTGCCGCCCTTGGCGGCGCGATCGAGGTAGTCGATCGAGGCCTTTTCGATGTACTCGTCGAGGAACGGGATCCCGACCATGCCCTTCTCGGGCGTGTTCACATACTCGCCGTTGACCTTGAATTCCTCGATCGTCTTGCCGCCGGCCGTGCCCGACAACATGCCCCTGGTCACCTTGGTGAACAACGCGCGCAGTTCATCCGGCATGGCCGGGAACCATTGCGGGTCGGCATAGGTGTAGGCGTTGAGGTGGTACAGGCCGACGTACTTCATCTCGTCGTAGCCCTGCGCGGTGGGCAGCGCGTAGTCCGCCTCGCCGAGGTGCCACTTGCCGCTGAAGAAGGTGTTGTAGCCCGCGGTCTTCAATACGGACGCCAGCGTCCACTCAGCCGCCGGCAGGCCACCGCCCTGGCCCTGGAAGGCCACGGTCGTCATGCCGCTGCGGTTGGGGATGCGCCCGGTCTGTATCGCGGCGCGGCCCGGCGTGCAACTCGGCTGGCCGTAGTTCGAGAAGAAGGTCATGCCTTCGTTTGAAATGCGGTCCAGGGCGGGCGTCGGCATCCCACGGCCTACGCCGCCGCCGTAGGCTCCCATGTCGCCGTAGCCGAAGTCGTCGGACACGATCAGGATGATGTTGGGCTTGGCGACCGGCGCCTGCGCGAGTGCCGGTGCCGCGGCACTGAACGCCACGAGCAGCGTGCCGAGCCAGGCAGCGATCTTCGAGAATCGAATCCGAGTCACTATCGAACCTCCGTTGCTATTGGAATTCGACGCTCATGCATGCCGGCTTGCATGCATTGCGGTGAATCTTTGCGGCGACACGGAACAATCGCACTCGACAGTGTTCCGCGTCGGCCGACGCTATCCTACTTCGCTGCCGACGCAGCGGATGCCGCCGGCGCCGAAGCGGCCGCGCCGACGATCTCGATCTTGGCCGCGGTCTTGAGGGCATCGATCTGCTTCTGCCAGCCCTGCTGCGCGAGCTGCTGCTTGAGCTGGGGCGTAACCTCCTCCAGCGGCGGCGCTTCGATCGGTCGCGAGTCTTCGAGCAGGATGACGTGGTAGCCGAACTGCGTCTTCACCGGCTCCTCAGTGAACTTGCCCTTCTCCAGCTTGCTCACCGCGGCGCCGAATTCGGGGACCATTCTCCGCACGTCGAACCAGCCAAGATCGCCGCCCTTGTCCTTCGAGCCGGGGTCCTTGGACTTCTCCGCAGCCAGCTTGGCGAAGGCCGCCGGGTCCTTCTTGAGCTTGGCGATGATGTCCTTGGCTTCGGCTTCCTTCTCGACCAGGATGTGGCGCGCCTTGTACTCGGTGCCGGAGACGGTCGCCTTGACGCGCTCGTACTCGGCCTTCAGCGCTTCTTCGGTGACCGGGTTGCTCTTGACGAAGTCCTGCACATAGGCGTTGGCGAGCACCGACTGCTTCATCACCTCCACCTGTTCCATCACCTCGGGGCTCTTGTCCAGCCCCTTCTTGATCGCCTCCTGCGCGATCACCATCTGCAGCGCGAGCTGGTCGATGATGGCCTTGCGCGTTTCGGGCGTGTCGGGGCGGCCGCTGCTGGCGGCTTGCTTGACGATGGCGTCAACGGTGCTCTGGCTGATGGGCGCGCCGTTCACGGTGGCAGCCGCCGGGCCGCCAGCTGCCGAGTCGGCGGACTTGGCGTCCTTGCCCTGATTGCAGGCGCCAAGAATGAGCAGCGATGCAGCGCCGACGAGAAGAATTCCGCTCTTGATGATTCGCATGGAGTGATTTCTGACTGGTGAAGGGGTTGGGAAGATCGTGAACGCGCTGCGTGGATGCACGCGACACCGGACGTCGTCGGCGCACGATCCGGCCCGGCATTGTCCCGCTTTCGCAGAGAACGTGTGGGCAACGCTCAACGCACCGAGGGCACCGCCGCACCGCGCGCAGGGCACAGCGCTGCGATCATGGGCTTGAGGCGACACGCTGATGTCGATCGCCGGGAAGTGCGTAAGCTCAACGGGCATTGCCGCACGAAAGACCCAGGAGCTAAACCATGGCGCCATCCACGCTGCCCAGCGCAACCGTTCGACCGCATGCTTTCGCGAAGATGCGCAAGCCCTTCAAGACGGCGGCGGGCCACCAAGCGCAGTTGTTCTCGCTGCCGGCACTGTCCAAGTTGTATCCGAACGTCAAGCGGCTGCCGGTCTCGATACGCCTCGTGCTCGAGAGCGTACTGCGCAACTGCGACGGGCGGAAGGTGACCGCCGAGCACGTCGAGCGCCTCGCCAACTGGCAGCCGGTGGCCGAGCGCAGCGACGAGATCCCCTTTCTTGTCGCCCGCGTCGTGTTGCAGGATTTCACCGGCGTCCCGCTGCTGGCGGACCTCGCCGCGATGCGCAGCGTCGCCGCGTCGCTCGGCCGCGATGCCAAGACCATCGAGCCGCTGGTGCCGGTGGACCTCGTGGTCGACCACTCGATCACGGTCGACCACTACGGCAGCCGCGATGCGCTGGACCTCAACATGAAGCTCGAGTTCCTGCGCAACAAGGAGCGCCACCAGTTCATGAAGTGGGGCATGCAGGCCTTCGAAACGTTCCGTGTCGTTCCGCCGGGTTTCGGCATCGTCCACCAGGTCAACCTCGAATACCTCGCGCGCGGCGTGCACCGCGGCGCGGATGGCGTGGTCTACCCCGACACCCTCGTCGGCACCGACAGCCACACGACGATGATCAACGGCATCGGCGTCGTCGGCTGGGGCGTCGGCGGCATCGAGGCCGAGGCGGGGATGCTCGGGCAGCCGGTCTACCTGCTAACGCCGGATGTGATTGGCGTCGAACTTCGCGGGCGCCTGCGCGAAGGCGTGACCGCGACCGACCTTGTGCTCACCGTCACCGAGACCTTGCGCCGGCATGTCGTGGTCGGCAAGTTCGTCGAGTTCTTCGGCGAGGGCACGGCCAGCCTGGCCGTCCCAGACCGCGCGACGCTCGCCAACATGGCGCCCGAGTACGGCGCGACGATGGGCTTCTTCCCGGTCGACGAGAAGACCCTGGCCTACTTCGAAGGCACCGGGCGTACGCGAGCCGAGATCGAGACCTTCGAGGCCTACTTCAAGGCGCAGCAACTGTTCGGCGTTCCGCGCGCGGGCGAGATCGACTACACGCAGGTGGTGACGCTAGACCTCGCTGCGATCGAGCCCAGTCTGGCAGGCCCCAGGCGGCCGCAGGACCGCATCGCGCTCGGCCAGGTGAAAAGCCGCTTCGCGTCGCTGTTCAGCAAGCCCCAGGGCGAGGACGGCTACAACCAGCCGCCCGATAAGCTCGGGCAAACCTTTCGCACCGCGGACGGCGCGGGCATTCGCAACGGCGACGTGCTGATCGCAGCCATCACCTCGTGCACCAACACCTCGAACCCGAGCGTGATGCTGGCCGCCGGGCTGCTGGCGAAGAAGGCCGTCCTGGCCGGGCTGACGGTCAAGCCGCAGGTCAAGACCTCGCTCGCACCGGGCTCGCGCATCGTCACCGAATACCTCGTGAAGACCGGGTTGCTGCCCTACCTCGAAAGGCTGGGCTTTGCCGTTGCCGGCTACGGTTGCATGACGTGCATCGGCAACGCGGGCGACCTGAAGGCGCAGATCAATGACGCGATCACGGGCAACGACCTCGTGTGCGCGGCCGTGCTGTCGGGCAACCGCAATTTCGAGGCGCGCATCCACCCCAACCTGAAGGCCAACTTCCTCGCCAGCCCGCCGCTGGTGGTCGCCTACGCGCTTGCCGGCACCGTGATGCGCGACTTGATGACCGAGCCGCTGGGAAAGGGGTATGGCGGCAAGGACATCTTCCTCGGCGATGTGTGGCCGGCGAGCGACGAGATCCACGCCTTGATGAAGTTCGCAATGAACGGCAAGGCATTTCGCGCCAACTACGCACTCGTGCGCAGCGACCCCGGCGAGCTATGGCAGCGCATTACCGGCGTTGGCGGAGATGTCTACTCGTGGCCGAGCAGCACCTACATCGCCGAGCCGCCGTTCTTCAAGAGCTTCACCATGCAACCGGCGGCGCTCGTTCCCGGCGTCAGCGGCGCCCGCATCATCGGCCTGTTCGGCGACTCGATCACGACCGATCACATTTCGCCCGCGGGCTCGTTCACCGAGGTGTCGCCCGCCGGCCGCTACCTCCTCGCCCAGGGCGTGAAGAAGGCCGACTTCAACAGCTATGGCTCGCGCCGTGGCAACCACGAGGTGATGATGCGCGGCACCTTCGCCAACGTGCGTATCAAGAACCTGATGCTGCCGGCGCGGGCCGACGGCTCGCGCGAGGAAGGTGGCACGACGCTCTACCAGCCGGGTGGCGAGCGGCTCGCGATCTACGACGCCGCGATGCGCTACCTCGCTGCCGGCGTGCCGACGGTTGTCTTCGCGGGCGAGGAATACGGCACCGGCTCGAGCCGCGACTGGGCCGCCAAGGGAACGCAGTTGCTGGGTATCAAGGCCGTGGTGGCCAGGAGCTTCGAGCGCATCCACCGCGCCAACCTGGTCGGCATGGGCGTGCTGCCGCTGCAGTTCAAGGGCAGCGACAGTTGGCAAGGATTGGGACTGAAGGGCGACGAGGTGATCGACGTCGTGCTCGGCGAACTCAAGGCGCAGAGCGACGCGATGCTCGTCGTCACGGATGCCGACGGCACGCGCAAGACGCTCGTGGTGACGCTGCGCATCGACACGCCGATCGAGGTCGACTACTACCGCAACGGCGGCATCCTGCCGTTCGTGCTCCGGCAGTTGCTGGGCGCCTGAGGCGCCGAGGCGGCCCGGCGCTCAGCGGCCGTCGCTACGGGCGTCGCTGGGCGCGTCGCACTGCGGGTCGGTGCCCTGCGAGGCGGTGATCACCTTGCCGTCGTCGCCCATCGAGATCTGGAACCACAGGCAGTCGTTGGTCGGGTAGCGGTAGTTCCAGAGCACGAGTTGCTGGCGCTTGATCGGGAACGTCGTTCCCGGATGGCCGACGCGCAAGAGCACTTCGTCTTGCGTCATGCCGGGCGAGATCGCGTACAGGTTGGGCAGGTTCAGGACCTGGTCCCAGGTCGTCATGCGGCCGCCGGCATCGAAGTCGACCATGTAGGTCTCGCGCCCGGCCGGGCCGCGGGCGTATTCGAGGCGCTTGCCCCCGCCCGGCAGCGCGTAGCGCGCGGTCGGGGGGCCCATCTGCTGCACGACCTCGGCCTCGGTCTGGCCGGCCTGCAGCTTCTTGGGCGAATAGCCGCTGCAGCCGCCCAGCGCAAGCGTGCAGGCGATGGCGATGGCGAAGAACCAACCACACAGGTACCTCGCTTGCGACACGTTGACCTCGTTGGATGGCGGCCAGCGGCCTGTCAGGAACGGCTCAGGCGGCGACCGCCGTCGCGGCAATGCACTTGTTGCACTTGCCCAGACCGCTCAGGCGCAGGTCGGGCTTGCCGTCGCCGGTCTTGAAGTTCGCCTGGCAGCGCCGGCAAACGTACATCCGGGAGTTGGACATCATCGGCTTCACGCCGCGCTCCGGGGCCGGGCGGGCGGCGGTGTACTCGGCCTGCGATTGACGCAGCTTGTTCGAGCCGTCGGTGGGAGGAGTGGGTGCGGAACGTCGTGTGGCCATGGCGCTGGGGCTTGAATTCCGGGTTGAAAGCGTGCCGGCGCTGTGCCGGCTTAACCCTGTATTGTCCTCCTATTGGGACTCGGCTGCCGAGCTCAGCCTTGTCCAACGTGGTATGAGCCTGAACGAGGGGCGTGTTTCCAACGAGGAATGAGCCTGAGCGAGGCGGCGTGAGGCCCAATGGGGGGCGAGTTGATCATCACAGGGATGGTGATCGACATGGACGAGACGCGGCTG
>CAIKUF010000281.1 GCA_903830565.1 uncultured bacterium | reverse complement strand
TCGCTGGTCGACATCCAGCACGAGACGCACGACGCGAACGAGTTCCTCGAGCACGTCAAGATCGATCTCTTCCCCGATGCGGTCTACGTGTTCACGCCGAAGTCCAAGATCCTCGCCCTGCCGCGCGGGGCAACGCCGATCGACTTCGCCTACGCGATCCACTCCGACGTCGGCGACCACTGCGTGGCGGCCAAGGTCAACGGCGAACCGGTCGCGCTGCGCACCGAGCTGCGCAGCGGCGATGTGGTCGAGGTAATGAGCGCGCCGAACGCGCGGCCGAACCCGAGCTGGCTCAACTTCGTTCGCACCGGGCGCGCGCGTTCGAAAATCCGCCACTACCTGAAGACGATGGAGCAGGAAGAGTCGCAGCAGCTCGGCGAGAAGATGCTCGCCCAGGCGCTGCGCGCCGAAGGCATGCAACCGCCGAGCGGCGACCCGCAGGACGCAGAAGGCGCAGCGCTGTGGCAGCAGCTCACGCGATGGAGCGGCAGCCGAACCCGCGGCGACCTGCTGACCGACATCGGCCTCGGACGCAAGATCGCGACCATCGTCGCCAAGCGCCTGGCCGGCCTGATGGCCGAGCGCGGCATTCGGCCCAACGCGGTGACGATGTCGATGGGCCTTTACGCCACGCCCGATTCGATGCCCGCGCAGCGCGTGCTGGTCGACGGCAGCGAGGGCACGTCGGTGCGCACGGCGCAGTGCTGCCGCCCGATACCGGGCGACGACATCGTCGGCTACCTCGGGCGCGGCGAAGGCCTGGTCGTGCACACGGGCGATTGCAAGGTCGGCAAGCGGCTCTTCGAGCGCGACGGCGAACACTGGATGAACGTCGGTTGGGCCGAGGAGCCGACGCGACCGTTCGAGACCACGATCAGTCTGCTGTTGCACAACGGCAAGGGTGTGCTGGCGCAAGTTGCCGCCGCCGTGAGCGCAGCGGAGGCCGACATCACCCACATCGACATGGACGACGACGCGGTCGGCGAATCGGCCGAGCTGCGCCTCGTGATCAGCGTTCGCGACCGGCTTCATCTGGCCGAGGTCATCCGCATGGTCAAGCGCACGCCGCCCGTGCTGCGGGTGGCGCGCGTCAAGCCGTGAGCTAGGATGCAGGCGTGATCACCTCGTTCATGCATCGCCACCGCCGCGCCATCGTCTGGCTGTGCGCCGCCGCCGCGTTGCTGCTCGGGATGCAGGCGCAACTGCACGGTCTGTCGCATGCCGTGCAGGCGGTGCAGGCGTCGGCCCACCACGTCCCGGTGTCGCTGCACGCGCAGGCCTGCGAGCAGTGCCTGCTCTACGCCGGGCTCGACGGCGCAGCGCCGACGACTGCGTTGGCGCCTGCGTCCCTCGCCGACAACCGAGTCGAGGCCGGCGCGCCGGCAATGCTGCCCCGCGCCGTCGTCTTCACGGCCTACATCTCGCGCGCCCCTCCGGCTGCGCTCTGACGTCTCCGGCCCGGCCGATGCCAGCGGGCTGCCAGTGATTCGCGCACGCAGCGCGACACGGCCGTTCAAGCATCTGCTCTTCCCCATCGACGCCGCAACGCTCCACCCGGATGCCGGTACGAGCGCTGTCATGGAGCACGAACCGACATGTCACGTCCCATTCCGCTCGCGGCCCTGCTGGTCGCGCTGGCGATCGCATCGCCGCCCTTGCACGCCGCCGACAGCCCCGAACTGAATGAATTGCGCCAGGAGATCGCGGCCATGCGCATGGACTACGAGGCCCGAATGAAGGCGCTGGAGGCGCGCCTCAAGCAGGCCGAGGCCGGCCTCGCCGCCCAGCCTGCGCCGGCCATCGCGCCGGTTCCTGCGGTGGCCGCGGCATCGCCGCCTCCAGCGCCCGCGGCGGCGCCGCCCGCTGCCGAAACTCCCGCCAACGCGCAGGCCTCGGCGGGTGGCTTCAACCCGGCCATTGCGCTGATCCTCTCGGGCAGCTACGCCAGCCTGTCGCAGGACCCAAGCAAGTACCGCATCGCCGGCATGTTGACGGGCAACGAGGTTGGCCCCGGCGCGCAGGGCTTCTCGCTCGGCGAGTCCGAACTCGCCATCTCGGCCAACGTCGACCCGTGGTTCTACGGCGCGCTGAACGTCGCGCTGACGGCCGACAACACGGCCTCGGTCGAGGAAGCGTACGTGCAGACCACGGCGCTACCCGATGGCCTGACGCTGCGCGCCGGGCGATTCCTGTCCAGCATCGGCTATCACAACGACAAGCACGCCCACACCTGGGACTTCGTCGACGCGCCGCTGGTCTATCAGGCCTTTCTCGACGGCGCGCTGCACGAGGACGGCTTGCAACTGCGCTTCCTGCTGCCCACCCCGCACTTTGTCGAGATCGGCAGTGAAGTCGGCGCGTCGGGCCCGTTCCCGAGCGGCGGCGCGAGCCGCAACCGGCCGGGCACGGCGACGCTGTTCGCGCACACCGGCGGCGACATCGGCGCCAGCCAGAGCTGGCGCGCCGGCCTCTCGATGCTGTGGGCCAGGGCCGAAGACCGCGCATCCGATGGCATCGACGGCGCAGGCCAGAGCGTCACCAGCACCTTCACCGGTAACACGCGGCTGGCCATCGTCGACGGCGTGTGGAAGTGGGCGCCGAACGGCAACCCGCAGCGCACCAACCTCACGCTGCAGGGCGAGTACATGCGACGCTACGAATCGGGCTCGCTGGTCTACGACAGCGCGGGCCTCGGGATCAAAGACAGCTATCGCTCGACGCAGGGCGGCTGGTACGCGCAGGCCGTGTACCAGTTCATGCCGGCGTGGCGAGTCGGCCTGCGCTACGACCGCTTGAACCTTGGCAACGTCGACGCGTCGACAAACAGCGCCAACCTTTACCTGCCGACCTACGCGCCGACGCGCAGCACGCTGATGTTCGACTGGTCGCCGAGCGAGTTCAGCCGCGTTCGGCTGCAGTTCGCGCAGGACAAGGCGCGCTACGGCCTGACCGACAACCAGATCCTGATCCAGTACCAGATGAGCCTCGGCTCGCATGGTGCGCACAGCTACTGAAGGGCTCCGCCATGAAAAGATCTCTATTCGTTGCATCGGCGCTGCTTTGCGCCCTGGCAACGCAGGCGCAGGCCGCGCTCAAGGTCCTCGCCTGCGAACCCGAGTGGGGTGCGCTGGTGCAGGAACTCGCGGGCGACAAGGCGAGCGTCTACGTCGCCACCACCGGCCTGCAGGACCCGCATCACATCCAGGCCCGGCCTAGCCTCGTCGCCGCGGCGCGCGGCAGCGACCTCCTCGTGTGCACCGGCGCCGAGCTTGAAGTCGGCTGGCTGCCGGTGCTGATCCGCCAGTCAGGCAACAACGCGATCCAACCTGGCAAGCCAGGCAACTTCGAAGCCGCGGCCTTCGTTCGCAAGCTCGAGGTGCCGGACCGGTTGGACCGCGCCGATGGCGACGTGCACGCCGCGGGCAACCCGCACATCCAGACCGACCCGCGCAATATCGCGCTCGTTGCCGAGCCGCTGGCGCGCCGCCTGGCCGAGCTCGACCCGGCCCATGCCGCAACCTACCAGGCCCGCAGCGCGGACTTCCTGGCGCGCTGGAAGGGCGCCATCCAGCGCTGGGAGAAGGAAGCCGCGCCGCTGCGCGGCACGAGCGTCGTCGTCCAGCACAAGGCCTTTCCCTACCTAGAGCAGTGGCTGGGCCTCGTCGAAGTGGCGGTGCTCGAACCCAAGCCGGGCGTCGACCCCACCAGCGCGCACCTGAGCACGGTGCTCGCCGGCCTGCAGGCCCGCCCGGCGAAGATGATCCTGCGCGCCGCGTACAACGACGGCCGTGGCGCCGAATGGCTGGCCGAGCGCACCAAACTGCCGATCGTCGTGCTGCCGTTCACGGTCGGCGGCGACGAACAGGCGAAGGACCTGTTCGCGCTCTTCGACGACACCATCCAGCGCCTTCTGAAAGCCGCCCAATGACCACCGAAGCGATCGACTGGCGCATCCTGCTGCCGGCCCTCGTGGCCGGGCTGCTGGTGCTTGCGACGCACGTGCCGCTGGGCGCTCAGGTACTCCAGCGCGGCATCGTCTTCATCGACCTCGCGATCGCGCAGATCGCCGGCATCGGCGTCATTGCCGCCGATGCGATGGGCTTCGAGCCGCAGGGCTGGGCGGTGCAGATATCTGCCCTCTCGGCGGCACTGCTCGGCGCACTGGTGCTGACCTGGACCGAGCGCCGCTGGCCCGAGATCCAGGAGGCGCTGATCGGCGTGCTCTTCGTGCTGGCCTCGTGCGTCGGCCTCTTGCTGCTCGCCGGCAACCCGCACGGCGGCGAGCATCTAAAGGACCTGCTGATCGGGCAGATCCTGTGGGTCTCGACGCAGCAACTCGTCGGCATGGCGGTGCTGACCGCGCTCGTGCTCGCGCTGTGGTTCGGCGCCCGCGAGAAGCTCGGCCGCGCGGGCTTCTACCTGCTGTTCGCGCTGGCGGTTACGGCGTCGGTGCAACTCGTCGGCGTGTACCTCGTCTTCACCAGCCTGATCGTGCCCGCGCTCGCGGTGCGCAGCCTGCGCACGGCGCGGCGCCTGCCGCTCGCCTACGCCATCGGTGCGCTTGGCTACCTGCTCGGGCTCGCGCTTTCGGCGCGATTCGACCTGCCGTCGGGCGCGGTCGTCGTGCTCGTGATGGCGGCGATCGCACCGGCGGTCGCCTGGCTCGCGCCGCGCTGGAGCCGGTGACGGATGGGCACCTTTGCGGGTCGCATCGCGCCGGGCTATAATGTTCGTCTTTGCTGGAAGCCCTGCGCCGTGGCGCGATTCCAAGCCATGGCCCGGTATCCGGCCGGGCCGTGGGCCGGCAAGGGCACCGCCAACCTCAACTCTGATGTTTCAATGACTACTGTTCGCGTCAAGGAAAACGAACCGTTCGACGTGGCCCTGCGCCGCTTCAAGCGCACCATCGAAAAGCTCGGCCTGCTGACCGACCTGCGCGCTCGCGAGTTCTACGAAAAGCCCACCGCCGAACGCAAGCGCAAGAAGGCCGCCGCCGTGAAGCGCCACTTCAAGCGCATCCGCAGCATGCAGCTCCCGAAGCGCATGTACTGAGCCGATAGCCCGGCTCTGCAAAGCCCGCGATGGAAAGCCTCGCGGGCTTTCGGCTTTCTGGACACTTGAGAGGCTGAGAGTCTTTCGAACATGCTCGCTCATCACGCCACAAGGCATCCGCTCGTCGTTGCAAATGCTCGCCATAGCGGGGGCTATGGCTGTGCTTTGCGCCTAGATCGGCAGCCTTGTGGCGCGCTGCTCGGGCCGGCCCGAAGAACTCTCAGCCTCTAATTCCCGCAAGGCGCCATCATGACCCTCAAGGACCGCATCACCGACGACATGAAGACCGCCATGCGCGCGCGCGACGCTGAGCGCCTGCTCGCCATCCGCGGCCTGCTGGCGGCCATCAAGCAACGCGAAGTCGACGAGCGCATCGTGCTCGACGACGCGGCGGTGGTGGCGATCGTCGACCGCCTCATCAAGCAGCGGCGGGATTCGATCGCGCAGTTCGAGGCCGGCGGCCGCGCTGACCTCGTGACCAAGGAAGCCGCCGAGCTGAAGGTGCTCGAAGCCTACCTGCCGCAAAGGCTGACAACCGACGAAATTGCTGACGAGGTGGCCGTGCTCGCCACCACGCTGGCCACCGAACTCGGCCGCCCCGCCGGCCCGTCCGACATGGGCAAGTTGATGGGCGCGGCAAAGGCTAAGCTTGCCGGCAAGGCCGACATGGGCATCGTGTCAGCCGCCGTGAAGAAGGTCCTGGCGCCGTAGCCGAACCCTGGGTCCAAGGAGTCTCGATGGCAACGCTTCCCGTTCAACAGCTCAGCGCCGACCTGTGCGTGGCGCCCCAGCTCGACCCCGAAGCGATGGCGCTCGCAGCCGCGCAGGGATTCAAGAGCGTCATTAATAACCGCCCGGACTTCGAAGGCGGCCCCGGGCAACCGACCAGTGCGGCCATCGAGGCCGCAGCCGTCGCGGCGGGGCTGACCTATGTCCACCTGCCGGTCGCGCCGGGCTATCAGAGCCTGGAAGAAATCGCCCGCTTCGGCGAGCTGCTGGCATCACTGCCCAAGCCCATCCTCGCCTTCTGCCGCTCCGGCACGCGCAGCGGCAGGCTGTTTCTGGCCGCCACCAGCACCTGAGCCGCGCCGCCGGCTCAGCCTGTCAACCGCGCTCGATGCGCGCGAAGGCCGAGTGGTTGTGGATCGACTCGAGGTTCTCGACGTCGACGCTGTAGCGGCCGATGCGCGCGTCGGCCGCGAGCCGCAGCGCCACGTCGCGCACGACGTCTTCGACGAACTTCGGGTTCTCGTAGGCGCGCTCGGTGACCCACTTCTCGTCGGCCCGCTTGAGCATCGGCCAGATCTCGCTCGACGCGCTGTCCTCGGCGAAGCGCACGAGCTCGGTCCACGCGATCTCGGCGAGCATCTCGACGCGAATGGTCACCAGCGAGCGCTGGTTGTGCGCGCCGTAGTCGGAGATCTCCTTCGAGCATGGGCACAGGCTCTTGACCGGAACCACGACCTCGGCCCACAGCGTGGTCCCGGCGTTAGCTGCCCGCGCCTCAGCGATCCAGCGGCCCTGGTATTCGAGCAGGCTCTCGACGCCAGAGACCGGGGCGCGCTTGCGCAGGAAGAACGGGAAGCTCGCCTCGATGCGGCCCTGGCCGGCATGCAGCAATTCGAGCATGCACCCGGCCTCGGTGCGCAGCGCGTCGCCGTCCAGCGGCCCGGCGAGCGCGTCCAGCCAGGCGACGAAGCGCGACATGTGCGTGCCCTTCTGCTCCGCCGGCAGGGCGACGTCGAGCGACCACAGCGCCACCGTCGGCAGCACCGCCTTGCCGATGCGCAGTTGCAGCGGATAGCGCAAGCCGCGCACGCCGACGTGCTGGATCGCCAGGTGGCGCTCGTCGCGCCCGCTCTGGGTGTCGGGTATATGCAAGGCGTCCTTCAGATGGTTCATCGGATTCATCGGGTCCCGGACCGCCCCTGTCGAGGCGACCCGCAAAACGCTCAGGTCCTGGCAGGGCCCGAGAATGACAGCGTTCGATCAGCCGTGGTGTGCGCAGGGCTGTCGGCCGCGTTCAAGAAGTCTCAACGGTTCGCCGCCGGCCTCACCAGCAAGGGCTTGGCCGGGAATCGCTTGAGGATGGACTGCTCGATGCCGGCCGCGTCCAGCCCGCACTGCGCCAGCAGCTTGGCGGTGTCGCCGTGCTCCACGAATACGTCGGGCAGCCCGAGCACGAGCACCGGAACCGTGATGCCCGCGGCCTGCAGCGCCTCGAGCACCGCACTGCCCGCGCCGCCCATCGCACAACCTTCCTCGACAGTCACGATGGCGTCGTGCGTGCGTGCGAGTTCGCTCACCAGATCGGCATCGAGCGGCTTCACGAAACGCATGTTCACGACCGTCGCGTCGAGCCGTTCGCCAGCTTCGAGCGCGGGGTAGAGCAGCGTGCCGAAGGCGAGGATGGCGATGCGCTGGCCGCGCCTCGCACTCTGGCGCCGCACTTCGCCCTTGCCGAACGGCAGCGCGGTCATCTCCTCTTGCACCTGCACGCCGACGCCGCTGCCGCGCGGGTAGCGCACCGCCGTCGGGAAGTCCTGCAGGAACGCCGTGTACAGCATCTGTCGGCATTCGTTCTCGTCGGCCGGCGCCATCACGCTCATGTTCGGGATGCAGCGCATGTAGGCGAGGTCGTAGGCCCCGGCGTGGGTCGGGCCGTCGGCGCCGACGATACCAGCGCGGTCGAGCGCGAACACGACCGGCAGGTTCTGCAGCGCGACGTCGTGGATTAATTGGTCGTAGGCACGCTGCAGGAAGGTCGAGTAGATCGCGACGACGGGCTTGAGGCCCTCGGCCGCCAGCCCGGCGGCGAAGGTCACCGCGTGCTGTTCGGCGATGCCCACGTCGTGGTAGCGCAGCGGGAAACGGCGCTCGAACTCGACCATGCCCGAGCCCTCGCGCATCGCCGGCGTGATGCCGACCAGGCGCTCGTCGACGTCCGCCATGTCGCACAGCCATTGTCCGAACACCTGCGAGAAGCTCGGCTTGCCAGGGGCGGCCTTGGCCATGCCTTTGGCGGGGTCGAACTGCGCCGACGCGAAGTGGTAGCGCACCGGCTCGGCCTCGGCCAGCTTGTAGCCGTAGCCCTTCTTCGTCACCACGTGCAGGAACTGCGGGCCTTTCAGGTGGCGCAGGTTCTCCAGCGTCGGGATCAGCGAATCGAGGTCGTGGCCGTCGATCGGACCGACGTAGTTGAAGCCGAATTCCTCGAAGATCGTGCCCGGAACGACCATCCCCTTGGCGTGCTCCTCGAAGCGGCGCGCCAGCTCGAACAGCGGCGGCGCGTTCTTCAGCACCGTCTTCGCGGTGTCGCGCGCGGCGGCGTAGAAGCGCCCCGACATCAGCCGCGCCAAATGGCGGTTGAGCGCACCCACCGGCGGCGAGATCGACATGTCGTTGTCGTTCAGGATCACCAGCATGTCGGCGTGCGAGACGCCGGCGTTGTTGAGCGCTTCGAAGGCCATGCCGGCGCTCATCGCACCGTCGCCGATGATGGCGACCACCTTGCGGCTCTCGCCCTTTTGCCGCGCGGCGACGGCCATGCCGAGCGCGGCGGAGATCGAGGTCGACGAATGTGCGGTGCCGAAGGTGTCGTACTCGCTCTCGTCGCGGCGCGGAAAACCGCTGATGCCGCCGAGCTTGCGCAGCCCGTCCATGCGGTCGCGGCGGCCGGTAAGTATCTTGTGCGGGTAGGTCTGGTGGCCCACGTCCCACACCAGGCGGTCGTGCGGCGTGTCGTAGACGGCGTGCAGCGCGACCGTGAGTTCCACCGTGCCGAGGTTGGACGACAGGTGGCCGCCAGTCTTGGAGACGCTGTGCAGCAGGAAGTCGCGCAACTCGAGCGCCAGATGCTTTTGCTCGGCACGCGATAGGCGACGCAAGTCTTCCGGCGTTTGGATGGTCTTGAGCAGGGCGTGGTTCATTGTTCGAGTTGAGTAGCTTGCGGCTCAGCTTTCGCGCTCGACGATCTTGTCGGCGAGCAGGCTGAGCCAAGCGGCCTGCGTGAGCCCGCTGCGGGCCAGCGCGGCCAGCGCGGCGTCACGCAATTCGGCCGCGTGGCGCTTCGCGGCGGCGAGGCCGAGCACGGTCACATAGGTCGGCTTGTTGTTGTCGGCGTCCTTGCCGGCGGTCTTGCCCAGCGTCGTCGAGGCCTGGGTCACGTCAAGGATGTCGTCGACGACCTGAAACGCAAGGCCGATCGCGTCGCCGTAGTCCGACAGCGCGCGCCAGGCCACGGCATCGGTCGTGCCGCACGCGGCGCCCATCAGCACGCTGGCCTGCAGCAGGGCACCCGTCTTGCGATGGTGCATGTCGCGCAGCGCGTGTTCGCCCAGCGGCTGGCCGACGCTGGCGAGGTCGATCGCCTGCCCGCCCGCCATGCCGGCCTGGCCCGCAGCGCGAGCGAGCAGTCTGCACAGGCGGGCCTGCAATTCCGGCGGCACGCCGACCTCGGGCGTCAGGACCTCGAACGCCAGCGCCTGCATCGCATCGCCGGCCAGCATCGCCTGCGCCTGGCCGAACTGCACGTGCACCGTCGGCTTGCCGCGGCGCAAGACATCGTTGTCCATGCACGGCATGTCGTCGTGCACCAGCGAATAGGCATGGATCAGCTCAACCGCGCAGGCTGCGCGCAGCGCCGCCTGCGCGCGGCCCTGCACGGCCTGCGCGGCGGCCAGCACGAGCAGCGGGCGCACGCGCTTGCCGCCGTCGAGCACGCCGTAACGCATTGCCAAGCCCAGGCCCGCCGGCGCGTCCGCGGGCACCCAACGTTCGAGCGCGCGCTCGACAGCGTCGAGTTCGCTGCGCGCCCAGACGTCGAAGTCGGCCAGATTCATGCGTCTATCCAGGGCTTGAGCTGGCCGTCCTCAAGCACCTTCACCTGCGTCTCGACGGCTTCGAGCCGGCCGCGGCACAGGGCGAGCAGTTCCGCACCGCGGCGGTAGCTCTCGAGCAGGCGGTCAAGCGGGAGCTGGCCGCTCTCCATGGCGCCGACCAGGCGTTCGAGCTCCGCCAGCGCGTCTTCATAACTCGCGGGCGGGGTCGGGTTCGGCGCAGCAGTCGACGTCTTGGCCATTTTGCAGGGTGAAAGTTCGATTGTAGTCAGCCTGCCTCATCGGCTGCACCCATCGGCTGCACCCGCGCCCGCGGCCCACGGCCGGTGCAGCGCCGGGCCGTGCCGAGAGGAGGGGGGAGTGACGGTTGCGCCTGGGTACAATCGCGCCCTCAGTGCAAGCCCTTCTCGCGAGGGGCTTTGCGCCATGTCCCACCCCGCGCGTACCCTCGGGGTGGCGGCCCACCACCGGTGCCTGGAGGCCCTCGGGATCATGTCCGACTTGAGCCGCCGAAGCGAAGCGCCGGCGGATCTGCGCACTGATGACGGCTCAAGCGCGAGCCCAAGCACATGCGGCACGGTTGCGCAGTCGCGCCGATCCAGCGAGGCCGAGACGCCGCAAGCACCTCGAGGCAGTGGCCCACAGCTGCCGGTCTCGGCGTACTTCGATCCCGAAGTGTTCGCGCGTGAGGCGCGGCAAATTTTCGCCCGTCGGCCGCGCTACCTGGGGCACGAAGTCGCGATCCCGGAGGTCGGCGACTACCTCGCGCTGGCGCAGGAAGGCGAAGGGCGCGCGCTGATTCGCACGCCGCGCGGCGTGGATCTGCTCTCCAACGTCTGCCGCCACCGCCAGGCCGTGATGCTGCGCGGAAGAGGCAACACGCGCGGCAACATCGTCTGCCCGCTGCACCGCTGGACCTATGGCCTGCACGGGCAACTGCTCGGCGCGCCGCACTTTCGCGAAGACCCTTGCCTGAACCTGCGCAACTACCCGACGCAGACCTGGAACGGGCTCGTCTTCGAGGGCGGCGGACGCGACGTCGCAGTCGACCTCGCAGCCATCGCTGCCCGCCCGTGCTTCGACTTCAGCGGCTTCGTGCTCGACCGCGTCCACGTGCACGAGTGCCGCTACAACTGGAAGACCTTCATCGAGGTCTACCTCGAGGACTATCACGTCGGCCCCTTCCACCCCGGGCTCGGCAATTTCGTCACCTGCGACGACCTGCGCTGGGAGATGGGTGCCGAGTATTCCGTTCAGACCGTCGGCGTCGCCAACGCGATGGGCAGGCCCCTCGGCCGCGCCGGCTCGCCGGTCTACGCGCGCTGGCAGGAGGCAGTGATGCGCTACCAGCAGGGCCGGGCGCCGGAGCACGGCGCAATCTGGCTGACGAGCTACCCGACCTTGATGATCGAGTGGTACCCGAACGTGCTCGTCGTGTCGACCGTGCATCCGGTCGGCCCGCAGCAGACGACGAACGTCATCGAGTTCTACTACCCCGAAGAGATCTTCGCCTTCGAGCGCGACTACGTGCAAGCGCAGCAGGCCGCCTACTTCGAGACCTGCGACGAGGACGACGAGCTCGCGCTGCGCATGGACCAGGGCCGAGCCGCGCTGCTGGCCCGTGGCGACAACGAGATCGGCCCCTACCAGTCGCCGATGGAAGACGGCATGCGGCACTTCCACGAGTGGTACCGCGAGCAGATGAGGGCTTGATGTCGGCCCCGGCGCTGATGGTCCTGGCCTCGCTGCTGTTTGCGTTGATGGGCGTGTGCGTCAAGCTCGCTTCCACGCAGTATGCGGCCGGCGAGATCGTGCTTTACCGCGGCCTGGTGGGCGCGCTGTTCGTCGCCATGCTCACGCGCTGGCAAGGCGGAACGCTGCGCACCGCCGTGCCGGCAATGCACTTCTGGCGCAGCCTGACCGGCGTCTGCGCGCTGTGCCTGTGGTTCTACGCGATCGGCCACCTGCCGCTGGCGACTGCGATGACGCTGAACTACATGTCCTCGGTCTGGATGGCGCTGTTCCTGATCGGCGGCGCGATCGCCCTCGGCGGCTCGCGCATCGACGCGCGGCTGGTGTGCACGGTGCTGGTTGGCTTTGCGGGCGTTGCCTGCGTGCTCCAGCCCGCGATCGAGCGCGACCAGTTCTGGGGCGGCCTGGCCGGCCTGCTGTCGGGCGTGCTGGCGGCGATGGCCTATCTGCAGGTGACGGCCCTCGTCCGTGCCGGCGAGCCGGTGTACCGCGTCGTGTTCTACTTCTCGCTCGGCGGGCTGCTTGCCGGCGCGCTGACCACGCCGCTCACCGGCGGCCTGCACGCGCACAGCCCGCGCGGCCTGGCGCTGCTGCTGGCGGTGGGCGTGCTGGCGACGGCGGCACAGCTGATGATGACGCGCGCCTACGGCACCGGCCGCACACTCGTCAACGCGAGCCTGCAGTACCTGGGCATCGGTTGGTCGTTTCTGTTCGGCGTGCTCTGGTTCGACGATCCTGTCACCATCCTCGCACTGGCCGGCATGGCGCTCATCGTTGCCGCCGGCATCGCCGCAGCCAGCCTGCGCAGTTCCGTCAACCCTGCCGACCCGGCCACTTCGAGCGTCGAATCATGAAACCTGCCGCCTCCCCCGCCAGCCCGCTTGTCGACGCCGCCTCGCTGAAGGCTGCATTGGCGCACAGCCCCATCGCCCTCCTCGACGCGAGCTTCGATCTCGCCGACACCTCGGCCGGCGAACGCGCCTGGGCCCAGGGCCATGTTCCCGGCGCGCAATACGCTCACCTGGAGCGCGACCTCTCCGGCCCCAAGGCCGCGCTGGGCCCCGGCTTCACCGGTCGCCATCCCCTGCCCGCGCGGGCGGCGTTTGCGGCGACGGTCGGCCGCTGGGGCATCGCCCCTGCGCAGTGCGTGGTCGCGATGGATCGCCAGGGCGGCCCGTACGCGGCGCGCCTGTGGTGGCTGCTGCGCTGGTTGGGGCACAGCCGCGTCTGGGTTCTCGACGGCGGCGTCGACGCGTGGCTCGCGGTCGGCGGAACGCTGACGACCGACGTGCCCGCGGTGACGGCGCGACCGCCGTATCCGCTGCACCCGCGCACGATGCCGACGGTCAGCGCCGACACGCTTCAGCGCATGCTCGGCCGCGTGCGACTCGTCGACGCCCGCGCCCCGGAGCGCTTTCGCGGCGACGTCGAGCCGCTGGACAGCGTGGCCGGCCACATCCCGGGCGCACTCAACCGCCTGTTCAAGGACAACCTGGACACGGGCGGCACCTTCAAGCCGCGCGAACAACTCGCGCGCGAGTTCGCCGCGCTGCTCGGCCGCGCCGTTTCGCAAGAGGTCGTGCACCAGTGCGGCTCGGGCGTCACCGCCTGCCACAACCTGCTGGCGATGGAGGCCGCGGGCATGCCCGGCGCGCGCCTTTATCCGGGGTCGTGGAGCGAATGGTCCGCAGACCCTGCACGGCCGGTGGCACGCGGCGGTTGAGCGCGCCCCGCGGGTGCCCATTGCGCATGACCCGCGTCAAACCAAAGCCGTCGCAATGGTGCACCATTGGCAGGTCATCAGTTCGCCCTTGACGCTCTGAAGGAGCACGCCATGTTCACACGCATCCTCGTACCCACGGACGGTTCCGACATCACGAAGAAGGCCGCCGCAACCGCCATCGCATTGGCCAAGTCGCTGGGCGCAACGCTCTACACCCTGAGCGTGAAGGAGCCCTTTCCGTACAGCGCGATCTCTGAAATGCAGCCCGTGCCGCCGCAGGAATTCTTCGACGCGCAGGAGCGCATCGCCGCCGAGCGCGTCAACGCCGTACGCGATGCCTGCCAGGCGGCCGGCCAGGCCTGTGAGGCGCACACCGTCGAGGCCGTGCACCCGTGGGAGGCGATCATCGAGCACGCCAAGAGCAAGGGCTGCGACCTGATCGTCATGTCGTCGCACGGGCGGCGCGGCGTCACCGCGCTGCTGCTCGGCAGCGAGACGCAGAAGGTGCTGACCCACAGCTCGATACCGGTGCTCGTGGTGCGCTGAGTACCGCGCCTTGCCGCGTCGTCAGTGCACCAGCCGCACGACGACGACGATGATGGTCATTCCCGCGGCCAGCCACGCCAGTTGGGCCGCGGTGTCTGCGAGCGACATGCGCTGCTGCAGCTGCGGGATGAGGTCGGCAACGGCGATGTAGATGAAGCTGCTCGACGCCACGACGAGCAGGTACGGAAACAGCGCCTCCCACGGCCCGACGACGAAGTAGCCGACGACGCCGCCGACCACTGCCGACAGGCCTGAAAGCGCGTTGTAGATCAGTGCCTTGCGGCGCGGCAGGCCGGCGTTCAGGAGCACGATGTAGTCGCCCACCTCCTGCGGGATCTCGTGGGCGATGATTGCGAGCGAGGTCACGACGCCGAGTTGCACGTCGGTCAGGAAGGCGGCGGCGATGATGATGCCGTCGCAGAAGTTGTGGATGCTGTCGCCGACGAGCACGCTCCACCCGCCCTGCCCGGCCTGCTGGACGTCGAAATGGTGGGCATGGTGGTGCCCGTCGCCTTCGTGATGGTGGGTGTGGCGGTAGATCTCGGCCTTCTCGAGCAGGAAGAAGAACATCAGACCGGCAAGCAAAGTCGCGAACAGGTTGTGCGGGCTGGCATGGCTTTCGAAGGCTTCGGGCAGCACGTTGAGCAGCGCTGTCGCCAGCAGCACGCCGGCCGACAGGCTGACCAGGCTCTTGACGAGGCGCGCCAGCAGGCCGACGGTGAGCGCGGCGGCGATCACGACCGAGAGCACGCCGCCGAGCAGCGTCGCGAGAACGATGTAGAAGAGGATCATCGCTGGGCAGTCTGGGGATTCCGTTCGTCCATGCCGCGCCGCGCGGCGCGGCGCAAGGCGGGAAGGAGGCCGCCGTCCCGAGCCTTTCATCTTAGCAACCGCGTCAAGCGCCACGCCGCGGCGTTGCAGCGCATAAAGGCGGAGCGAAAACCCCCGACAATTCAGCGATGAACCCAACGCAGCCCGTTGCAACGAGTCATGCGCCCCGCTGGCCGCACCACTACGCGGCGATCGACATGGGATCGAACAGCTTCAGGCTGGAGATTGGCGAGGTCCAGCCCGCAGGCTACCGGCGCGTCGCCTACCTGAAGGAAACCGTGCGCCTGGGCGCCGGCCTCGACGCCGAAGGGCTGCTCACCGAAGAGGCGGCCCGGCGCGGTTTGGATTGCCTGGAGCGCTTTGCCGAGCGCCTGGCCGGCTACGGCTCGCCGCAGATCCGCGCGGTGGCCACGCAGACGCTGCGCGAAGCGCGCAACCGCAATGCCTTCCTGGCCCGCGCCGAGACCGCGCTCGGCCACCCGATCGAGGTGATCTCCGGGCGTGAGGAAGCGCGCCTCATCTTTGCCGGCGTGGCGCGCCTGCAGCCGTCGGACGCGCGCAGGCTGGTGGTCGACATCGGCGGGCGCTCGACCGAATTGATCCTCGGCGCCGGTCGCACGCCGACCCAGGCCGAGTCGTTCCAGGTCGGCAGCGTCAGCCTGTCGATGAAATGCTTCCCCGACGGCCGGCTGACGAAGAACGCGTTTCGCCAGGCCCAGATCGCCGCCGGCGCCGAGTTCGAGGAGGCACTGGCGCCGTTCGCGCGCAGACACTGGCAGGAGGCGCTCGGCTCCAGTGGCACCGTCGGCGCAGTTTCGCAGTTACTCGCCGCCGGCGGCGTCACCGACGGCAGCGTCACGCCCGAAGGCCTGCGCTGGTGCATCGAGCAATGCCTGCGCGCCGGCCACATCGAGCGCCTGGACCTGCCCGGGCTGCGGGACGACCGGCGTCTGGTGATCGCCGGCGGGCTGTGCATCCTCTACACGCTGGCGACGCACTTCGGCATCGATGCGCTGCTACCGGCACGCGGCGCGCTGCGCCAGGGCGTGATCTTCGATCTCGACGAGCGACGCTTCGCCGCACGCGACCCGGCGCATGCGCACGACATGCGCGACGCCTCGGTGAGCGAACTGCAACGGCGCTTCATCGTCGACACGGCGCAGGCCGAGCGCGTCGCCACCGTGGCCGACGCGCTGTATGCAGGCGTGCAGCAGCCGGCGTCGGCCGAGTTCTCGAAGACGCAACGCGTCGAGTTCCGGCGCGAACTCGCGTGGGCCGCGGCGCTGCACGAGGTGGGCATGATGGTCTCGCACCACGACCACCACCGGCACAGCGCCTACGTGCTGGCGCACATGGATGCGGCGGGCTTCTCGCAATCCCAGCAGCGCCGGCTGGCCGAACTCGTGCTGGCGCAGCGCGGCAGCCTGCGCAAGAGCGAGTCCGCGCTCGAAAACGAGGCCTTCGCCTGGCAGGTGATATGCCTGCGTCTGGCCATCATCAAGTGCCATGCGCGGCGGCCGGTGGACGCGACCGCCATCAGGCTGCGCCGCAGCGCCGACGCGGCCAGGCTGGCGTTCGCGCCGGGCTGGGCCGAGCGCAATCCGCGCACGATGTACCTGCTGAACGAGGAAGTCGCGGCCTGGCAGCGCTACGGTTCGCTAACCCTCGAACTGAGCGTCTGATCGCGGCGCGCGGCGCCGACTAGATCTTGTCGGGCCCTTGCACGGCCAGCAAGGTCACTTGCTCCGTCCCTTCGCGATCGCGCTGCCCCAGCCACCAGACGGCAGCCTTCTTCACCGACCAGGCCAGATCGGCGCCGGCCAGCAGTCGCGCGGCGACGATGCCCAGCGTCGGCTGGTGGCCCACGATCAGCACCGGCTCGCCGGATTTCGGCCAGCGCGCCGCGGCCAACAGTTCATCGGCTCCGCACTCGGGCGCCAGCGCGGCCACGGTTTTGAATCTCCGCTCCAGCGCCTTGGCCGTCTGCTGTGTGCGCAGCGCGGGGCTGACGAGGATGCGCGTCGATTCGGGCAGGCGCTGGTTCAACCACTCGGCCATGCGCCGGGCCTGGCGCTCGCCCTTGGGCGTGAGGCTGCGATCGAGGTCGTCCTGCCCGGGGCCAGGGGCTTCGGCTTCGGCATGCCGCCACAGGATCAGGTCCATCGCGTCTCCTCAAACAGGCCGGCGGCTGCCTTGCAGCCGGGTCATCAAGGCCTGCTGCGCGCTCGCGCCGTCGCCGCCCACCGCCACGTAGCTGCCGTCGGGTTGCTCCAGCCAGGCATCCTTGGCGTCGAGCAGATAGGGCACCAGGCATTCGTCGACCAGCCGCTGGCGCAGCGCGGGGTCACGCACCGGCCACGCGATCTCGATGCGGCGGAACATGTTGCGGCTCATCCAGTCGGCGCTGGTCAGGTACAGCGCCTCGTCGCTCGCGCCGTCGCCCCAGCGGAAATAGAGCAGCCGCGTGTGCTCGAGAAAACGCCCGATCACCGATCGCACGCGGATGCGCTCGGTCTTGCCCGGCACCCCGGGCGCGAGCGAACAGGCGCCGCGCACGATGAGGTCGATCTCGGCCCCGGCCTGGCCGGCGTCCACGAGCGCGCCGATCAGCGCGGCATCGGTCAGCGCGTTGATCTTGAGCACGATGCGGGCATCGTGGCCCGTGCGCGCCGCCTGCGCGACGCGCTGCATCTGCTTCATCAGTTCGCTGTGCAAGGTGAACGGCGCCTGCAGCAGCCTGCGCAGCGGCTGCGTCTTGCCCAGGCTCGCGAGCTGCTGGAACACGCTGTCGGCGTCCGCAGTCAGCTTGGCGTCTGCCGACAGGTAGCCGACGTCGGTGTAGAGCCTGGCCGTCTTCGGGTTGTAGTTGCCGGTTGAAAGGTGAACGTAGCGGCGCAGCACCGGGCGCTTGGTCGTGCCCTCGCGGCGCGTCACGAGCAGCAGCTTGGCGTGCGTCTTCAGGCCGACGATGCCGTAGACCACCTGCGCGCCGATGGCCTCGAGACGCTCGGCCCAGTTGATGTTGGCCTCCTCGTCGAAGCGCGCCTTGAGCTCGACGACGCACATCACTTCCTTGCCGCGGCGAACGGCCTCGATCAGCAGGTCCATCAGCGGCGATTCGGTGCCGGTGCGGTAGATCGTCTGCTTGATGGCGAGCACGTTCGGGTCGTACACCGCCTCGCGCAGGAAGCGCACCACCGGCTCGAACGACTCGAACGGGTGGTGCAGCAGCACGTCGCCCTGGCGCAAGCGCCAGAAGATCGGCACGTCGCGCGGCAGCGCCGCCGG
Organism: uncultured bacterium; assembly: GCA_903830565.1. Classification (GTDB taxonomy): domain Bacteria; phylum Pseudomonadota; class Gammaproteobacteria; order Burkholderiales; family Burkholderiaceae_C; genus CAIKUF01. Next base: position 42,219 of record CAIKUF010000281.1, on the reverse strand, counting down.
CCACGACGGTGTGTAGGACGGGAAGCGCAGCTTGGGCGCGTCGGCGGCATCGATCAGCCCGTTCAGCCGCACCAGGTTGACCGGCCCGTCGACGTGGTAGAGCGCGGCCGGCGGCAGGCCGAACTGGCGCAGCAGGAAGTCGGACAACTCGGGCGGGCAGCTCTTCACGACCTCGAGCCTTATGGCCTGCCCGAAGTGACGCGTCGTCAGGCCCGTGCGCAGCGCTTGGCGCAGGTTCTTCACGTCCTCATCGTCGACCGCGAGCTCGGAATCGCGCGTCAGCCGGAACTGCGAGAAGGCCTCGACGCGCCGGCCCTGGAACAGCTCGCCGAGGTGGGCCCGGATCACGCTCGTCAGCAGCACGAAGGCCTGCTTGCCGCCGGCCAGCTTGTCCGGCAGCCGGATGACGCGGGGCAGCACGCGCGGCACCTTGACGATGGCGATCTTGTTCTCGCGCCCGAAGGCGTCGGTGCCGCCCAGACGGATGATGAAGTTGAGCGACTTGTTGGCCACCTGCGGAAAAGGGTGCGCCGGGTCCAGCCCGACCGGCACCAGAAGCGGCCGCACCTGCGACTGGAAGAACTCGTCGACCCAGCGCGACTGCGCCTTATCGCGCTCGGCATGGTTGACGATGACGATGCCGGCGCGCTGCAGATCCGGCGTCACCTCGTCGTTGAAGATCTTGTACTGCTCGTCGATCAGCGCATGCGCCTGGCGCGACACCGATTCGAGATCGCTGTTGGCGACGCCCGTGCCGGGCTGGCGCGCCGCCTCGATGTAATCGGCGAGGCGGATCTCGAAGAACTCGTCCATGTTCGACGAGACGATACAGATGTAGCGCAGCCGCTCGAGCAGCGGCACGTCCGCGCGCCTGGCCTGGGCCAGAACGCGGCGATTGAATTCGAGGACCGCGGTTTCGCGGTTGAGCAGCGCGAGCGCGGTAGCGGCAACGGTCATACGGCAAGTTTATGAGCGTTCGACGACAGTTTCACGACGATCGACGCCGTGAGCCTCTCAGTCCCCGACCAGCCCGTTGCGGATCGCGTAGACCGTCATCTCGGAATTGTTGGTCAGGCCGAGCTTCTCGAGCACGCGGGCGCGGTAGACACTGACCGTCTTCGGGCTGAGGCTGAGCTCCTCGGCGATGTCGGACAGCCGCTTGCCCGACGCGATCATGACCAGCGTCTGCAGCTCGCGATCCGAGAGCTTCTCGTGCGCCTGCGCGCTGACCGGCGTCGTCAGGCTCTCGACCAGCATTTGTGCGATCTCGGGCGTGACGTACTTGCGGCCCTGCGCAACCGTGCGCACGGCGGCGACGATCAGCGCCGGGTCGCCGCCCTTGTTCACGTAGCCGAACGCACCGGCACGCAGCGCGCGGATCGCGTACTGGTCTTCCGGGTACATGCTGACCACCAGCACGCGCGGCGGCGGGCCTTCGTCCTTGAGCACGTGCAGCACATCCAGCCCGCTGCGCCCCGGCAGGTTGATGTCGAGCACGAGCACGTCGCAGGCGGTCGTGCGCAGCAGCGTGCGCAACTCGCCGTAGTCGCCAGCCTCGCCGACGACCTCAATGTCAGGGGCGTCCGAGAGCGTGTCGCGAATGCCGCGCCGGATCAGCGCGTGGTCGTCGCAGAGAACCACCTTGATCACAGGTCACCCCAATTGCTCGGGTTGACTTGCGCGCTGGCGAGTTCCTGCTCGTGCGATGGCGCCATGCCGGCCGCCACTTCGGCGGCTTGCAGCGGCACCGAGAGGATCAGTGTGGTGCCGCCCGCGCCGCTGCTCAGGTCGACCCAGCCGCCGACCGTGCTCGCGCGCTCGTGCAGGCCGCGAATGCCGAACGAGCGCTCCTTGGCGAGGTCGTCGCGATCGAGGCCGCGGCCGTTGTCGCTGACTTCCAGCGTCAGCGTTCCCGCCGCGACGGTGAGCTCGATCGAGACGCGCGTCGCCAGCGCATGCTTGGTCACGTTGGTGAGCGCCTCCTGCGCAGTGCGGTAGGCCACCAGCGGCACGCCGGGCGGCAGATCGAGCGTCTCGCGGTCGCTGCTGAAACGGCAGGCCAAGCCCGTGCGCCGCTCGAAGCGGGCCGACATCCACTGCAGCGCCGCCACCAGGCCTTGCTCGAGGATCGCCGGGCGCAGGTTGTGCATCACCCGCTGGCTGGCTTCGATCGCCAGGGTGAGGGTCTCGAGCGCCGAAGCCACGCGCTGGCGAACCGCCGGCGAGTCGGAATGACGCGCGATCCAGGCGAGGTCGAAGTTGAGCGCCGACAGCGAGCCGCCGACGTCGTCGTGGATCTCGCGCGCGATCGCCGCCCGCTCGGCCTCGATGCTGGTCTGAAGATGCTGCGCGAGTTCGCGCAAGCGCTGTTTGCTCTCGCCGAGCTCGCGGTCGGCCCGCAGGTGCGCGCGCCTCGTCTCGTTCGCGTCGACCGCATGCAGCAGCGCCGGCACCAGGCGCGCCATGTTGTTCTTCGGCAGGTAGTCGGCACTGCCGTTGCGCATCGCCTCGACGGCCGCGTCTTCGCCGATCTCACCCGAGAGCAGCAGAAAGGGGATGTCGCGCCCGCTCGCCTTGAGCAGGTCCAGCGCGACCAGGCCCGAGAAGCCCGGCAGGTTGTAGTCCGAGATGATCGCGTCCCAGTCCTGCTCCAGTGCGCGCAGGAACTCGGGCTCGGAGTCGATGCGCTGCATCTTCACGTCCAGACCGCCGCGCTTGAGCTGCGCCAGCGTCAGCGCGTGGTCGAGCTCGGAGTCCTCCAGGTGCAGGACGCGCAGGGTGCGCTGCGAGTCGGGCGATGTCATATTGCGGAGTATGCCCCGTCGGACGGCGTTGCCCTGGCAGCTTGTCGATGCGCAGATTGGCCTCATGAATTTCGCCGGGCTGCCGAAATCCAGGTGACACGGCGACCGGTACCGCCGCACGATCCGCGTCACGGATCGTGTGTCGCACGCGCGGCATGCCGTACATGGAGCATCGATGGCGACAAACGAAAACGCCGCGCAAGAGCCGTTTCTGGGCTTGCCGCTGCTGGCCGCGGCCGACATTCAGGACCACCTGCTGATGGTCAGCAACGACCTGGACCGTTTGCACGCGCTGCTCACCCACTCCTGTGAGGAACTGATGAAGTGCTTCTATGGCGCCAGGCGCGGTCTGGACGCGCTGGGCAACGCCGCCGAACGTTCGCCGCCGCTCGAAGCCGCGATACGACAGCTCGGCGATGCCGTTGTAGCACTGCAGTTCGAGGACATGGCCACGCAGTTGATCCAGCACACCCACCGCCGGTTGCGCAGTTGCGTCGACCAGCTCGCGCGCCAGACCTTCGCCGACGACGAGGACGGACCGGCCGAAGTGGAAATGCCGCCCTTGCACCCCAACCCGGTGACGCAGGACGAGATGGACGCCGGTTCCATCGACCTCTTCTAAAGCCATTACTCAATCAGCCGATATCACCCGAGCAAACCCGGAGCATTCAATGCATTCAATCCTCGCCGTGGACGACTCTGCGTCGATGCGCCAGATGGTGTCGTTCACGCTCAAGAGCGCCGGCTTCAACGTCGTCGAAGCGATCGACGGACAAGACGCTTTGGAAAAAGCTGGCGGTCTCGACTTCGACCTCGTGCTGACCGACCAGAACATGCCGCGCATGGACGGCATCGGCCTGACCCGAAAGCTGCGCGAGAACCCCAAGTTCAAGACCACGCCGATCCTGATCCTCACGACCGAATCGAGCGACCAGATGAAGATGGCCGGCCGCAGCGCCGGCGCCACGGGCTGGATGGTCAAGCCATTCGACCCCACGAAGCTGATCGAGGTGATCCGCAAGGTCATTCGCTAGCAATCCGCAACGCGGACAGCCCAGCCACACCACCACGCGCCACGCAGGAGTTCGCCATGGGTGACACCACAACCGGCAGCTCGCAGCCAAACGCCGGCATCGACCTGACTCAGTTCTACCAGGTCTTCTTCGAGGAAGCCGGCGAAAACCTCGATCAAATGGAGAAGTTCCTGCTTGGGCTGGACATCCAGACCGCGGACGATGAGGAACTCAACGCCATCTTCCGTTGTGCCCACTCGATCAAGGGCGGCGCGGCGACATTCGGCTTTGCCGACGTAGCCGAGTTGACGCACCAGATGGAAACCCTGCTCGACAAGCTGCGCCGCCACGAACTCATGCCGACCGCGCCCATGGTCGACGTGCTGTTGCAGTCGGGCGACGCATTGCGCAGCCAACTCGCGTGCCGCCAGGGCGCGGGCGGCAACGCCGTGGACACGACCGAGCTCCTACGCAGCGTGCGCGCACTCGTCGCTGGCGAGCCGGTGCTTGCCGCCGAGCCCTCTCCCGCAGCGACGGTGACGGCCGAGGCGGCCACACAGGCGCCGGTGCCGTCGGGAGCGTATGGCCTGCGCCAGCTCGAGCTGCGCGTGGGTCCACTGGAGCGAACCGACGACGCCGACAACCTGCTCGAGCTGTTCCGCGAGATCCCGGACCTGGGAACCATCGAGCCGCTGGACGGCGGGCAGAGCGCGGACTTCATGCGGCGCTTCATGATCACGACGACCAGCAGCGACAACGACCTGCTGGACCTGTTCACGTTTCACGTCGCCCGAGAGCAGCTCACATTGCAGCCGCTGGACAAGGGCTTCGGCTTCCACAACGATGCGCCCGGTGCACCGGCGCCCGAAGCGCCGGAACTGGGCTATGGCTTCTTCGCCAACGCGCCCGGCGCGCCGATGGACGCCGACACCGCGACCGAGCCGGCCACCGGACAGGCCGAGGCCGCTGCCAAAGCGGCCCAGCACGGCGGCGCGACCCGCGTCGCCGCGGCGGTGCCCGAAGCATCGACGCTACGGGTGTCGGTCGATAGGGTCGACCAGCTCATCAATCTGGTGGGCGAACTCGTCATCACGCAAGCCATGCTGGCGCAGAAGAGCATGGGTCTGGACGCGGCGCTGCACCAGCAGCTCACCAGCGGCCTCGCGGACCTGGAGCGCAACACGCGCGACCTGCAGGAATCGGTGATGTCGATCCGCATGATCCCGATGTCGATCGTCTTCAGCCGCTTCCCGCGCATGCTGCGCGACCTGGCCGGTAAGCTCGGCAAGAAGGTCAACTTCGTGACCAAGGGCGAGGCGACCGAACTGGACAAGGGCATGGTCGAGAAGATCACCGACCCGCTCACGCACCTGGTTCGCAACTCCTGCGACCACGGCATCGAACTGCCCGCCGAGCGCGTGGCGCTGGGCAAGCCCGAGCAGGGCACGCTCACGCTTTCGGCCTCGCACCAGGGCAGCTCGATCGTGATCGAAGTGCGCGACGACGGGCGTGGCCTCTCGCGCACGAAGATCCTGGAGAAGGCGCGCGAGCGCGGCATCGACGCCCCCGACACGCTCGCCGACAGCGAGGTCTGGGACCTGATCTTCGCCCCCGGCTTCTCGACCGCCGATGTCGTCACCGACGTCTCCGGCCGCGGCGTCGGCATGGACGTCGTCAAGCGCAACATCAGCGCGCTCGGCGGCACGGTCGAAATCGACTCGGCAGCGGGCTACGGTATGCGCGTGTCGGTTCGCCTGCCGCTCACGCTGGCGATCATGGACGGCATGTCGATCGGCGTCGGCGAGGAGGTCTACATCCTGCCGCTGTCATCCGTCATCGAGTCGTTCCAGGTCGAGGCCGACACCATCAAGTCCGTCGGCGGCACGGGCCGCTTGGTCGAGGTGCGCAACGAATTCATGCCGGTGCTCGACCTCGAGCGTGTGTTCAACGTGCCACGCAGCGACGCCGACGCCGCGAGCGCGATCATGGTCGTCGTGGAGGCCGACGGCGGCCGCGTCGCATTGCTCGTCGACGAATTGCTCGGCCAGCAACAGGTGGTCGTCAAGAACCTCGAGGCCAACTACCGCAAGGTCGACGGCGTCTCCGGGGCGACGATCATGGGCGACGGTCGGGTGGCGCTGATCTTGGACGTTGCCAGCATGGTGCGGCGCTCGCGCCACTGAGGCGCGCGCTACATCGTTCCCACATGACCGCACAAACCAAAAGTAGCTCTCAGTTTCCCGCTGAGTCCTGCCGATAACCATGTCAACCCGCAAGTCGTGCCGGGGCGCAGACCGCGCCACAGCGACGCCAGCGTGAGGCGCTGTGCGACGAGCCGCTCATCCGTATCGCTCCCAGGGAGATCGTCATGCGCACGAAACACTTTCTCAAAGTCACGCTTGCACTCGCCGCCACCGTCGCGGGACTGTGCCTGAACCCCGCGCAGGCCAAGGACGGCAACGCCACGGCCGCCGAAGCGACGGCGATGGTCAAGAAGGGCGTCGTCTACCTGAAGGCCAACGGCAAGGACAAGACCTACGCCGCGATCAGCGACAAGCACGGCCAGTTCATCGACCGCGACCTGTACCTCGTCGCCTACGGCATGGACGGCACCGCGTACGCACACGATGCCAACGAAAAGATGATCGGCAAGAACCTGATCGACCTCAAGGACATCGACGGCAAGCCCTTCGTGAAGGAACGCATCGACCTCGCGCAGGCCAAGGGCAGCTTCTGGCAGGACTACAAGTTCACCAATCCGACGAACAAGAAGATCGAGCCCAAGAGCATGTACTGCGAGCGCGTCGACGACGTGGTGCTTTGCGGCGGCGTCTACAAGTAAGCCGCCTGCAACGGCAAGCACATGGACAAGCGCGTCACACGGGAGCGACCATGAAGCTAGGTTCCAAACTGGTTGCGGCGCCACTGATGGCGGGCGCTGTCGTCCTCGGGGCAGCCGGCGTGAGCGCCTGGATGTCGCGCAATGAGACGCTGGCAGGCCAAGCCTGGTTCAAGGACCAGATCGGCCAAACCCGCGCCCTCGGCGATGCACAGCGCGAAGCTGGTCACATCCACGCCGGCGTGTACCGGACCGTCGCCCTGGTGTCTTCGCTCGACCAGGCCACGGTCCAGTCGAGCCGGGCCAAGCTCAAGTCCGCGCTAGCCGGCGTGCGCCAGGCGATCGCCACGGTCGGCGCAAGCGTCTCGGCCGAACCAGCCGGGCAGGCCTTGCTCGTGCAGGCCCGTGCGCAAATCGACGCCTACGAGAAGCAGGCCGACCAGGCGATCGACCTATCGACGGTCGATACCAACACCGGCGTGGCAGCGATGCAGGGCGCCGATGCCAGCTTTGCCGCGCTGACCAAGACGCTCGCGGACCTTTGCGCGCGCATGGACGCGCAGGGAACCGCCTTGCTCGAGTCGATGCTTGTTCAAGCCGCTCGCTCGCACGTCCTGCTCTTTGTGCTCAGCGCCATCGTCACCGCCGCCGCAGTCGGCCTGGCCTGGCTCGTACGGCACAAGATCGTCGCCGAGTTGCACCGCGCAGTGACGGTGGCCGACCAGGTGGCATCCGGCCACCTGGACCTCGAGCCGCGCAGCGAGCGCGTGGACGAGGTCGGCGACCTGATCCGGGCACTGGCCAAGATGGGCCGCCCGCTCAATGCGTCGCTCAGTTCGGTGCTGCAGTCCTCGGAGTCGATGCGCGTTGCGTCTGATGAGATCGCCAGCGGCAACCTGAACCTGTCGATGCGTACCGAGCAGACGGCGTCGAACCTACAGAGCGCGACATCCAGCGTGGACCAACTCACCGGCGCCATGCAACAAAGCGCAGAATCGGCACGCCAAGCCTCGCAGATGGCGTGCTCGGCAGCCGGTGTCGCCACCCGCGGCGGTGCCGCGGTGGCGCAGGTGGTCGACACCATGCAGGCGATCAACACCAGTTCGCGGCAGATCGCCGGGATCATCGGTGTCGTCGACGGAATCGCGTTCCGGACCAACACCCTCGCCCTGAACGCCTCTGTCGAGGCCGCGAGGGCGGGCGAGCAAGGGCGCGGCTTTGCCGTCGTCGCCAGCGAAGTGCGCAGCCTTGCGCAACGCTCGGCACAGGCCGCCAGAGAGATCAAGAGCCTGATCGGGACCTCGGTCGACAAGGTCGAATCGGGCGGCCGCCTGGTGAAGGACGCCGACGCGACGATGACCGAGATCGTTTCCTCCGTTCAGCGCGTCACACAGATCATTGGCGAGATCACAAACGCAGCGGCCGAGCAGTCGCAAGGCATCGGCCGTGTGAACCAGTCGGTCAACGAAGTCGATCAGATGACGATGCAGAACGCCGCGCTCGTCGAACAGTCGGCGGCCGCGGCCGAAAGCCTCAAGTCCCAGGCCGAAGCGCTGCGCGAGGCCGTCTCCAAATTCAGGCTCGCCGCGGCATAGCGCGGTTGCCACTTCAAGCCAACGAGCCATTCCATTTCCACCGTCGAGCCAACATCATGAGCCTCAACCACTTCTTCCGTCGATTCACCATCCGTACACGCATGATCGGCGCCATCTTCATCGTGATGACCCTGCTCGTCGCCATCGGCAGCATCGGCCTCATCGGCATGATGCACCTTCAAGAGCACAGCAGCGAGTTCATGACGCAGACTTACGCGCAAAGCCAGTCCCTCGCCGTTCTGCGAAACCAGATGGGGAGCCTGCGCCGCTTCGAGAAAGACGTGATCATCCACAACGACAACCCGGTGCAGTTGCTCAAGTACAAACAGCAGTGGCAAACCGTGCGCGACGACGCAACCAAGACCGTCGCCGCTCTGCGTGCGCAGGTCATCAGCAGCGATGTCGAGAAAGTGGCTGCGATGGGCACGGCGTTGCAAGCCTACTCGGGCGCGATGGCTGAGGTGCTGGGTCGGATCGAAGGGAAGGCCTTCGGCACGATCGCCGCCGCCAATGAGGCAGCGGCTCGGGCCAAGGAGGCCATCCACGAAGCCGAGAAGGTTGCCGACGAGTTGAGCGCGCTGTTTCAGCAAGAGGGCACTGCAAGGCAACAGGAAATAGAAGACACGTTCAGGAAAACGCTGATCATGTTCGGCGCGGCGGTCACGCTCGCGGGCGTGCTGGTGGTGCCTTCCACGTTTACCAACATGCAAAGCATCTGCGGCCCGTTGGAAGAAGCGCGCCATGTCGCAGACCGCATCGCAGGCGGCGACCTTTCGCAGGCAGTCGCGCAGAGCGGGAACGACGAGTCGACGAAGTTGATGCACGCCCTGTTGTCGATGCAGCAGTCGCTGGCGCGCATGGTGGCCCAGTTGCGTGCGGCGACCGATAGCATCGGCACCGCGAGCACCGAGATCGCCAGCGGCAATCAGGACCTGAGCCTGCGCACTGAGCAGACAGCGTCCAACTTGCAACAAACTGCCAGTTCGATGGAGCAGCTCACCGGCACCGTCAAGCAATCGGCCGAATCGGCGCGCCAGGCCAACCAACTCGCATCTTCAGCCGCTCAGGTGGCCGCGCGCGGTGGCGATGTGGTATCGCGGGTCGTGGTGACGATGGATGAGATCAACGCCAGCTCGAAGAAAATCGCCGACATCATCGGCGTCATCGACGGCATCGCCTTCCAGACCAATATCCTGGCACTGAATGCCGCCGTCGAAGCGGCGCGGGCCGGCGAGCAGGGCCGCGGCTTCGCCGTCGTCGCCAGCGAAGTGCGCAGCCTCGCGCAGCGCTCGGCCCAGGCGGCCAAGGAGATCAAGAGCCTGATTGGGGTATCGGTCGAAAAGGTCAACTCCGGCGCGCGCCTGGTGGCCGACGCGGGACAAACGATGACCGAGATCGTCGGGTCGGTGCAGCGCGTCAGCGACATCATCGGCGAGATCACGGCTTCCTCGGCCGAGCAGTCCGACGGCATCGGTCAAGTCAACATCGCCGTCACGCAACTCGACCAGATGACGCAGCAAAACGCCGCGCTGGTCGAGCAAAGTGCGGCCGCCGCCGAGAGCCTGAAGGACCAGTCCGCTCAATTGACCCACCTGGTCAGCACGTTCAAGCTCGACGGCTATGCGGCGGCGACACCGAGGACGCCCGCGCCCGCCGCCGGGCAGCCGCAGCGCGTCGCGACGCCGCCGCGCAAGGAAGCGCCGGTGCACAAGCGCGTGGCGCCTCCGGCGCAGTTGGCACCCGCGCCGCGCGCGGCGCCCGTGGCAGCACCCAAGCCGCCCTCGAACGACGACTGGGCGAGCTTCTGAACGCGGCATCCATCAGCCCCCTTCAGATTGACACCGAACTGCCGATAGCCCCTTCAAGCGCCGCCCGCCGTGCGCGCGGCACGATCCAGCACACCAACCGCCAGGAGCACCCCATGGACATGATCACAGACACCGCCCGCGTCGCCCGTCACGAGGCCGCGCGCACCGTTCAGGCCACGCACAACGGTGGCGAATTCCTCACCTTTCGCCTCGGCGGAGAGGAGTACGGGATCGACATCCTGAAGGTGCAGGAGATTCGTTCCTACGAAGTGCCGACGCGCATCGCCAACGCACCGCCGTTCATCAAGGGCGTGGTCAACCTGCGCGGCGTCATCGTACCCATCGTCGACCTGCGCCTTAAGCTCGGCTGTGACAGCGCCGACTACAACGGCTTCACGGTCGTGATCGTGCTCAACGTCAAGGGCCGCGTCGTCGGCGCGGTGGTCGATTCGGTCTCCGACGTGCTGGAACTCGCGCCAGACGCCATCAAGCCCGCGCCCGAAATCGCGTCGGCCGTCGATGCGAGCTTCATCACCGGCATCGGCAGCGTCTCGGACCGCATGCTGATCCTGATGGACATCGAGTCGCTGATGGCCAGCGCCGAGATGGGCCTGGTCAACACCAACGACTGAACCCGGCCGCTATTCCGCGGCCTGCCGCAGCGTATCGACGACCGGGCGGCGCAGCACCTCGCGCAGCCCCCACCAGCCCGCGCCGAGCGCGAGCAGCGCGCCGCAGGCGCTGCCGGCCAGCGGCACCCACGGCGATGGGTTCCAACTGAACTCGAACACGTAGCGCGCCAGCGCCCAGCCAACGGCCATCGCCGCGACCGAGGCCAGCAGCCCGGCCAGCGCGCCGACACCAAGCAGCTCAGCGCGTTGCACGCGCGCGAGCAGTGTCGCGCTGGCGCCCAGCGCTCGCATCACCGCGAACTCGCGCGAGCGCGCCTCGCGGGTCGCGGTGATCGCGGCGAACAGCACGACCAGACCCGTGGCGAGCGTGAAGCCGAACAGGAACTCGACCGCACGGACCACCTGGTCGAGCACGTGCTGCACCTGGCCGATCGACGCCGACACGTCGACGCTGGTGATGTTTGGAAAATCGCGGCTGAGCGCGTTGTCGAAGCCGGCGCGATCCGGCGCGCGAAAGGCGGCGATGTAGCTGCGCGGCAGATCGGGCAGCTTGGCGAGCGGGAACATGACGAAGAAGTTGACCCGCATCGAACCCCAGTCGACCTTGCGCAGGCTGGTGATGCGCCCCTCGACGGAAACGCCTGCGACATCGAAGCGAAGCCGGTCGCCGAGCTTGACGCCGAGCGTCTTTGCGAGGCCCTCTTCGACGCTCACGGCGTCGGCTTCGTCGTCCGTCCAGCGCCCGCCGGCCAGCTCGTTGTGCGGCGGCAGCGCGGCGGCGTTGCTGAGGTTGAATTCGCGGTCGACGAGGCGCCGCGCGCGTTCGTCGGCGAAGTCGTCCGGCAGCACGTCCTTGCCGTTGATCGCGACCAGCCGCCCGCGGATCATCGGGTACCAATCGAACTTCGCCACGCCGCCCGCGCGCAGGCGATCGCGAAAGCTCTCGCTCTGCTCGGGCTGCACGTTGATGACGAAGCGGTTCGGCGCATCCGGCGGCGTGGCGCGCCGCCAGGCCGCGATGAGGTCGGTGCGCAGCAGCACGAGCAGCACCAGTGCGAGCAGGCCGACGCTGAGCGCCGACACCTGCAGCACCGCGAACGCCGGCCGCGATGCGAGCTGGCGCGTTGCCAGCACCAACCAGCGCGGCGCGCGTGCTTCGGGCACCGCGCGGCGCAGCAGCATCACGGCCAACCACGACACGGCGGCGAACAGGGCCACCGCGACCGCGAAGCCGCCGACGGCGATCAGGCCGAGCTTGAGGTCGCTCGCCACCGCGAGCAAGAGGGCGACGAAACCCAGCGTGCCGGCCGCAAGCACGGCCAGCGAAGCCGGCTTCAACGCACCGAGGTCGCGCCGGATCACGCGCAGTGGCGGCACGCGTGCAAGCTGCAGCACGGGCGGCAGGCCGAAGGCCATCAGCAGCGTCAACCCGACGCCGATGCCGAACAGCGCCGGCCAGGCGCTGGCCGCAGGCAGCGAGGCGTTGACGAGCCCGGTCAGCAGCCAGATGAAGACGTAGTGCACCGCGAAGCCGATTGCGACGCCGGCCACGCTGGCGAGCACGCCGACGGCGGCGAACTCGCCAAAGTATTGCAACGCGATCGTTCGCTGCGACTGGCCGAGCACGCGCAGCATGGCGCAGTCGTCGAGGTGGCGGCTCGCGAATTCGCGCGACGCGATGCCCACCGCCACCGCGGCGAGCAAGGCCGCGAGCAGGGCGACGAGGTTGAGGAACTTGCCGGCGCGGTCGAGCGTCTGCCGCATCTCGGGCCGGCCCGATTCGAGCGACTCGACGCGCAGGCCGCGCAGGTTCAGCGCCTTGATCCGGGCCTCGGTCCAGGCGACGAATTCGCCCACTGCCCCGTCGCGTCCCGAAGGCGCGGCAAGCGCGAGGCGATAGGTCACGCGGCTCGCAGGCTGGATCAGCCCAGTCGCCGGCAGGTCGGCTTCGCTGAACAGCAGGCGCGGCGCGAAGCTCGAGAAGCCCGCGCCGCGGTCGGGCTCGACGACGAGGATCTGCGTGATGCGCAACGCGGCGTCGCCGAGCAGCAGCGTGTCGCCAACGTGCAGCGCCAGCGCGTCGAGCAGGCCGGCGTCGACCCAGGCCTGGCCGGCAGCCGGCGCCTCGGCGACGCTGCGCAGCGGCGCTTCCGGCGCGGCCTTGATCTGCAACTCGCCGCGCAGCGGGTAGCCTGCCGACACGGCCTTGGCCGCGACCAGCCTGACCGCACCACCGCGCTCATCGGGCGCACGCGCCATGCTCGGGAAGTTCGCGCTCGTCGCCATGCTGAGGCCGAGCGCGCGGGCCTTGGACGTGATCTCGGGCGGCGTCGGCTGGTCGCTGCTGACGACGGCGTCGCCGCCGAGCAACTGGCGCGCGTCGCGCGCTAGGCCGCTGTCCAGACGATCGGCGAAGAACCCGACCGCCGTCAACGCGGCCACCGCAAGCGTGACGGCCAAGGCGAGCAGGCGCAGCTCGCCGGCACGGAAGTCACGTGCCAGCTGGCGCGCTGCAAGCACCCACCAAGCCGGGGGCGGTGGATGCTGGGATGAAGTGGCGTGCATGCGAAAGGGAGCGACGGGGGGCTGGCGCGACGATAGCTCAGTCGCGTCACCCGCGTGCCGGCAAGGCCGCGCTGCGTTGCGCTGAACCCTGCGTGCAAAGCCCGCGAACACCCGAAGCCGGGAGCGGTGCTTCAATACACGACATGGACATGCCCTCGCTTTTTGTCTCCCACGGCTCGCCGATGATTGCGCTCGAACCCGGCGCGGCCGGCGCCTTCCTGCAGCGCCTGGGCCCCGCGATCGACAAGCGCTTCGGCCGCCCGAGGGCGGTGCTCGCGATCTCCGCCCACACCAGCGCGCGCATGCCGGTGCTGCTCGCCGCGGCGCAGCACGGCACGGTGCACGACTTCGGCGGCTTCCCCGATGCGCTCTACGCCATGCAATACAACGCCCCGGGCGCGCCTGCGCTCGCAGTCGAAGTGGAAGCGCTGCTCAGCCGCGCCGGTGTGCCCGTGACCCGGCTCGACCAGGGCGGGCTGGACCACGGCATCTGGACCGCGCTGCGTTACGTCTACCCGCAGGCCGACGTCCCGGTCTTGCCGCTGGCTCTCGTGCCTAACCTTCCGCCTGAGCAGCAGTTCGCCATCGGCGAGGCGCTGGCCGGGCTGCGCCGCGAGGGCGTGCTGGTGCTTGGCAGCGGCAGCATCACCCACAACCTGCGGCGGGTGTTCGCCAACCGCCCTGCCACCGAAAAGCACTCGGCCGACACCACGCCCAGCGACGAGATGCCCGAGAGCCGCGCCTTCCGCAACTGGATGGCCGAGAGAAGCGCCGCCCGCGACTGGAGCGCGCTGTTCGACTACCGGCGCCAAGCGCCGAACGCCGCCTTGATGCACCCGACCGACGAGCATCTGCTGCCCTGGTATCCGGCCGCCGGTGCCGGTGGACGCGACGCGACGCCGCTGCGCCTGTACGACGCGGTGACGCTGGGCTGCCTGGGCATGGACACCTATGCGTTCGGCAGCGAAGCCGCAGCGCTGCGCGAGGCGCTGGCCTGACGATTCAGCCCTGCCGCGGGCGAGTCCAAGCACTCCCCGCAAGGTCGGACTCCGTCATCGCTTCGCGCACCGCGATCACCTGGCGTCGCGACACGGTCAGCCATTCGTCGACAGGGCTCACGCGCACGGCCCAGCCGTCGGCGCCGTCTTCATCGGCCGACGAACGACGCTCCAGCGCGCGCAGCGCGCCGCGGGCGACCAGGGCATTGCGGTGCACGCGCAGGAAGTGCCCGCCCAGGCGCTGCTCGAGGTCGCTCAGCGCCTCGTCGAGGACGTAGGTGTGGTCGGCCGTGCGCAAGGTCACGTACTTCAGCTCGGCCTTCAGGTACAGCACCTCGCGCAGCGGCACGCGAACGACGCGGCCGAGTTCGGTGACGACGATCACGGGCTCGGCGTCGACGGCGCTTGCAGCCGCCACCGGCCGTGCCAGGCGCTGGCCAATGCGCTGCAACGCCGCCTGCAGGCGCTCGCGCCGCACCGGCTTGGTCAGGTAGTCGACGGCGTCGAGCTCGAACGCGCCGAGCGCGTGCTGCGCATGCGCGGTGACGAACACCACCGCCGGCGGCGGCACGCGCCGCTTGAGCTCGGCGGCAAGCTGCATGCCGTCGCGGCCCGGCATGTGGATGTCGAGCAGCACGGCATCGCATTCGTGCTGCGCCAGCCAGACCACGGCCTGCGTGGCGTTGGCGGCCTCGCCGACGACCGTGGCCCCGGGCGCGGGACACCCGGCGATCAGGCTGCGCAGCCGCAGGCGCGCCAGTTCCTCGTCGTCGACGAGGAGGATTCGCAGCGGTTCGCTCATGGCCGCGCTCACAGTGGCACCACGATACGCACGCGAAAGATCCCGCCTTCGTTCTGGATGTCGAACTGCGCCGCCACGTCGTGCATCAGGTTCAGCCGCTCACGCACGTTGCGCAGCGCAATGCCGGCGCCGGGCGGCGACGGTTCGCCGTTGAACGTGTTGTCGATGTCGATCACCGCGTGCTCGCGCTTGACGCGCGTGCGCACCCGGATCACGCCGCCCTCGGCCGCCGGCTCCACGCCGTGGCGAACGGCGTTCTCGACCAGCGGCTGCAACAGCAAGGGCGGCACGCGCGCCGACGCGGCGGCGGGGTCGAGTTCCCACTTGACGCGCAGCCGGTCGCCGAACCGGATCTGCTCGATGGCCAGATAGCGCTGCGCGAGTTCGACCTCCGAGCCGAGGCTCACCGCTTCGTTGGAATCGGCCAGAGCAACCCGAAACAGCTCGGCCAGGTCTTCAAGGATGCCCTCGGTGCGCGCTGGGTCGATGCGCGCCAGCGTGATCGCGGTGTTCAGCGTGTTGAACAGGAAGTGCGGCCGGATGCGCGACTGCAACTCGGCCAGCCGCGCGCTGGTGTCCGCCGGGTCTTGCGCGATCGCCCGCAAGCGCAGCCAGTAGAACAGCGACGCCGCGAATGCGGCGCCGGCGAGCGTGGGTGCCAATACGCGGCGCGCCGCGAAGGCGCCGCCATCGGCCAGCACGCCGAGCCCCATCTGCGTCTGCAGCGCCCAGCAGGCGCCGGCGCAGGCCGCGCCCAGGCCGATCGCCGCGGCCCATTGCGCGCTCTGCGGCAGACGCGCCAGTGCGTCCTTGAGCAGGCACGACACGACCAGCCACAGCAGCGTGGCCGGCAGCGCAACGCTCGAGCCCAGCGCCAGCAGCGCCAGCCACTGCTCGAAGCCGCTGGCCGCGAACAGCACGCCGAGTGCCAGCGCGGCGTGAACGAACAGCACGGCACGCAGCACCACGCCGACGTGGCACATGTCGAACGCCGATCCCGAGCCAGCGCTCGCCCGCGTTGCAGGGATGCCGGGAGCCACGCCGAAGCCGGTGCTGCCGAAGGTCGTGCTATGGCTCTCGTCGCTTTGCCTGGACGCCCGCGCACGATTGTCCTTACGGCCGACGGCGGCCGGTGAGCCGGAGCTTGCAGGTGGCACAGGTTCGGTCATCGAGGTGGGCACCGATAGAATCGCCGGCTGAGGCGCCCGTGCATTGTCGCCAACTCCGACCGTCCCGCAGCAGGGGCGTGTTGCGCCACCCACACGACACCATGTCCAGCAACCAACTCGATGCCAAGTCCACCGCCTGGTCGGCCCTTTTCTCGGAGCCGATGAGCGAACTGGTCCAGCGCTACACGGCCAGCGTCGCCTTCGACCGCCGGCTGTGGAAAGCGGACATCGCAGGTAGCCTGGCGCATGCCGAGATGCTGGCGGCGCAGGGCATTTTGAGTGCTCAGGACCATCGCGCAATCGTCCAAGGGCTGGCCGATGTCGCGGCCGAGATCGAGTCCGGCGCATTCGAATGGAAGCTCGAGCTCGAGGACGTGCATCTGAACATCGAGGCGCGCCTGACGCAACTCGTCGGCGACGCCGGCAAGCGCCTGCACACCGGGCGCTCGCGCAACGACCAGGTGGCGACCGATGTGCGACTGTGGCTGCTGGGCGAGATCGACGCCATCCTCGGCCTGCTGGCCGCGCTGCAGCGCGCGCTGGTCGATCTGGCCGCGACCAACGCCGACGTGATCCTGCCCGGCTTCACGCATCTGCAGGTGGCTCAGCCGGTGAGCTTCGGCCACCACATGCTGGCCTACGTCGAGATGTTCGCGCGCGATGCAGAGCGCATGATCGACGTGCGTCGGCGCACAAACCGACTGCCGCTGGGCGCCGCCGCGCTGGCCGGAACGAGCTACCCGCTCGACCGCGAGCGCGTCGCGCGCACGCTGGGCATGGTCGACGAGGCCGGCGTACCCTGCGTGTGCCAGAACAGCCTGGACGCCGTCAGCGACCGCGACTTTGCGATCGAGTTCGCCGCTGCGGCGAGCCTGTGCATGGTGCACTTCTCGCGCCTGTCGGAAGAACTCGTGCTGTGGATGAGCCAGAGCTTCGGCTTCATCGACCTGGCGGATCGCTTTTGCACCGGCAGTTCGATCATGCCGCAGAAGAAGAACCCCGATGTGCCCGAACTCGCACGCGGCAAGACCGGGCGCGTGGTCGGCCATCTGATGGGCCTGTTGACCCTGATGAAGGGCCAGCCGCTGGCCTACAACAAGGACAACCAGGAAGACAAGGAGCCGCTGTTCGACAGCGTCGACACGCTCAAGGACACGCTGCGCATCTTCTGCGAAATGGTGGGCGGCACCCTCGACCCGGCGACCGGGTCGAGGTCGGGTGGCATGCGCGTCAAGCCCGAGGCGATGGAGCGCGCTGCACGCCGGGGTTACGCCACTGCGACCGACCTCGCCGACTACCTGGTCAAGAAGGGCCTGCCGTTTCGCGACGCCCACGAAACGGTCGCGCATGCGGTGAAGTTCGCGCTCGCCGAAGGGCTGGACCTCGGCGAATTGCCGCTGGCGACCTTGCAGCGCTTCAATGCGGCGATCGCCGATGACGTGTTCGACGTGCTGTCGCTGCGCGGCTCGCTGAACGCGCGCAACGTGCTCGGTGGCACGGCGCCGGAGCAGGTGCTGGCCCAGGTGGCGCGGCACCGTTCGCGGCTGGGGTCGGCGCCCGGCTGAAGCCCTAATCCCCAGCGCTCAGGGGATCGCCTCGATCGCGCGAATGAAGTCGTCGGCGCGGTCTTCGGCGAGCAGGTCGGCCGGCAGCATCAATGCGCCCTGCACCAACATGCCGAGGCCAATCCGGCGCCAGAAACGACTGGCCCTGCGCGTCAGGGCAAGCTCCAGGCCGACGAACACGAGACTCTCGACCTTTTCAGCGGCGAAAGACGCATCGAGTAGCGACAACATGCGCCCATCTCCGGTGGATCCAGCTTCTACGCAAAGAAAGAAGGCTCTGCAGTCGTTGCCCGACGGCAGAGCCTCGTTCATCGTCGGCCAACGCCGCGACCTTGAGATGGTGGCGGACGGTTGACCATGTGCTAACTGGCCTCCCGAGCTTATAAGCACTGGCGCGGGTTGCAGCGGGTCATTGCGAAACTCCAGACGGCCGCTGGAGAACTCGTCGTCATTCCGGAGGGTCACCGGACCCGATCCTGTACCCCATCGCCCGGTAGCCGCGCTGCCTCTTGTCCCACATCCGCAGCAGCGCCGGATGGCCGGCATCCACGAAGTCGATGATCCGCACGTCGGTCTTGCTGGCGTGCTCCCGGTGCAGGCGCCCGGCGTACTGCTGCAGCGTGCCCTTCCAGGATACCGGCATCGCGAGGACCAGGGTGTCGAGCGGCGGGTGATCGAAGCCCTCACCAACCAGCTTGCCGGTGGACAGAAGGACACGTGGCGCGTCGGGCGGCAGTGCATCCAGGTTTGCCACCAGCGCCGCTCGCTGCTTCCTCGACATTCGACCGTGCAAAACAAACGGGGCCGGTCGCAGGCTTTCGAGCTCCGCCTTGATCGCATCGAGGTGTTCGGTGCGTTCTGTCAGGACCAGCACCTTGCGTCCCTGCGCGACGGCATCGCGCACCTCGGCGGCGATGGCTGCAATTCGAGCCGGATCGTTGGCGAGGTGTCGGAAGACGTCCTGGATGCCCGCATCCTGCGGCAAGTCGATCCGGGCATGGCGGGAGTGCGGCACCACCTCCAGATCGTGCGGTGCCCTGGCCGGCGTGGCCGCCGTATGGCGGATCGGCCCGCACTGCATGAAGATGATCGGCTGCTGCCCGTCCCGGCGGATCGGTGTCGCCGTCAGGCCGAGCACGTATTTCGCCTTCGCCCGTTTCAGTATGGCGTCGAAAGAGACGGCGCCGACGTGGTGGCACTCGTCGACGATCACCTGCCCATAGTCCTCGACCAGCGGGTTCACCTCGCCCTGGCGGGACAGGGACTGCATCACGGCGACGTCGATCTTGCCGGTCGGTTTGGCCTTGCCGCCGCCGATGGTGCCGACCACGCCCTTGGCGACACCCAGAAAGGCTTGCAGGCGCTCCTGCCACTGCTTGAGCAACTCCGTGCGATGCACCAGCACCAGGGTGTTGACGCCCCGCCGGGCGATCATCGCGGCGGCGGTAACCGTCTTGCCGAAGGCGGTCGGTGCGCACAGCACGCCAGCATCGTGGGGGAGCAGTCCTGCGACAGCGGCCTCCTGATCGAGGCGCAAACTGCCGACGAACGACAGGTCCAGTGGCTGGCCGCCGAAGCGTTTGTCTCGTAGGTCACAGGCAACGCCGTTCTCTAGCAGCAAGGACAGCGCGGCATCCAGGCACCCGCGCGGCAGGGCGATGTGCTGGGGGTAACTCTCGGCGCAGCCAATGACACGCGGCTTGTCCCACACCGACATCCGCATCGCCTGGGCCTTGTAGAACTCGGGGTTCTGGAAAGCCGCCAGCCGGATCAGGCGGTTGGCCAATGTTTGCGGCAACTGAGCCTTCTCGAAATAGATCAGATTGGCCAGCGTGACCGTCAGCGACTTCGGCATCGGACCTGCCAGCTTCTTGGTCGTCGTGTTCTCGCGTTTCCAGGGCGTGGCCAAGTCCTCGTCGTCGATGAAGGTGACGTCCAGCGGATGGACGCCACCCGTGGCCCGGAGGATGGTCGGCTCGATGTCGTGCGCGGCCATCGGCTGGATAGATGCGAGGAACGCCCATTGATCGGGGTACGGTCGCAGATGGGTATCGACAAAGACGCTGAAACCCTGCTCCCTCGGACCCTTTTGCAGCGGCAAGGCGATCAGGTTGCCGAACCCGCCCTTGGGCATGGTGTCCTGGTTCGGGAACAGTCGGTCATAGGATTCCAGCTTCAGTTGCCGAGTGCGAGCGCAGGTGTGGGTAATGATGGCGGTGCCCAAGCGGCGGGCGTCACGAGCTGAAACGCGGCTGGCGAAGAACACCCACGCGTGCGCGCCTTGCCCCGACCGAGAGATCTCCAGCGCCGCTGGTGCGCCAAGGGCCTCGCAGGATTGCATGAACGCCCGCGCGTCGTCCCTCCACTCCGCTTCGTCGAAGTCGACCGCGAGGAAGTAGCAGCTGCCGTCTTCCAGCAGCGGGTACACGCCGACAGTGTGCTCACCGGCCAGGTGGTCGTAGATCACCGCATCGGACAGCGGAATCAGCTGTCGATTGCCGCAGTCCCCGCACTTGATGCGCGGCTTCTCACAGAAACCGGCGCGCCATTCGTTTGCGCACGCGGGCGCGTAGCCAGTCTTGCTGGAGGTCTTGCCCTCCCAGCGGATCGGGTAAACATCCGTGCGCCCGCGAAACAGCCGGCGGAACAGCGCCACCTTCTCAGCAGTGGAAAGCCTGGATGGTTCTGGCTCTCGCGCCATTAGGACGACCGATTGCGGCGGACGCCATTCGATACCGTGCGATTCGAGCAGCGCGATCAGGCGCGCGTTCTCGGCTCGCAATCCGGACAGTTCATCGCGATCCGGCACCCTCACTTCCTTGTCTTGTCGGGTTTCGGTAGTGCCTTGGCGGCAGCCTCCAAGGCCCGTACATTGACCTCGGCGCCTTCCGCCTCGAGCATTGCCCGCCGTCGGGCGGCGAACTGCTCGTACTGGCCTTCCGCGTGAGCGTCGGCTCGCGTCTTCGAAACCTGGCCGGCACCATCCAACACATCGCGGTCGTTGAACTTCAGGAAGGCGTCAAGCTTGTCGGCCCAGTCCTTCAGGAAGACCTCTTTACGGCGACGAGCCTGATCCTCGGCGAAGTCCAGCCACATCGTCACGATGCGATTGAGCTCGCCGATCTCCGGTTCGCGCAGATAGTTCTTGGCCACGGTCACGTCGTCCTTCTGCACGCTGCCCGATTTCCAGGTGATCAGGCCCATGTTCGGCCGGCTGCTGTCGGCGCGCTCGGCGATCAGTTCTGCGGCGGTCTTGCCGGTCACGGCGAAGTGCAGCTTGTTCTGGATGAACCGGAAGAACTGGGTGGTTTCCGGCAGCGTGGACGCGTAGTCGGCCGCCATCGCGAAAATCTCGCGCACCCGCAGGTACATCCGGCGCTCGCTGACCCGGATGTCGCGGATGCGTTCCAGCAACTCGTCGAAGCGGTCTGGCACGGCCGAACCGGCGATGGGCGGGTTCTTCAGGCGTTCATCATCCAGGGTGAAACCCTTGACCAGATACTCGCGCAGGCGTTCGGTGGCCCAGCGTCGGAACTGCGTGCCGCGTGACGAGCGCACCCGGTAGCCGACGGCCAGGATGGCATCGAGGTTGTAGAACTTGACGGTGCGCCGGACCTGCCGCTCCCCCTCGGACCGAACTTGTAAGTAACTCTTACAGGTTGCCTCCGAGGTGATTTCCCCTTCCGCGTAGAGCGCCTTCAGGTGTAGCGTGATGTTCTGCGGCGAAGTCTGAAACAGCTCGGCCATCATCGCCTGCGACAGCCAGATGGTGTCTTCGGCAAAACGGCATTCGACGCGGGTGCGACCATCCTCGGTTTCGTAGAGCAGAAATTCGCCGGGTTGCGGCGCTTGTATTTCGGTCATGTCAATGCCGCCTCTACTGGTAGCGACTGCTCGACGACGGCGTGGTGGCCAGCGGCAGCGAGATCGCTCAGCGCGAAGGCCTGCACCACTCGACGGTCAACGAACTGCTGCGCCTGACCCTGCTGGAGCCCGCCATCATCCTGGCGATCTTGGCCGGGCAGCAGCCCCGGTGCATGAGCCTGCTGTGGTTCCAGCGAAACCCGCTGCCGACCAATGGGGTGGTGCAGCGGACAGTCGTGACCGCGTTCGATGCGTGAACAGGGCCGTCGTTCTTCAACCCGCTTCAATCGGTTGATGCCGGCAACCATTTGATGCCCGCCACCCCCAGGTTTCTCTGGCTGATGTGGGCGCTGAGTATGGGCACGAGGGTCTGCACATTGGTGTCAAAGCTGTGCCGCCACATGGCTTGCAACTTCTTCAACGCGTTTTCACTCCGGTAGATGCTGCCGTCCCAGTCGATGACCATCATCGCAACATCACCGTCGTCGGCAAGCATGCACAGCAGGGCATCATCGGCGTCCTTGTCCAGCGATGCTTTGAGCTCATCTTCATAGTCGGCCAGTACTTCAACGTACAGGTCGATGCTCAGTAGGCTCTGCCCAGACAGCGCTGACTGCAGATCGGTTGCGACTTTCTTTTTGTTGGTCATCGCCGACATTTTCGCTGCAAGGGCCCCATCCACTCGCTGCCGACCGACTGGGTGGCGCAGCGGAAGATGGTAGCGGGGTTTGATGCCTGACTGGCGGCCTTGGTTGACGATGAACCGTCGCGCGTAAGCTGTTGATTTTGCTAGACCATCATCTGCGCCTACCCGCAGGCCAAACGGAGAAAAGAGACAGATCTGGCCAAGAAAGTGGCAAATTCCGGGCGTTTCGGCAGGAAACCACCCGCGGCACTGAGGGCCGGAACCCCGCGTGGCGCGGGGATTTCAGGCAAGAAAAAGGGCCCAGAGATTATCCGAGCCCTTCAATTTGGTGGAGCCGGGGGGAATCGAACCCCCGTCCGCTGGCCATCGTCAGGCAGATCTACATGCATAGCTGACTGATTTGGTTTTAGGTCCGAGGGTCGCGCAGCAGCACGCTACCCCTGTTCCGATTCACTTGATTTGATTCCGGGCTGAGTGAAGCAACCCGGAACGAGCCCATGTGTATGACCTCGCAGCCTTCGGTTGTTACCCCTCAGGCCCAGCCCATCGGCCAACTGTTGCGAGGCTCACCGGTGTTAAGCGGCGAGAGCGTACGTTTGATCGTTCGCAGTTACTTTGTTTCCAGTGGATTAACGAGCGAACTGGTGCTCGGCATGCCCTGTTCCAACTCCGCACCCGCGTCGAAGCCAGGTCGGCCCCTGGTGAGCGGTAGTTTAGGGCATCACGAGCCATTGCAAGAGCTCTTTCGGCTGCTCGATCACTGCGTCGGCGTTCCAGGCCGCAATCGGCTCGCCAGCACCGAGATAGCCCCAGGCCGCGACCACCGTGCGCATGCCGGCGGCGCGGCCGGCCTGCACGTCGCGCAGGTCGTCACCGACGTAGACGCACTGCGCAGGCGCCACGCCCATGCGCCGTGCCGCTTCGAGCAGCGGCTCGGGGTGCGGCTTCGCATGCGGCGTGGTGTCGCCGCTGATGACCACAGCAGCACGCGCGGCCAGCCCCAGGCCGTGCACGACAGGCATCGTGAAGCGCGAGGCCTTGTTGGTGACGATGCCCCAGCGCAACATGCCGGCGTCGAACGCGGCGAGCACCGGCAGCATCGCCGCGAACACGCGGCTCTCGCGCGTCAGGCGCGCCGCATAGCGATCGAGGAATTCGTCGCGCAGCGCCTCGTATCCATCGCCATTCGGTGCCACCTGCAGAGCGATGCCGACCATGCCACGCGCCCCGCTGCCCACATGCGGGCGAAAGTGCTCGAAGGGCAGCGGCTCGAGGCCGCGCTGGATGCGCATCTCGTTGCCCGCGCCAGCGAGGTCAGGGGCGCTGTCGACCAGCGTGCCGTCGAGGTCGAACAGCACGGCGCCGGGCGCCGGGCCCAGCAGGCTCATTGCGTGCGCCGGCAGGCAACCAGATAGTTGACGCTCGTATCCGCCGAGAGCGAGTAGCGCTGCGTGATCGGGTTGTATTCCATCCCGCGCGTGCTGTGAAGTTCCAGCCCGGCTTCACGGCACCACTGCGCGAGCTCGCTCGGCCTGATGAAGTGGGCGTACTCGTGCGTGCCCTTGGGCAGCAGTTTGAGCACGTGCTCGGCGCCGACGATCGCGAACAGGAAGGCCTTGGGGTTGCGGTTCAGCGTCGAGAAGAACACCCAGCCACCGGGCTTCACGAGTTCCGCGCATGCGCGAACGATCGAAGCACGGTCGGGCACGTGCTCGAGCATCTCCATGCAGGTCACGGCGTCGAACTCGCCCGGCCTCTCAAGTGCCAGTTCCTCGGCAGCCACCTCGCGATACTCGAGCGACTGTGCCTCGGTTTCAAGCGCATGCAGCCGAGCCACCTGCAACGGCTTGGTCGCCAGATCAATGCCCAGCACGCTCGCGCCCCGTTTGGCCATCGCCTCCGACAAGACGCCGCCACCGCATCCGATGTCGAGCACGCGCTTGCCCTGAAGCTTGGCCAGGCCGTCTATCAACTCCAGGCGCAAAGGGTTGATCTGGTGCAGCGGGCGAAATTCGCTGTCGGGGTCCCACCAGCGGTGGGCGAGTTCGCTGAACTTGGCGAGTTCCTGCGGATTGGCGTTGGTCATGTCGTGATGGTAGCGAATGCGCACGCCACTCGATGCATCGAGCGCGCGTTCTGTAGCCGAGCCTCACGCGAACCGCCCAACAAAAACCCCGCCGAAGCGGGGTTTTTCGTGGACCGGTTGGTCAACCGATCACTTGTTACTTGTTGCGCGTGCCGACCAATTCCACTTCGACACGGCGGTTCTTGGCCCGACCTTCAGCCGTCTTGTTGCTGGCGATCGGATCCTTCTCGCCCTTGCCTTCGGTGTAGATGCGGTTCTTCTCGATACCCTTGCTCACCAGATAGGCCTTGACCGCGTCGGCGCGGCGCACGGACAGCTTCTGGTTGTACTCCGGAGCGCCGATGCTGTCGGTGTGGCCGACGGCAATGATCACTTCGAGGTTCAGGGCCTTCGCCTTGCCAACCAAGTCGTCGAGCTTGGCCATGCCTTCGGGCTTGAGCACGTACTTGTCGAAGTCGAAGAACGTGTCGGCAGCGTAGCTGACCTTCTCGCTCACCGGAGCGGCGACAGCTGCGGGCGGCGGCGACGGTGGCGGCGGCGGCGGCGGGACCACAACCGGCGGCGGCGGCGGCGGCGGCGGCAGCGCGGCACCGTCGCAACCCGGGTAGGCAGTGGCCGGCGTCCAGTTCGAATCGCGCCAGCAGAGTTCGTTGGTGCCGTTCACCACGGGCTTGCCATCGGTGGTGCGCCACTGATCGGAGCCGTTGGCGTACTTCAACTGTTCGGCCGTGGGGTTGGCGATCGGCTTCGCAGGGAACGGTTGCACCGCCTGCGCGCTCGCGGCCATGGGGACGGCGAAAGCTGCTGCTGCAAACAGCATTGCCACCTTGTTCAGTTTCTTCATGATTCTCCTCTCAGGGGGAAGGTACAGAGTTTCTGCAAATCGTCCGAATCGCAATCGGAAAGTACTGGCAAACCCTCAGTTGCAGAGCGCTTACCACCGACGCGCCATTGTGCCATAGGGCTCACAGTCCACGCCATTTTGGGCCAGCGCCGAGCCGGCGTGACACGCTCTGTTGCGCCAGTGCTACAGCTTGCGGCACTTAGAATCGCAGCCAGGCCGTTTCGCGCGCTCGTTCTCGCCGGCCGCAGCGCCTCTCGCCTCTTCTCCCTTCCCAGCGTCCACGCCCGCATGACCCAGTTCGCCAAGGAAACCCTGCCGATCAGCCTCGAAGAAGAGATGCGCCGGTCGTACCTGGACTATGCGATGAGCGTCATCGTCGGGCGTGCGCTGCCCGACGCGCGCGACGGACTCAAGCCCGTGCACCGCCGTTCGCTCTTCGCGATGCACGAGTTGAACAACGACTGGAACCGGCCGTACAAGAAGTCGGCGCGCATTGTCGGCGACGTCATCGGTAAGTACCACCCGCACGGCGACCAGTCGGTCTACGACACCATCGTGCGCATGGCGCAGGACTTCTCGCTGCGCCACATGCTCGTCGACGGGCAAGGCAACTTCGGCTCGGTCGACGGCGACAACGCGGCGGCGATGCGCTACACGGAAATCCGCCTCTCGAAGATCGCGCACGAGATGCTGGCCGACCTCGACAAGGAGACGGTCAACTTCGGCCCCAACTACGACGGCTCGGAGAAGGAGCCGCTGGTGCTGCCGACACGGCTGCCAAACCTGCTCGTCAACGGCTCGGGCGGAATCGCGGTGGGCATGGCGACCAACATCCCGCCACATAACCTGAACGAGGTGATCGACGCCTGTCTGCACCTGCTGAAGAACCCCGGTGCGAGCGTCGACGAGCTGATCGAGATCATCCCCGCGCCGGACTTCCCGACCGCCGGCATCATCTACGGCACGAGCGGCGTTCGCGACGGCTACCGCACCGGCCGCGGCAAGGTCGTGATGCGCGCGAAGTGCCACTTCGAGGACATCGACCGCGGCCAGCGCGAAGCCATCATCGTCGACGAGATTCCCTACCAGGTGAACAAGAAGACGCTGCTCGAGCGCATGGCCGAGCTCGTCCACGAGAAGAAGCTCGAAGGCATCAGCCACATCCAGGACGAGTCCGACAAGTCGGGCATGCGGGTCGTGATCGAATTGAAGCGCGGCGAAGTGCCCGAGGTCGTTCTCAACAACCTCTACAAGCAGACGCAGCTGCAAGACACCTTCGGCATGAACATGGTGGCGCTGATCGACAACCAGCCCAAGCTGTGCAACCTGAAGGACCTGATCGCGATCTTCCTCGAGCACCGGCGCGAGGTGGTCACGCGGCGCACGGTGTTCGACCTGCGCAAGGCGCGCGAGCGCGGCCACGTGCTCGAAGGCCTGGCGGTGGCGCTGGCCAACATCGACGAGTTCATCGAGACCATCAAGACCTCGCCGACGCCGCCGGTCGCCAAGGCGGCGCTGATGAGCAAGAGCTGGGATTCCTCGCTCGTGCGCGAGATGCTCGCCCGCGCCGAGGGCGAAACGCCCGGCGGGCGCGAGGCGTTCCGCCCCGAAGGGCTGGAGCGCAGCTTCGGCATGCAGGCCGACGGCCTCTACAGGCTCTCGGACGACCAGGCCAGCGAGATCCTGCAGATGCGCCTGCAACGCCTGACGGGCCTGGAGCAGGACAAGATCATCTCCGAATACAAGGAGGTGATGTCGCAGATCGCCGACCTGCTCGACATCCTGGCCAAGCCCGAGCGCGTGACGGCGATCATCGGCGCCGAGCTCGCCGCGGTGAAGCAGGAGTTTGGCCAGACCAAGCTCGGCGCGCGGCGCAGCGAGATCGTGCACAACGCGCAAGACCTCGGCACCGAGGACCTGATTACGCCGACCGACATGGTGGTTACGCTCAGCCATACCGGCTACATCAAGAGCCAGCCGCTGGCCGAGTACCGCGCCCAGCGACGCGGCGGGCGCGGCAAGCAGGCCACCGCGACCAAGGACGACGACTGGATCGACGAACTCTTCATTGCCAACACGCACGACTACATCCTGTGCTTCACCAACCGCGGGCGCGTCTACTGGCTCAAGGTGTGGGAAGTGCCGCAAGGCGGGCGCGCCTCGCGCGGGCGGCCGATCGTCAACATGTTCCCGCTGCAGGCGGGCGAGAAGGTCAACGTCGTGCTGCCGCTGACCGACGCCTTCCGCAGCTTCCCGCCCGACCACTACGTGTTCATGGCGACGGCGCAGGGCACGGTCAAGAAGACCTCGCTCGACGAATTCAGCAATCCGCGCAAGGCCGGCATCATCGCCGTCGACCTCGACCCGGGTGACTACCTCATCGGCGCCCGCCTGACCGATGGCCGGCACGACGTGATGCTGTTCTCCGACGGCGGCAAGGCGGTGCGCTTCGACGAGGAAGACGTGCGCGCGATGGGCCGCAATGCGCGCGGCGTGCGCGGCATGATGCTCGACGATGGCCAGGGCGTGATCGCGATGCTGGTCGCCGAGCAGGACGAGACCCAGAGCGCAAGCCCGGTGAGCGTGCTCACCGCGACCGAGAACGGCTACGGCAAGCGTACCAGCATCGTCGAATACACACGCCACGGCCGCGGCACCAAGGGCATGATCGCGATCCAGCAGAGCGAGCGCAACGGCAAGGTCGTCGCCGCGACGCTGGTGCGCGCCGAGGACGAGATCATGCTGATCACCGACAAGGGCGTGCTCGTTCGCACGCGCGTGTCGGAAATTCGCGAGCTCGGCCGCGCGACGCAGGGCGTGACGCTGATCGCGCTCGACAAGGCAACGCATCTGATCGGCGTCCAGCGCATCGTCGAGAACGACGCCAATACCGAAGCACCGGGTGACACCGGCGACGAATCCGACACTGACGAAGGCAACTGATGAAACGACTGATGATGATCGCGGCACTCTGTGCCGCAGCCACGCTCGCCCACGCCGAGACCAAGAAGGAACTCGTGCAGAAGGTGCTGCTGCTGCAGCAGCCGATGATCGAGAGCATCGCGCGCAGCATCGTCGAGCGGCCGGCCGCACAGTTGATGCAGTCGGCGGGCCAGGTGCTGCAGACGCAGGTGGCGGCCGACAAGCGCGAGGCCGTCGCCAAGTCGGTCGAGGCCGACGTGAAGAAGTACGTCGAAGAGTCGACCCCGCTGCTGCGCGAGCGCGCGCTCAAGCTCGCCCCGTCGACGCTCGGCGCGGCGCTGGAAGAGAAGTTCACGGAGGATGAACTGCGCCAGTTGATCACGTGGCTCGAATCGCCGGTGAACAAGAAGTTCCAGCAGGTCGGCCCGGAGATGCAGAACAACTTCGTGCAGAAGCTCGCCGCAGAGGCCGCGCCCCTGCTCGACCCCAAGCTGCAGGCCCTGCAGCAGAAGCTGCGCGCGACCTTCGCCGCCGCCGATGCCGGGCCGTCAGCGGCCAGTGCTGCCCCGGCCGCCGCGAAGCCCGCCGCGTCCGCGGGCAAGCGCAAGTAGCAAGCACCAGGGACCATCGCGCGCCGCATGACATGACGCAAGACCCGCGCTCTACGCATCCCGACCTGCAGTCGCTGCGCGTGCAGATCGATGCGGTCGATCGTGAGTTGCTGACCACGCTCAACCGCCGCGCCGCGCTGGCGCTTCAGGTTGGCGAAGTCAAGAAGAAGGAAGGCTCGGCGGCGTTCCGTCCCGAGCGCGAGGCCCAGGTCATCGACGGTCTGAAGGCCGTGAACGCAGGCCCGCTGCGCGGCGACAGCGTGGCGCCGATCTGGCGCGAGATCATGTCGGCCTGCCGCGCGCTGGAGACGCCGACGCGCGTCGCCTACCTCGGGCCGGCCGGCACCTTCAGCGAGCAGGCGGCGCTCGGCTTCTTCGGCTCGTCGATCGTCAAGCTACCTTGCGACAGCATCGACGAAGTGTTCCGCATGGCCAGTGCCGGGGCGGCCGATTTCGGCGTCGTCCCGGTCGAGAACTCGACCGAGGGCGTGGTCACGCTGTCGCTCGACCTGTTCCTGACGACGCCGCTGTTCATCATCGGCGAGACCAGCCTCTACGTGCGGCAGAACCTGTTGCGGCGCGAGAACTCGCTCGAGGGCATCCAGGCCGTGTGCGCACATCCGCAAGCTCTGGCGCAGTGCCACGAATGGCTGGCGATCCATCTGCCGCGCGTCGAGCGGCGGCCGGTGGCGAGCAATGCCGAGGGTGCCCGGCTGGCGGGCCTGGACGCTTCGCTGGCGGCCGTCGCGAGCGAGCGCGCGGCCAACGAATACGGCCTGCATGTGGTGGCGCCTGCCGTCCAGGACGATCCGAACAACCGCACGCGCTTTGCGATCGTGACCCACCCCGAACGCCATCCGCAGCCGCAGGCCTCGGGACACGACTGCACCAGCTTGGTGGTCTCGGTCGTCAACCGTCCGGGGGCCGTGCACGACATGCTGGTCCCGCTCAAGACCCACGGCGTGTCGATGACACGCTTCGAGTCGCGCCCGGCGCGCTCGGGCCAGTGGGAGTACTACTTCTACATCGATCTTCAGGGCCACCCCGACCAGCCCGAAGTCGCGGCCGCCCTGCGGGAGTTGCGTGCCACATGCGCCTTCTTCAAGCTGCTCGGTACCTACCCGATCGACGTCCACTGAGAGGATGTTGACGAGATGTTCAAGCAACTCGGAGTCCTCGGCTGCGGCCTGATGGGCGGTTCGTTCGCCCTGGCGCTCAAGCGCGCCGGCCTGGTCAAGAAGGTCGTCGGCTACAGCAAGTCGCCGTCAACGACCGAGCGCGCGAAGAAGCTGGGCGTGATCGACGTCGCCGCCGATTCCGCGCTCCAGGCCGTGGCCGGCTGCGACATCGTGCTGATGGCGGTGCCGGTGGCGGCGTCGGAGGCCATGTTCAGCGCGATCCGTCACCTCATCGAGCCGGGGCTGCTGCTGATGGACGTGGGCAGCACCAAGCGCGACGTCGTCGCCGCTGCGCGGCGCACATTGAAGGAGCGTGTCGACTCGTTCGTACCGGCACATCCCGTGGCCGGCAAGGAACTGGCAGGGGTCGGCAACGCGGACGCCGCGCTCTACAGCGGCTGCCAGGTCATCCTCACGCCGCTCGCGCAGACGCCGATCGAACTCGTGCAGAAGGCGACCGACGTCTGGTCGGCCATTGGCGCGCAGGTGCTGCGCATGACCCCCGAGAACCATGACGCCGCCTTCGCCGCCGTCAGCCACCTGCCGCATCTGCTGGCCTTCGCTTACGTGAGCGCGGTGACCAACCAGACCGCGGGCCGAGACTTTGTCGGTCTCGCCGGCCCGGGCTTTCGCGACTTCACGCGCATCGCGGCCAGCGACCCCCTGGTCTGGCGCGACGTCCTGCTCGCCAACCGGGACGAAATCCTGCGCCAGTCGCAGCGCTTTCGCCACGCGCTCGACGCCATCGAGCATGTGATTCGCGGCGGCAACGCGGAAGCGCTCGAAGACCTCGTGCGCAAGGCCTCGGACGCACGCGCAGGCTGGCAGATGAACGCCCCGAAGCCGGCTTCGGGGCGGTGAGCGGCAGTGACGGTTGAGCGGGCCGCGCCTTGTACAGCACCGCGTTCCTCGATCTTCCTGCGCTGCGCCATGCGAACGGACGCGTGCACCTGCCAGGCTCCAAGAGCATCTCGAACCGCGTGCTGCTGCTGGCCGGCCTGTGCGCCGGCACGACGACACTGCACGGCCTGCTGGCTTCCGACGACACGCAGGTGATGCTCGACGCGCTGCGCGCGCTCGGTTGCACGATCGAGCGCTCGGGCGATAGCGCACGCATCACCGGCCTCGCCGGCCGCGTGGCCGTGCCGCAGGCCAAGCTTTTCCTCGGCAACGCCGGCACCGCGATGCGCCCGCTGACGGCTGCACTGGCGGTGCTCTCGGCAACCCAGGGCGGCGAGTTCGAGTTGAGCGGCGTCGCCCGCATGCACGAGCGCCCGATCGGCGACCTCGTGGATGCGCTGCGCGGGCTCGGTTGCCGCATCGACGAACTCGGCCAGCCCGGGTACCCGCCGCTGCGCGTGCACGGAGGGACGCTCGATACCACCCGGCCGGTCCGCGTTCGCGGCGACGTGTCGAGCCAGTTCCTGACCGCACTGCTGCTCGCGCTGCCGCTGGCGGCGAGCGAGTCGGCGGTCGTCGTCGAGGTCGAAGGCGAGCTGATCTCCAAGCCCTACATCGAGATCACGCTCAACCTGCTGGCGCGCTTCGGCATCGTCATCGAACGCGAGGGCTGGCAGCGCTTTACGCTCGCGCCCCGGGCCGCTGGCGGCGGCTACCGCTCGCCGGGCGAGATCGCGGTCGAAGGCGATGCGTCTTCGGCGTCGTACTTCATCGCGCTCGGTGCCATCGCGGCGAGCGACGGGCGAGCCCTGCGCATCGAAGGCGTCGGCCTCGATTCGATCCAGGGCGACATCCGCTTCGTCGATGCCGCGCGGGCCATGGGCGCGCAGGTGAGCGGCGGGCCGGGCTGGCTCGACGTGCAACGCGGGCGCTGGCCGCTGCGGGCGATCGAACTCGACTGCAATCACATCCCCGACGCGGCGATGACGCTGGCGGTGATGGCTCTCTTCGCCGAAGGCACGACGCGGCTCACGAACATCGCGAGCTGGCGCGTCAAGGAGACCGATCGCATCGCCGCCATGGCCGCCGAGCTTCGCAAGCTGGGTGCCGGCGTCGTCGAAGGCGCGGATTTCATCGAGATCACGCCGCCGCAGACCTGGCACGCTGCGGCGATCAGTACTTACGACGACCACCGCATGGCGATGTGCTTCTCGCTCGCGTCGTTGAACGCGATCACCGGCGCCGGCCCAGGCCTGCCGGCGCGCATCCTCGACCCGCGCTGCGTCGGTAAGACCTTCCCCGATTACTTCGAGACGCTATTCAGCGTCGCCCAGGCCGATGCCGCAGCGATCCCCGTCATCGCGGTCGACGGCCCGTCGGCGTCCGGCAAGGGAACGCTGGCCGCGGCATTGGCCAGTGCCCTCGGCTACCACTACCTCGACTCGGGCGCGCTGTACCGCGCGGCGGCCCTGGCCGCACGCAACGCCGGCGTGGCCGACGACGACCGCGCCGCCATCGCCCGCCTCGCCGCGATGCTGGACCTGCGCTTCGAGCGGGGAGCGACGCTGCTGGGCGGCCGCGACGTCACCGACGCGCTGCGCGAGGAAGCAGTCGGCGTGCTGGCCTCGAAGATCTCGGCCTGGCCCGAAGTGCGCGGCGCGCTCGTTGCCTTGCAACTGTCGTTTCGCCGCCTGCCAGGCCTCGTCGCCGACGGGCGCGACATGGGCACGGTCGTCTTCAAGGACGCGAAGCTCAAGGTCTTCCTCACCGCGAGCGCCGCCGAACGCGCCGCGCGCCGCCACAAGCAATTGCTGGCCAAGGGCATTTCGGCTAATATCGAGAGCTTGCGTGCAGATCTCGAAGCACGCGACGCACGCGACCGCGGTCGCAGCGTCGCACCGCTCGAGCCGGCCCAGGACGCGCTCTTGCTCGACAACTCGGGCCTGACCATCGAAGCCTCGGTGGAACAGGTTCTGGCGTGGTGGCAGGAGCGCTGCCCGTTCCGCTGACCCTTGTCGGCTGCCAACGCAAACAGAGCCCGACGCGCGACCTTCGCGTGTCGGTTGTGAAACCCAACCCGCAACAGCCTCGTTGCACCGGAAAACCCCTCCATGTCTCAACTCCAAACCGCCACCACATCCCAAGGGCCGGACTCGTTCGCCGCCCTGTTCGAAGAGTCGCTGCAGAAGCAGGAAATGCGCGCCGGCGAGGTGATCACCGCCGAGGTGGTCCGCGTCGACTACAACTTCGTGGTGGTCAACGCCGGCCTCAAGTCCGAGGCCTATGTCCCGATCGAGGAATTCAAGAACGACAAGGGCGAGCTCGAAGTGCAAATCGGCGACTTCGTCGCCGTCGCCATCGACGCCATCGAGAACGGCTACGGCGACACCATCCTCTCGCGCGACAAGGCCAAGCGCCTCGCGTCGTGGATGTCGCTCGAGAACTCGCTCGAATCGGGCGAGTTCGTCGTCGGTACCGTCAACGGCAAGGTCAAGGGCGGGCTGACGGTGCTCGTCAACGGCATCCGCGCCTTCCTCCCGGGCTCGCTGCTCGACACGCGGCCGGTGAAGGACATGAGCCCGTTCGAGGGCAAGACGATGGAGTTCAAGGTCATCAAGCTCGACCGCAAGCGCAACAACGTCGTGTTGTCGCGCCGCGCGGTGGTCGAGGCTTCGATGGGCGAGGAACGCGCCAAGCTGATGGAGACACTGCGCGAAGGCGCGATCGTCAACGGCGTCGTGAAGAACATCACCGAGTACGGCGCCTTCGTCGACCTCGGCGGCATCGACGGCCTGCTGCACATCACCGACATGGCCTGGCGCCGCGTGCGCCACCCGAGCGAGGTGGTGCAGGTCGGGCAGGAACTGCAGGCCAAGGTGCTCAAGTTCGACGCCGAGAAGAACCGCGTCTCGCTGGGCATCAAGCAGCTCGGCGACGACCCGTGGCACGGCGTTTCGCGCCGCTACCCGAACAGCACGCGCCTGTTCGGCAAGATCACCAACATCGCCGACTACGGCGCGTTCGTCGAGATCGAGCCGGGCATCGAAGGCTTGGTGCACGTCTCGGAGATGGACTGGACGAACAAGAACGTCGCCCCGATCAAGATCGTCGCCCTCGGCGACGAGGTCGAGGTGATGGTGCTTGAGATCGACGAAGACAAGCGCCGCATCAGCCTCGGGATGAAGCAGTGCAAGGCCAATCCGTGGGAAGAATTCTCCGAGACGGTGCAGCGCGGCGACAAGGTCAAGGGACCCGTCAAGTCAATCACCGATTTCGGCGTCTTCGTCGGCCTGGCGGCCGGCATCGACGGCCTGGTGCACCTGTCCGACCTGTCTTGGAGCGAGCCCGGCGAGTCCGCGGTGCGCAACTTCAAGAAGGGCCAGGAAGTCGAGGCCGTGGTGCTGGCGATCGACGTCGAGCGCGAGCGCATCTCGCTCGGCATCAAGCAACTCGACAGCGACCCGTTCACCAGCTACACGACGCTCAACGACCGCGGCATGGTGGTCAACGGCAAGGTGAAGACGGTCGATGCGCGCGGCGCCGAGATCCAGCTCAACGAAGACGTGACCGGCTACCTGCGCGCCTCCGAGATCAGCCGCGACCGCGTCGAGGACGCGCGCAACGTGCTCAAGGATGGCGACGAAGTCTCGGCGCTGATCATCAACGTCGACCGCAAGACGCGCTCGATCCAGTTGTCGATCAAGGCCAAGGACAACGCCGACAACCAGGAAGCGATGCAACGCTTGTCGCAGACCGCCGAGCGCGAGAACGCCGGCACGACGAGCCTGGGTGCGCTGCTGCGCGCCAAGCTCGATACGCAGAAGGACAACGCCTGATCGTGATGCGGCCTTCCGCGTCCAACGCGCTGCGGGCCGAGTGCCGGGCCGCTCCCAAGCCGGCCCGCATCCCCTCGGGGGATCGCCCGATGTACCCGTCGGGCGAGGGGATCAAGTGACTCGATCTGACTTGGTGGCACACCTGGCTGAATCGTTCAGCCAGCTCACCCACCGCGACACCGAGTTCGCGGTCAAGACGATCCTCGATGCGATGAGCGACGCGCTGGCGCGTGGGCACCGCATCGAGATCCGCGGCTTCGGCAGCTTCTCGATCAACCGCCGCCCGCCACGTGTCGGGCGCAACCCGCGCTCGGGCGAGCAGGTGGTGATCCCCGAGAAGCTGGTACCGCACTTCAAGCCGGGCAAGGCGCTGCGTGAAGCCGTCGATGCCCAGGTGCCGGTCGACGGGCACGACGCCCAAGCCTCCTCCGCCTCAGCGGACGTGTGATCGCCTCGCCGCCGACGCAGGTGGCGACCTCCTAGAATCGGGCCAGGAGACACGATGCGCATATTCGTCTGGCTGCTGCGGGCCGCCATCTTCTTTTGCCTGTTCGCCTTCGCGCTGAACAACCGCGATGACGCAAGCGTCAAGTGGTTCTTCGGCCACGAGTGGCGGGCGCCGATGGTGCTGATCGTGCTGGCCGCGTTCGCGATCGGCTGCACCTTTGGCGTTCTGGCGATGGTGCCGAGCTGGTGGCGGCACCGCCGCGTCGCGCGTCGCGTCCGCCCCGAGCCCGAGCCGCCGCACGCCCCAGCGCACAGCGCACCGGCTCCCTTGATCGACCTGCCGCCGCGCGATGGACTTTGATCCGCAGTGGCTGCTGTTCGGTTTGCCGCTCGCGTTCGCGCTCGGCTTCGCGCTCGGCTGGATGGCCTCGCGCATGGACCTTCGCCAATGGAAGCGCGAGCAGCGTGAGACGCCGCAGGCCTATCTGAAGGGCTTGAACCTGCTGCTCAGCGAGCAGCAGGACAAGGCGATCGACGCCTTCATCGAAGCCGTGCGCCAGGACCCGGCCAGCACCGACCTGCATTTCGCGCTCGGCAACATGTTCCGCCGCCGCGGCGAATACGAGCGCGCCGTGCGCGTCCACGAGCACCTGCTCAACCGCGCCGACCTGCCGGCCGCGATGCGCGAGCGCGCACAGGAGGCGCTGGCGCAGGACTTCATGAAGGCCGGCCTCTTCGACCGCGCCGAGCAGGCCTACCGCGCGCTCGAGGGCGGCAGCTTCGATTCCGAAGCGCAACTTGCGTTGCTGTCGCTCTACGAACGTTCTCGCGCCTGGCCTTCGGCTATTGAAGTCGCGCGCAAGCTCGAAGGCAGCGGTACCGCTTCGTTCGCCACGCGCATCGCGCACTACTGGTGCGAGATCGCCGAAGAGGCTGACGCCCGCCACCGACCCGAAGCCGCTGCCCAGGCGCTGCAGCAAGCGCGCCTCGCGGCGCCGCAGGCCGCGCGCCCACTGGTGCTCGAAGGCCGGCGCTTCGCGCGCCTGGGCGAGCACGCACAGGCGATGCAGGTCTTCGCCGAGTTGTTGGTCGTGCATCCGGCTTCATTCAACCTCGTCGCTAGCGACCACGCCGCGAGCGCGCTCGCCTGCGGGCAGCAGGCCCTCGCGCGCGGACAGCTCGACGCGCTCTACCGGCGCGCGCCGTCGACCGACCTGCTCGCGGCGATCGCCCTGCTCGACCCCGAGCCGCAGCATCAGCGCACCCGGCTGCGGGTGCACCTGCACGAACAGCCTAACCTGTCGGCCACGCAGCAGCTTCTCGCCCTCGGGGCCAGCGGCGGCGTGTCGCTCGATGCTGCGGATGCGCAGTCGCTCGGCGTTGCCGTTTCGCGTGCCGCGCGTCCGATGCAGCGCTATCGCTGCGCCGCCTGCGGCTTCGACGCCCAGCACTATTTCTGGCAGTGCCCCGGCTGCATGGCCTGGGACAGCTACCCACCGCAACGTCTGGAGGACCTGTGACCCGCTCGGCTCCCCATGCGCCGTCGCTGCAACGCGTGCAGGCCGCGCGCGTGCTGGTGGTCGGCGACGCGATGCTCGACCGCTACTGGTTCGGCGCCGTCGATCGCATCTCGCCCGAGGCGCCGGTGCCGGTCGTGCGCGTCGATCGCGAGGAAGAGCGCCTGGGCGGCGCGGCCAACGTGGCCCTGAACGTGAAGACGCTGGGCGCGCAGGCAACGCTGCTAACCGTCGTCGGCGACGACGAGCCGGCACGCAAGCTTGCCGGTCTGCTCGAGCGCGAGGGCGTCGCCACGCTGCTCGGGCGGGACGCCAAGCTGCACACCATCGTCAAGCTGCGCGTGATCGGCCGCTCGCAGCAACTCCTGCGCATCGACTTCGAGAACCGGCCCGACCACGAGGTGCTGGCCGGCATGCTCAGCGACTACGAGCGCGCCCTGCCCGATCACGACGCGGTGCTGTTCTCGGATTACGGCAAGGGCGGCCTGACGCACATTCCGCGCATGATCGAACTCGCGCGCCAATCGGCCAAGCCGGTGCTGATCGACCCCAAGGGCAGCGACTACAGCCGCTACGCAGGAGCGACGGTGATCACGCCCAACCGCGCCGAACTGGCGCAGGTGATCGGCGCCTGGACAAGCGAAGAAGACCTGCAGGAGCGCGCCCACGCGCTGCGCCGCAAGCTCGGCATAGCCGGCCTACTGCTGACGCGCTCGGAAGACGGCATGACCCTCTTCGACGAGATGCACGGCGTTCCCGGTCATGCCCACGTGGGCGCGCAGGCACGCGAAGTGTTCGACGTCACCGGCGCCGGCGACACCGTCATTGCCACGCTGGCCGCGATGCTCGCCTGCGGCCTCACGCTGCGCGAGGCGTTGCCGCTGGCCAACCGCGCGGGCGGCGTCGTGGTCGGCAAGTTCGGCACCGCGAGCGTCACCTATGAGGAGCTGTTCGCATGAGAGCGGTTGTCACCGGTGCTGCCGGGTTTGGTTCCGGCATGACCTGCGGACGCAGGTCAGCCTCCACCGAAACCCGTGGGAGGCATTGATGCGTGTTGTCGTCACCGGAGCGGCGGGTTTTATCGGATCCAACCTCGTGCTCGGCCTGAACAAGCTCGGCATCGACGACGTGATCGCGGTCGACGATCTGACCGACGGCCCCAAGTTCCGCAACCTGCTCGGCGCGCAGATCAGCGACTACTTCGACAAGAGTGAGTTCTACGCCCGCTTCGCGCGCGCCGAGTTCGGCAAGGTCCACGCCATCCTGCACCAAGGCGCGTGCTCGAACACGATGGAGCACGACGGACGCTTCATGCTGGCCAACAACTACCGCTGCTCGAAGGACCTGCTGGGCGCCGCGCAGGCGCAGGGCACGCGGCTGCTGTATGCGTCGTCGGCGGCCACCTACGGCGGCAGCGCGAGCTTTCGCGAAGAACCCGAGTTCGAGCAGCCGCTCAACGTCTACGGCTACTCCAAGCTGCTGTTCGACAACATCGTGCGCCGCATGCTGCCGATGGCGACGGCGCAGGTCGTCGGCTTTCGCTACTTCAACGTCTACGGCCCGCGCGAGCAGCACAAGGGGCGCATGGCGTCGGTCGCGTTCCACCACTTCCAGCAACTGCGCGAGACCGGCAAGGTGCGCCTGTTCGGCGACCATGGCGGCTACGGGCCGGGGCAGCAGTCGCGCGACTTCGTATTCGTCGACGACGTCGTCGCGGTCAACCTGTGGTTCCTGCAGCACCCCGACAGAAGCGGCATCTTCAACCTCGGCAGCGGGCGCGCGCAACCCTTCAACGACGTCGCGCTGGCGATGGTCAACGCCGACCGCGCACGCGCGGGCGACGCGCCACTGACGCTGGCCGAGATGGTCGCCGCGGGCCTGGTCGAGTACGTCCCGTTCCCCGATGCGCTGGTCGGCAAGTACCAGTGCTTCACCGAAGCCGACCTCTCGCGCCTGCGCGGCGCCGGCTGCAACCACTCCTTCGCCGACGTGGCGAGCGGAGTCCGGAGCTACGAAGAATGGCTGGCGCGCTGAGCGCCGCCGTCAACGAAACCACTCGCAGTTCCGTTACGCTACGGCCCGCTTGGCGCAGCGGGCATGCGTTCTCGCAGCATCGCGCCGACGCTTCCCATCACAACACCATCGAGGACACACCATGATCAAGAAGCTTCTCTTCGCGCTGCTGGCGCTGTTCGCCGCCGCCGCGTTCGCCGCGGTCGACGTCAACAAGGCCGACCAGGCATCGCTCGAAACCATCAAGGGCATCGGCCCGGCGACCTCGTCCAACATCATCGACGAGCGCAAGAAGGGCCCGTTCAAGGACTGGACCGACCTCGTCGACCGCGTCAAGGGCATCGGCGAGACCAACGCCGCCAAGTTCTCGACCGAGGGCCTGACCGTCAACGGCGCCGCGTTCAAGGGCGCACCCGCCAAGCCCGCCGCGGCTGAGGCGAAAGCGGCGAGCCCGAAGAAGGAAGACAAGCCGGCCAAGGCGGATGCCAAGGCCGCTGAACCGGCGAAGGACTCCTCAAAGAAGGCTGACAAGCCCGCCAAGGATGCCGAACCTGCGAAGGATTCGACGAAGAAGGCCGAGAAGCCCGCCAAGGCCGACGCCAAGGCATCCGAGCCGAAGGCAGAGAAGGCGGACAAGAAGACCAAGAAGGCCGACAAGGCCAGTCCTGCCGAAGAGAAGGCGTCTTCCCCCAAGGCCGCGAGCACGAAGGCCTCGGCAGCGAAGGCTTCCGACAAGAAGTAAGCCAGCCTTCGAGGCAGGCTATCCCGGCCGGTTGTCTCGTTCGAAGGTCGAGGGCTCGGGAACGCTGCGGCGCTGGGCGCGGCGGTCCCAGCCGAAGAAGTCGGCCACGGCGTCGCGCCGGGCCAGCGTGTCGGCCGCGCCAAGCGCGATCAGCTCGCGCGTGTAAGGCGCCTCGAACAGCAGATAGCTCGCCAGCGCGGCGCCACGCCCGCCCTGGCCTTCGCCCGACACGCCGACGCCGCGCAGCATCGCCCGCACGGCAGGCGGCAGGCTTTGTACGTGCCTGGCGGCGATGTCGTCCAGGCGCTGGCTGGGCGCGATCACGAGGACTTCGATCGGTCGCAGCGCGGTCGCGGCGCGGGCCGCCTCGGGCAGCAGGGCGAGCGTCGCGTTGATGCGCCGCAGACGCTCAACATCGAAGGCCAGCGCGTCCAGGAAGATGCTCGACAGCGCGTGGCCGGCGATCTGCGCCGGGCTCGGGTAGTCCGCGCTGACGACGCGCTGCCCCGGCGGCTCATGCATGCGCCCGGCGCCGATGACGAGAATGCGCTTCGCCCCCAGGTGGATCGCGGGCGAGATCGGCGCCGACTGGCGCATCGAGCCATCGCCGAAGTATTCGCTCTGGCCGTGCAGGCCCAGACTCATGGCCGGGAATACGAACGGAATCGCCGACGACGCGAGCAGGTGCGCCACCGTGACGCGTTCGCGCACCGCGATGCGCTGCGAGCGCGTCCACGGCACGATGTCCTGCCGCGCGTCGTAGAAGGTCACGTGCCGGCCCGAGCCGTAGCTCGACGCCGTCACGGCCAGCGCGTCGAGGTGGCCCTCGTTCATCATCGCCTGCAGCCGCTGCGGCTGCACCATGCGCGTCAGCAACTCTTGCAGCGGCGCGTTGTCGAGCAGCGAGCGCGGGCGTGCGCGCCGCCAGCGGGTGATCGCCCAGCCAATGGTGAACATGGTCATCCAGCGTGCGCCGGTCCTGACCATCTTGAACGCATCGGCACGGTAGACCTGCTCGGCCGAGAAGTTCCACCACACGTCGTGCAGCGCGGCCGCGGTGCCGTCGAAGTCGTCGCTTCCGCAGGCCAGAACCGCTGCGTTGATGGCCCCCGCCGAGGTGCCGGTGATGACCGGGAACGGGTTCGAGGGCGCAGCCGCGCAGTCGCGGCGAATCTGCGCGATGGCACCCAGCACACCGACCTGGTAGGCCGCGCGCGCGCCGCCGCCGGTCAGCACGAGCCCGGTCGTGCTGCGCGCGCCTTGGGCGGTGTCCATCGCGGGCTGCTATTCGTAGACGATCTGCGTTTGCCCGCCGCTCGCGCCTTCGCGCCAGCGGGCGAGCGCAGCGTCGGTGGGATAAAAGCGCGCCGCATCACCGAGGTCGAGATCGGCGCTCGCCTGCTCGCGGTGCAGGCGCAGGCGAACCGTGATCCCCTGCTGCAGATCGCCGTGCTCGGTGGCCACGCGGCGCGATGGGAAATCGCGCAAGACCTCGGCCACCGGCGGCACGCTGCCGTTGACCTCGACGCGCAGGTATTTGCCGAAGCGGCAACGCGCGGCGGCAAGGTCCCAGACCTGCTGCACGGTCAGGCGCAACCCGCCCGAGAAGCGGTCCGGCTGCACCTTGCCCTGGATGATGACGAGTTCGTCTTCCTTCAACAGGTCGCGGTAGGTCTGCAGCAGTTCGTCGGTGACCATCGCTTCGATGGCTTCGCTCTTGTCGTCGAGCTTGAAGAGGGCCATGCGCCCGCGCTGGCCGGTGACGATGCGCAGGTCGCTGACGATGCCGGCCAGCAACTGCGGCTCGCGGCTGTCGAGCAGGTCGGCGATGCGCCGCTTGGCAAACAGACGCACTTCGTCGGCGCTCTGGTCGAACAGGTGGCCGGAGAGGAAGAAGCCGACCGCCGTCTTCTCCAGACTCAGCCGCTCCTTGATGCTCCACGGTTCGGCGGCGACAAGCGCCGGCTCCTGCGTCGACGCCGCGTGCGAGTCGATCGCGTCGTCGAACAGGCCACCCTGGTCGGCATGGGCGAGCTGAGTATCGGCGTAGTCGAAGGCCAGGGCGACACTGGCCAGCAGCGTGGCGCGGTTGGCCTCCAGCGCATCGAACGCGCCGGCCTTGATCAGAGCCTCGACGGCGCGCTTGTTGATCCGCGCACGATCGACACGGGCGCAGAAGTCGAACAGGCTCTTGAACGGCCCGCCCGTGGCGCGTGCTTCGACGATGGCCTCGATCGCGCCCTGGCCGGTGCCCTTGATCGCGCCCAGGCCGTACTGGACCAGCGTGTCCGAGACCGGCTCGAAGCGGTACACGCCGGCATTCACATCGGGCGCGCGCAGTTCGATGCCGAAGCTCTTCGCGTCGGCGACGAGAACGCGCAGCTTGTCGGTATCGCCGATCTCGACCGTCAGGTTGGCGGCGAAGAACTCGGCCGTGCAGTAGACCTTGATCCACGCCGTGTGATAGGCGAGCAGCGAGTACGCGGCGGCGTGCGACTTGTTGAAGCCGTAGCCCGCGAACTTCTCCATCAGGTCGAACACCTCGTCGGCCTTGGCCTCGGCAATGCCCTGCCGGGCCGCGCCTTCGCGGAAGATCTGGCGGTGCTTGGCCATCTCCTCGGGCTTCTTCTTGCCCATCGCGCGGCGCAGCAGGTCGGCGCCGCCGAGCGAGTAGCCGCCCAACACCTGCGCGGCCTGCATCACCTGCTCCTGGTAGACCATCACGCCGTAGGTCTCGCCGAGCACGCTCTCGAGCAGCGGGTGCGGATAGCTCACTTCCTCCTTGCCGTGCTTGCGCGCGCAGAAGGTCGGAATGTTCTCCAT
>CAIKUF010000280.1 GCA_903830565.1 uncultured bacterium | reverse complement strand
CGCCCTGGCTCTTGCCGTTCGTGCCCTTGATGTGCGAGCCGAGCGCGCGCACTTGCGTCCAGTCGTTGCCCAGGCCGCCGGCGAACTTGGACAGCAGCGCGTTCTCCTTCAGCGCCTCGTAGATACCGTCGAGGTCGTCCGCCACCGTCGTCAGGTAGCAACTCGACAGCTGCGAGCGGCGGGTGCCGGCGTTGAAGAGCGTCGGCGTGCTCGACATGAAGTCGAAGCTCGAGAGCACCTCGTAGAACTCGATCGCGCGCGCCTCACGGTCGATCTCGCCGAGCGCCAAGCCCATCGCCACGCGCATGAAGAAGGCCTGTGGCAGTTCGATGCGCTGCTCATCGACGTGCAGGAAGTAGCGGTCGTACAGCGTCTGCAGGCCGAGGTAGTCGAATTGCAGGTCGCGCTCTGCCTTCAGCGCAGCGCCCAGGCGTTCCAGATCGAACTGCAGCAGCCTTTCATCGAGCCGCTCCGCGCCAACGCCGCGCTTGACGAAGCCGGGAAAGTACTCGCCGTAGCGCGTCTGCATCGCATCGTGCGCCACCTCGTCGCCCAGCACCTCCTTGCGAATCGTGTGCAGCAGCAGACGCGCTGTCGCGCGCGAGTAGCCCGGGTCCTTCTCGATCAGGGTTCGCGCGGCCAGTATCGCGGCCTTGTGCACTTCTTCGATCGGCACGCCGTCGTACAGATTGCGCCGCGTCTCGGCGAGGATGGGCTGCGCGCGCACCTCGGCCCCCAGACCTTCGCAGGCCGATTCGATCAGGCGCGCGAGATGCGACATGTCGAGCGGCACGCGCTGCCCGCGGTCGGTCGCCGTCAGCACCGGCTCCGCGGACGCCGCCGGCTTGGCCTGGCGGGCGCGCTCTTGCGTGCGGCGCTCGCGGTAGAGCACGTAGGCGCGCGCCACTTCATGGTGCCCGCCTCGCATCAGGCCGAGTTCGACGTGGTCCTGTACGTCTTCGATGTGGAAGGTGCCGCCGCTCGGGCGCGAGCGCATCAGCGCGCGCATGACGAGGTCGGTCAGGCCATCCACGGTCTCGCGCACACTCGCCGACGCCGCGCCCTGCGTCCCGTGAACGGCCAGAAACGCCTTCATCAGCGCGACTGCGATCTTGTTCGGCTCGAAGGACACGACGGCGCCATTGCGGCGAATGATCTGATAGCCGGGACACGCCAATCCGGTGCCGATGGCATCGGTGGTCCGCTCCGCATTGGCGACGCCGGCTGAAGTGCCTGCGGCCGCGCTCTCGAGTGCTGCTTGCATGGGGTTCCCTTGATGAGAAATCTGTCGACAGGCGGCTTTCGGGGCCCGCCGCGTGGCCGTCCCGGTGCTTCCCGCAGGAGGTCCGCTGTTCGAAGCGGCTGAAGCGCCATGGCACGAAAGCACACTATATCTGGTGTCGCAAACCAGTTCAAGCACTACGGGTAGCGTGTCGTGGCGGAGGCACTTCTCACTCCGGCCGGCGCGTCTCGTCAGTACCCGATGCCGACGCTTTCCGGGAAGTACGCAGCCGGCCAGCCCAGCTCGGCAGCGAGCCATGGCCAGTCGAAGCCCGCGCCCGGGTCGTGCTTGCGCCCTGCGGCCACATGTTCGTGGCCGGCCACACCGCGTATCGGGTAGGCCGTGGCCAGCACCTTGAGCAGTGCGGCGAGCGCGCGGTACTGCGAGGCTTCAAACAAGAGCCCCTCCAACCCTTCGAGTTCGATGCCGACCGAGAAGTCGTTGCAGTTCGCGCGCCCTTGCCATTGCGATGGTCCGGCATGCCATGCGCGCTCGTCGCAGCCGACGAACTGCACGAGCGCGCCATCGCGCCGCAACAGGAAATGCGCCGACACCTCTCGCCCGCGCAGCGCCTCGTAATAGGGATGTGCATCGAAGTCGAGCCGGTTCGTGAACAGGCGCTCGATCGCGTCGCCAGCGTAGCGGCCGGGCGGCAAACTGATCGAGTGGATCAGCGCGAGTTCGGCCTGAGCGCCCGCAGGGCGAGGCCCTCGATGGGGCGAGTCACAACGCCGCGCGCCTGCGAGCCAGCCACCGGCACTCCAGTCCGAGTGCGGCGGCGCGGTGCTCATTGGGGCACCTTCGTGCTGCGCACTCCGGTATTCGCCCTTGGGGCGGCCCGGCGGGCTCATGCCCCTTCTGCGCCGATGCCGTCGCCGTCGACCACCACGCCCAGGCGCGCCATGCGGTAGCGCATCTGGCGCAGTGACAAGCCCATGCTGGCCCCAGCCGCCGTCCGGTTGAAATGATGGCGCTCGAGTGCCAGCACGAGCATCTCGCGCTCGATCGCGTCGAGATACGCGGCCAGGTCGGCCGGCAGCGGCGTGATTGCCGTTGCAGCCCGCGCGTTGGGCTCGGCGCGGGCGTCGCCGGGGGCGGGTACCGGCTCGGCCCGCGCGCCGTGCTCGGCGGCGGCTTGCGCCTTTGCACCTGCCGTCTCCCGCGTCTCGCTCTCGGCAAGAAGCGCGTCCGGTAGATCCAGGTTCGCCACTTCGATGGCGTCGCCGTCGGACAGCGCCACCGCGCGATGAAGAAGGTTC
The DNA here is from genome assembly GCA_903830565.1 of uncultured bacterium. Classification (GTDB taxonomy): domain Bacteria; phylum Pseudomonadota; class Gammaproteobacteria; order Burkholderiales; family Burkholderiaceae_C; genus CAIKUF01. The sequence continues at coordinate 16,577 of CAIKUF010000280.1, read as the reverse complement.
TCCAGCTCGCGCACATTGCCCGGGAACGGGTAGCGCCGCAGGTGCAGCAGGGCCTCGCGCGTGAGTCGCGGCGGCGGCACGACGCCGGCGTCGCGCGCGATGCGCTCGAGCACACGGGTAGCGATCGCCGGCAGATCCTCCAGCCGTTCACGCAGCGGCGGCACGGTGATCTGGATCACATTCAGGCGGTAGTACAAGTCCTGCCGGAAACGCTGCGCCTGCACCTCGGCGCCGAGGTCCTTGTGCGTTGCGCTCAGGATGCGCACATTGATCGGCACCTCGCTCACCGCGCCCACCGGACGCACCGCGCGCTCCTGGATCACGCGCAGCAGCTTGGACTGCATCGCGAGCGGCAGGTCGCCGATCTCGTCGAGAAAAAGCGTACCGCCGTTGGCGGCCTGGAAGAAGCCCTCGCGGTCCTCCGCGGCGCCGGTGAACGCACCCTTGCGGTAGCCAAAGAACTCGGCCTCCAGCAAGTGTTCGGGAATCGCGCTGCAGTTCACCGCGATGAACGGGCAGGCGGCGCGCGGGCTGACTTCGTGCACCGCACGGGCGACGAGTTCCTTGCCGGTGCCCGATTCGCCGCTCACCAGCACCGGCGCCATGCTGCGCGCGACGCGATCGATCAATGCGCGCACCTGCTGCATCGCCAGTGAGTCTCCGGCCATGCGCGCCAGCGCGGTGCTGCCCGGCACGGAGGCAGCCGCAGCCGACCGCACGGGCCGCGTGGCTGCAGCGGGCGGACCGCCGGCTTGCGCCGCCAGGCTCGCGGGCACCATCGTCGGCACCGTCTGCACGCTGCGGCCGAGCGCTGATGCAACGACGGAGCGAAACTGCTTCAGGTCGACCGGCTTGGTGAGGTAGTCGTAGGCGCCGGCCTTGAGCGCCTCGACCGCGTTCTCGGCCGAACCATAGGCCGTGATCACGATGGCCTTCTCGCTGCGGCCGCCTTCCTCCAGCCGGCGCAAGAGGTCTAGGCCGGTGCCATCGGGCAGCCGCATGTCCGTGATCAGCAGACTGTAGCCGCGTCGGCCCAGATGGCTGAGCGCCTCCTCGACGGTTCCCGCGGTGTCGATGTCGTAGCCCTCGCGCAGCAGCGTCAGCTCGTAGAGCGTGCGCAGGTCGGGCTCGTCGTCGACCACCAGTAGGCTGAATTGAGAGGGGCTTGTCATGGCGTCGGGCGAGCTGGGGCGCTCAGGCGGCTGCGTTCACTCCGGCAGCCTGGCGCCGAAGTGCGATCGAGAACTCGTTGCGATGGCGGTCCCCGGCGGGCCGCAGTTGAAAACTGATTCGAGCGCCATGACGCTCGCACAGCTCGCGGCAAATATACAGGCCGAGCCCGGCGCCTCGGCTTCGGGTCGAGAAGAAGGGCTCGAAAAGGTAGCGCTCGACCTCCGGCGCGATCGGCGCACCGTCGCTCGCCACGGTCAGCAGCGCCTCGTTCGCATCCCTGCCGCGCAAGCGAAGTTGCATCGCGCCGACGGTGCCCGTGGCATAGCGACGCGCATTGTCGAGCAGGTTCACGAGCACGCGACGCAGGTGTTCGGGGTCGAACGCGACGTTCAGCGGTTCGGCTGGAATATCCATTTGAAGCACGCCCGGGCCGCCCACGCGCACGCCGGTGGCGTACGCCCACTCGCCACATACCGCCGCGACCTGCGCCCTCGCATCGACCGTCGCGGAGTCCTGCACGCCGGCCGGCGCGACTTCCAGCACGTCGTCGACGATGCGCTTGAGACGGTCGACGTTGTCGGCCACCATCCGCGTCAACTGGCGCTGCTCGGCGCTCGTCGCATCTTCGGAAAGCAGTGCGTTGGCCTGCGCGATCGCGGACAGCGGGTTGCGAATCTCGTGCGCGATGCCCGCCGAGACACGCCCCATCGCCGCCAGCTTTTCCTGCCGCGTGCGCGCCTGCACGCTGCGCACGTCCTCGAGAAAGAGGACGCAATACTCTTCGCTTCCCGGCGTCTCGCGGCGGCGCGCGAAGCGGATCCGCACGCGCAGCGTGCGCGACAGTCCTGGCTCGAATTCCAGCACGACGTCCCGCCCGGTCTCGGGCCATACGGCTTCGAAGAAGGCCCTTTCGACTGCTTCGATCAGCGCCACCCATGCCGGCTCGCCGTGCAGGACGAACGGCGGCGTCAGGCCGATATCTACCGGTGCGAGCAGTTCAAGCGCGACCGGGTTGGCGGCGCGCACGCGGCCGCGACGGTCGACGACCAGCACGCCGTCCTGCAATTCCTGGATCACGAGCCGATTGAGTTCGGCCTGCTGACGCGCGAACTCCATGCTGCCACGCGCCGAAAGCTCTTCGCGCGCCAATCGGGCAGCAAGCTCGTTCGCCATCACGGTGACGACGAACATGCCGCTACCGGCCAGACCCGCCTGGCTCAGCAGGACCGCGGCGTCGCCGCCGGCCAGCACATTCAGCCAAGCCACGCCGAGCAACATCAACGAGACCGCGGCGGCAGTGCCGAGCGCGATCACGCGCGTTGTCAACACGCCAGCCATCAGCAGCGGAAACACCAGCAGCGCGACATAGTTCAGCCCCGCCACCGGCGCCAGCACATGCAGTGCGGTGAAGCAGACGATGTCGACGCCGATCGTCGCCACCCACTGCCGCGCGCGCAGACTCGTGACCGGATCCGCCGCAGGGCGCCGAAGGCGCAGCAGCAGCCATGCGCCGATCGACAGCGCGAGATAGGCGAGGCACAGGACCAGCACTGGAACAGCGGGCCGCACGCCGAACAGCGCGGACACGCCGAGGGTCAACAACAGGGCCAAGCCGAGCGCCGCGCGCGCCGAAAGCAGGGTGCGGTAGATGCGCTCGAAGGCGGTCGGCCCGGAACGGTCTTCGCGCCGCGGGTGGCGCTGGAGAAACCGCGAGTCCGGCGCCCCACCGTCCGCCGCGGCCACGCCATCGGCCAGGCGTGACTCGGCAAATCCGTCTCTACGCCACGGAGGGTCGGGTGGGGCCTCGCCAGCGAACCACGACGCTTCCGCCGACTGCCGGGTCGCGGACCGGCGCCATCGCGCGCGGGAGTCGGTCTGCTGGCTAGCCGCTCGCGACGCGCTGGGCTCGGAGGCCGACGGCCAGGGCGGGGGGGGGATCATCGCGTTCGCTCAGCGACGCGACTGCTCGAATTGCGTGCGGTGCGCTTCGCTACAGAAGAGCCCGCCGCGGCCCGGCAGCGCGTCGCCGTTCGGCAGGTGCAGGCCGCACTGGGCACAAGCGACCATCGCCTCTTTCGGCGCCGCAGGCGGCGCCGCAGCGTCGCCACCCGACGCGCGGCGCCTTCCGACGCGCGTGAGCCAGACCAGCGCAACGACGATCGCCAGCAGGAGCACGAATTTGGCCATGGCCAGGGTCAGTAGACCGAAGGGCGCTGCAGCAGCACTTCGAACACGAAGCGCGAACCGACATAGCCGAGCATCAGCAGCACGGCGCCGGCATAGAGCGCTCCGGTCGCCCGACGACCGCGCCAGCCGACCGCATGGCGCCCTGCCAGCAAGCCGGCGAACACGACCCAGGCGAGGATGGAGAGCACCGTCTTGTGGTCCCATCGCCATGGATTGGAGAACCACCAGCCGAGTGCAATCGTGGCCGAGAGCACCCAGAACCCCGCCTCGACGAACTCGAAGGTCAGCTTTTCCAGGCGCAGCAAGGGAAGACCGAGCGGCTTGGGTGTGACGGAACCCGACGCGTCCAGACGCTTGCGGCGCAGCTTGCGCTCGGCATTGCTGAGCAGCGCCGCGTGCAGCACGGCCGCGCCGAACAACCCGTAGGACGCGATGCCCAGCACCCAGTGCAGCGGCGCCCACGGCGACCCGGCGTGCGGGCGCGATTCGCCTGGGAACCACCACGCCAGCACCACCACCAGCGCGCCCAGCAACGCCAGCGTGCGCCGCACCCCCGGCAGGGGAACGAAGCGGCTCTCGACGGCATGCACGGCGAGCACCAGCCACAGCGTGGCCGAGAGCGCCGGCGCGAAGCCGAAGCGCGCGCCCGGCACTTCACTGCCGATGCCAGCCGTGTCGACCACAATCGCCGTCGCGTGCGCGACCCAGCCGATGATGAACGCGACTCGCACCCAGACGCCGGCGCGTTCGCTCAGCGTTGCCGCCGCCAGGTAGGCCGCCAGCGCCACCGCACTCGGAACGGCCAGCACGGGCGAAAGGGATCCGAACGATAGAATCATCCGCACAGTGTACCGACGCGTGCCGGCGATCGCCCGCAACGCCCCCTCCCATGGCCTCCACCCTCACCGACCGCCTGAGTCGACTCGTCAAGACGATGCGCGGCCAGGCCCGCATCACCGAGAGCAACGTGCAGGACATGTTGCGCGAGGTGCGCATGGCGCTGCTCGAGGCCGACGTCGCACTGCCGGTGGTGCGCGACTTCATCGCGCGCGTGAAGGACAAGGCGCTCGGTGCCGAGGTGGTGGGCTCGCTCTCGCCGGGACAGGCGCTGGTGGGCGTCGTCAACCGCGAACTCGCGGCGACGATGGGCGAAGTGGACGCGGCAGGAGCCTTGAAGGCTCCGGCCGACCTCAACCTCGCGGTGCAGCCGCCGGCGGTAATCCTGATGGCCGGCCTGCAGGGCGCGGGCAAGACGACGACCACCGCCAAGCTCGCCAAGCACCTGATCGACAAGCGCAAGAAGAAGGTGCTCACCGTCTCGGCCGACGTATACCGGCCGGCGGCCATCGAGCAGCTCAGGGTCGTCACGCAGCAGGCCGGCGCCGAGTGGTTCGCGTCCAGCGCAGGTGAGAAGCCGCTGGCCATCGCGCTGGCCGCGCTCGACTATGCGCGCAAGCATTACTTCGACGTGCTGCTCGTCGACACCGCGGGGCGCCTGGCGATCGACGAGGCGCTGATGCGCGAGATCGCCGAATTGCACGCGGCCTTGAGGCCGGTCGAGACGCTGTTCGTCGTCGACGCGATGCAGGGCCAGGACGCGATCAACACCGCGCGCGCGTTCAAGGACGCATTGCCGCTGACCGGCATCGTGCTCACCAAGACCGACGGCGACTCGCGCGGCGGTGCGGCGCTCTCGGTGCGCCAGATAACCGGCGCGCCAATCAAGTTCGCCGGCACGAGCGAGAAGATCGACGGGCTGGAAGTGTTCGACGCCGAGCGCCACGCCGGCCGCGTGCTCGGCATGGGCGACATCCTTGCGCTCGTCGAAGAGGTGCAAAAGGGTGTCGACGTCGCGGCGGCGCAGAAGCTCGCCGACAAGGTCCGCTCGGGCGACACCTTCGACCTCAACGACTTCCTGATGCAGATCTCGCAGATGAAGAAGATGGGCGGGCTCTCCGGCCTGATCGACAAGCTTCCGGCGCAGATGGCCGCCAAGGCGGGCCAGGCCGACATGGACCGCGCCGAGCGCGATGTGAAGCGCATGGAGGGCATCATTCTCTCGATGACGCCGCTGGAGCGGCGCAAGCCCGACCTGCTCAAGGCCACGCGCAAACGCCGCGTCGCCGCCGGTGCCGGGGTTCAGGTGCAGGAAGTCAATCGCCTGCTCAAGCAGTACGAGCAGATGCGCGACATGATGAAGAAGATGAAGGGCGGCGGAATGATGAAGATGATGAAGCGCATGGGTGGCATGAAGGGCATGCCGCCGATGCGCTGAACGATCTCGACTGTGGCGGCGCATGCTCACGGACCGTGAGTCGACCGATCCGCAGGGCACCGCAGTGAGCTTCATGACGCGGGGAGGAACGGTCCGATGGACACACAACAACTCGTGTTGATCGCGCTGCTCTTGGCGCTGACCCTGCTTCTTCAGCGGGTTCGTGCTCGTGCGCGCGAAACCGCGGATGCTCAAGGAGAGCACTGGCTCGACACGGTGAACGACTGGCCTCCCACGGCCACACGCATCATGACGACGCCCGAGCGCATGGCCTACGAGACACTGGTGCGCGCGCTGCCCGGGTACGTCGTCCTGGCCCAGGTGCCGCTGGCGCGCTTCATCAAGGTACAGAGCCGGCACTCGTACACCGAATGGTTGCGGCGCATGGGCCACCAGTGCGCTGACCTGATCGTCTGCGACAGTGCGTCGGCGGTGCTTGCCGTCATCGCCGTGCAACCCCCGCCGGCCGAGACGAGCGAGCGAGCGCGCAATCGGCACCGGCGCATGTCGCGCGTGCTCAGGGCGGCCGAGATTCCGCTGCATCTCTGGACGAGCACTGCGCTGCCGACGGCGGAGTTAGCGCGCCGGCTTCTTCTGCCGCAGGTGGACGAAGCGACGGCGGACGCGCTGAAACGACAGCCCGCCGCGCCGCCGGTGCCTGCGTCCAAGCGCACCGGTGCGCTCGATGCTGTTGGCGCACGCGAGGAATCCGTCGGCCAGGTCTTCGTTTCCCGGGAACCGCCTCCTTCGACTTGGTTCGACGATTTCGATGCAGGAAGCGCCCAGAAGCAGCCCCCCCCCCGACCGGGACCCTGAGCCGAGCGCTCAGGCAAGCAGGGCGAGCGCGAATTCGCGTGCGCTGAAGGTCTGCAGGTCTTCGAGCTTTTCGCCGACGCCGATGAAGTAGACCGGCACCGGTCGCGGCCTCTCGCGCGACCACAGCGCGATCGCGGCCAGCATGCCGCCCTTGGCCGTGCCGTCGAGCTTGGTCACGATGAGCCCGGTGAGCCCGAGCGCCTCGTCGAAGGCCTGCACCTGAGCCAGCGCGTTCTGGCCCGTGTTGCCGTCGATGACCAGCAGCACCTCGTGCGGCGCCGACGGCTGCGCCTTGGCGATCGTGCGGCGCACCTTCTTCAGCTCTTCCATCAGGTGCGCCTGCGTCGTCAGGCGCCCGGCCGTGTCGGCGATCACGACGTCGCAGCCGCGCGCCTTGCCGGCGGTCACCGCGTCGAAGCTCACCGACGCCGGGTCGCCGCCCTGCTGGCTGATGATCTCGACGTTGTTGCGCCCGGCCCAAACCGCGAGTTGCTCGCGCGCCGCAGCGCGAAAGGTGTCCGCCGCGGCGAGCAACACCTTCTGGTTGGCTTCGGCCAGGTGTCGCGTCAGCTTGCCGATGCTCGTCGTCTTGCCGGCGCCGTTGACGCCGACGACCATGATCACCGTCGGCGCTTCGCGGCCGAGTGCCAGCGCGCTCTCCAGCGGCGCGAGCAGTTCGGCGACGGCGTCGATCAGCAGCGCCTTCACGGCCATCGGCTCGGTCGCACGCGCTTCCTTCACGCGCCGCTTGAGGTCGGTGAGCAGGAACTCGGTTGCCTTCACACCGGCATCGGCCATCAGCAGCGCGGTTTCGAGCTCTTCATAGAGCGCGTCGTCGATGCGGGCGCCGGTGAAGACCTGCGCGATTCCGGCGCTGCTCTTGCTGAGGCCGCTGCGCAGCTTGGCGAGCCATGTCTTGCGCGGCGCTTCGTCCACTTCCGCTTCGGCGCGCGTCGGCTCGCCGACAGGCGAAGCCGGCGCGTCGATGGCGGGCTCGGCTGGAGCAGGCTTCTTCTTAAAAAAGCTGAACATGGTACTTTCGGTGGATCGCGCCACGGCCCGCGGCGGGCCGGACCCAGCCGCTATAATTTTCGGCTCGGGGCGCTTTAGCTCAGTTGGTTAGAGCGACGGAATCATAATCCGCAGGTCCGGGGTTCGAGTCCCTGAAGCGCCACCAAGAAGTCCCGCCGGCTCCGTGTCGCTCGACGCGGAGCCGGTTTGCCTTTGCGGGGCGCCACGTGCCGGCGTCCATTCGACATCGAGGCCCTTGTGCCGTGACGCGAGCCACGCAGCGGCTTGGAATGCATCCGTGAACGACCCCATCATCACCAGCCTGCTGCAGACCGATCTGTACAAGATCACGATGTGGCAAGCCATGCTGCACGCACACCCGGCCACGCAGGCCGAATACCACTTCGTCTGCCGCAACACGCCGGCCTACCCTCTGGCCGACCTGCTGGACGAGGTCAACACCGAGCTCGATCACCTCTGCACGCTGCGCTTCACCGACGAGGACCTGGCCTATCTCGGCGGCCTGCGCTATCTGAAGTCGGACTTCATCGACTTCCTGCGCATCTTCTCGTTCCACCGCCCCTTCATCACCGCGACCGCCGTGGGCGACGAACTCAAGATCGTCGCCAAAGGACCGCAGGTCCACGTGATGGGCCTCGAGATCTTCGTGCTCGCGATCGTCAACGAGCTGTACTTCCGCCGCTTCGATCGCGCCGCCGCGCTGGCCGAGGGCCGCCGGCGCCTGGCGGAGAAGGTCGCCCTCGTGCGCGAGTTCGGCGCCGAGTCGTCGGCCCGGCCCTATACGCATCCGTTCGAGTTCTTCGACTTCGGCGTGCGCCGTCGCTTCTGCGGCGCGTGGCAGGATGAAGTCGTGGCCACGCTCAAGCGCGACGTGCCGCAATTCAAGGGCACGTCCAACATCTACCTGGCCAAGAAGCACACGCTGGTGCCCATCGGCACCATGGCGCACGAGTGGCTGCAGACCTTCCAGGCCCTGGGCGTCCAGTTGCGGCGCTTCCAGAAGGCCGGGCTCGAGACGTGGACGCAGGAATACCGCGGCGACCTCGGGATCGCCGTCACCGACACGGTCGGCATGGACGCGTTCCTGGCCGACTTCGACCTCTATTTCGCCAAGCTATTCGATGGTCTTCGCCACGACTCGGGAGACCCGATCGAGTGGGGCGAAAAGGCGCTCGCGCACTACGCCGGGCTGCGCATCGACGCGCACACCAAGCGGCTTGTCTTCTCGGACGGGCTCACGGTCCCGACGTCGCTTGCGATCTACAAGCACTTCGCCGACCGCGTGCAGACGGGCTTCGGCATCGGCACCAACCTGACCAACGACATGGGCCTCGAGCCCTTGGGCATCGTGATGAAGCTCGTCACCTGCAACGGCCAGCCGGTGGCCAAGCTCTCGGACAGCCCGGGCAAGACGCTGTGCGACGACGAGACCTTCCTGTCCTACCTGCGGCAGGTGTTCGGGCATCCGGCCAAATGATGAAGACTCACCTCAGCCCTGGAACAGGCGCGCTGCTTGGCTGGGCCTTCGCCCTGCTCGTCGGATCATTGCTCGTCGCGCCGTCGGCGTCGGCGCAGATCGCGCGCAAGTTCCCGGCCGATGCGCTTCGCGGCGCCCTTGCCGTCACGAACCCGCCGCAAGCCACGCTCAACGGCGCGCCGGCAAGACTGGCGCCGGGGGCGCGCATCCGCGGGCCGAACAATCTGTTCGTGCTGTCCGGTTCGGTCGTCGGGCAGAGGCTGCTCGTGCACTACACGCTCGACACCCAGGGTCTCGTCAAGGACGTGTGGATCCTCACGCCCGACGAAGCCGCCAAGCGGCCCTGGCCGACGACGCCCAAGGAAGCGGCGAGCTGGGAGTTCGACGCTTCCGCGCAGACCTGGACGCGCAAGTGAGCGAGAGCTCGGTCGCGGCCAAGAAGGTCTTCATCAAGACCTTCGGCTGCCAGATGAACGAGTACGACTCGGCGAAGATGGCAGATGTGCTCCACGCCGCGCAGGGCTATGTGACGACCGACGACGCGGAGCAGGCCGACCTGATCCTCTTCAACACCTGCTCGGTGCGCGAGAAGGCACAGGAAAAGGTGTTCAGCGACCTCGGCCGCGTCAAGCACCTCAAGGCCAAGGGCGTGCTGATCGCCGTCGGCGGCTGCGTGGCCAGCCAGGAAGGTGCGGCCATCATCGAGCGCGCGCCCTACGTCGATGTCGTCTTCGGCCCGCAGACCTTGCATCGGCTGCCCGAGCTGCTCGCGCAACGCGCGCGCCAGCGCAAGCCGCAGGTCGACATCCGCTTTCCCGAGATCGAGAAATTCGACCATTTGCCGCCGGCACGCGTCGACGGCCCGACCGCCTTCGTCTCGATCATGGAGGGCTGCTCGAAGTACTGCAGCTACTGCGTCGTTCCCTACACGCGCGGCGAGGAAGTCTCGCGCCCGCTCGGCGACGTCCTCGCCGAGGTCGCGGGCCTGGCCGCGCAGGGCGTGCGCGAAGTGACCTTGCTCGGCCAGAACGTCAACGCCTACCGCGGCCGCATGGGCGATGCCGTCGGCGAGAGCGCCGACTTCGCGCTGCTGGTCGAACTCGTCGCCGCGGTTCCCGGCATCGCGCGCATCCGCTACACGACCAGCCACCCCAACGAGTTCACGCAGCGGCTGATCGACGCTTACGCGCGCGTGCCGCAACTCGCGGGCCACGTGCACCTGCCGGTGCAGCACGGCAGCGACCGCATCCTCTCGGCCATGAAGCGCGGCTACACGGTGCTCGAATACAAGAGCCTGGTGCGCCGCCTGCGCGCGGTGCGGCCCGAGATCCGCATCGGCACCGATTTCATCGTCGGCTTCCCGGGCGAGACGGACGACGACTTCGCGAGAACGATGCAGTTGATCGACGAGATCGGCTTCGATGCCAGCTACAGCTTCGTCTTCAGCCCGCGCCCCGGAACACCCGCCGCGGCGCTCGCCGACGACACGCCGCAGGCGGTCAAGCTCGCGCGCCTGCAGCAGTTGCAGGCGGTCATCGACGGCAACGCGGCGCGCATCAGTGCATCGCTCGTCGGCACGACGCAGCGCCTCCTCGTCGAGGGCCCCTCGCGCAAGGACGCGGCCGAACTCATGGGCCGCACGGAATGCAACCGCACCGTCAACTTCGAGGCGCCTGCGAATCTTGTCGGCCAACTGGTCGACGCGACGATCACCGAAGCGCGCGCGCATTCGCTGCGTGCAGGCCCGGTGGCTGACGTGGCCTGAGCCGCGTCGACGATCCGCTATTCGGGCGTGACGCGAGCGGTCTCGCCGTAGCCCTGGATGAAGACCTTCTGACCGACCCACAGGTTCGGGCCGAGCGGCTGCGTCACCGCGACGAGCACACCCGTGTTCGTGCGGACGATGATCTGCTGCGCCGCTATCGGCTGCTCGTTGCGCTTTTGAATTTCGTTGCCTGCCAGCGCGCCACCGACGGCGCCCGCGACCATCGCCACGTCGCGCCCGGTGCCGCCGCCGATCAGGCTGCCGATGCCGACGCCCGCCAGGCCGCCGAGCACCGCGCCGACGCCGGGCTGCTGATTGTTGGTGATCTGCGTCTCGGTGATCTGCTCGATCGTTCCGCGGCGGATTTCGACTGGTGCCGGTTGCGGCGTTGCGCAGGCAACGAGCACCAGGGCAAGCGTTGCGGCGATGGCACGCGAGTGGACACGGTTCAGCATGGGTTTCTCCTCTTGTCGATGAAGCGAGTCGCCGCAAGCCCGAGTGCGCGCGGCGCCACAGGCATTATGAAACAGCGCTGGTCCGCACGCCGTGTCGCTGCGTCAACGGCGGCTCGGTGCGCGCGAGTGCGCGCATCAATTCGCCCAGCGACCAGGCCTGGAACGGGCAGCCGCGCGGGGTGTGCGGCGCGTCGCCGTCCGCGATCTCGCTCACGTGCCCGAGGCCCGCCGCTTCGCGCTGCTTGAGCAACGGCGCAAGGCAACGCTCGCGGATCGCCTTGCGCTGAGCTGCGCCATCGCCATTCACGCGCAGCCAGGCCTCGACGAACGCGCCGATCAGCCAAGGCCAGGCCGTTCCCTGGTGGTAGGCGCCGTCGCGCTCGCTAGTGCCGCCTTCATAGCGCCCGCGGTAGGCCGGGTCGCTGCGAGCCAGCGTGCGCAGCCCCATCGGTGTCAGCAGTTCGGCATCAACGGTGGCAACGACCGCCGCCGCGCGCTCGCCTTCGAGCACCGCGAATGGCAGCCCGCCAATGGCGAAGATCTGGTTCGGGCGCACGCTTGCGTCGACGCGGCCCGGCTCGTGGCCGGCATCGACAACGTCGTAGAGGCACTGCGCATCGGCATTCCAGAATCGCTCCACGAACGATCGCTGCGCGCGCTCGGCGATTGCCGTGTGGCGGCCACCGGCGCAGCGCAGCGCGTTGATCCACAGCGCCTGCACTTCGACCGGCTTGCCGATGCGCGGCGTCACCACACGGTTGACGGTCTTGGCGTCCATCCACGTCAACTGAACGCCCGGCACGCCGCAGGCGAGCAGGCCGTCACCGTCCATGCGAATGCCGTAGCGCGTGCCGGCCCGGTAGCCGTCGACGATCGCACCGACGGCCGCCAGCAACTGCCGGCGCCGCGCGCTCTTCGGCGCGGCGGCGAGGAATTCGTACACCGCAATCACGAACCACAGCGACGCATCGACGGCGTTGAATTCGGGCGTCTCGCCGTGATCGGGAAAGCGGTTCGGCAGCATGCCCTGCGAGACCGTCTCGGCCCACGCAGCGAGGATGGACTCGGCAACGTCCAGCCGACCGCGAGCGATGACGAGGCCGCGCATCGCGATGAAGGTGTCGCGCCCCCAGTCGGTGAACCACGGGTAGCCGGCAATGATCGTGCGCTCGGCTCCACGCCGAACGATGAAGGCATCGGCCGCGCGGGCTAGCGACGTGAGCGGTGCACGGCGCGCGGCTTCGATCTCGCGCACGCGCCTGGCGAGCGCCACCGCATCGACCGCGATGCCGTCGCCAGCGCGCAGCACCAGCACGGCTTCGCCGGCGCTGAGATCGAAGTGAAAGCAGCCTGGCGAAGCCAGGTCTTCAACGGCATCGAGGCCGCGTGCGGCCTCCTCGAGGTACAGGAAGTTGCGGAACCAGTCGGGCGCGTGCTCATAGCGACCGTTGCTGAGCGCAGCAACTGCCGGCAGGCCGGCATAGGGCCGCCAGGTCGCGTTGCCGGCGACGCTGCACGCATTGAAATCGAAGCCCTTGTTCTCGCGCATCAACGCGTGGTAATCGCGCCCCGCGAGCAGCGGCCGAACGGTCAGGCGCGCACCCCTCGCCCGGCCTTGGAGACGCCACACCAGCACCACGCTGCCGTCGACCGGGTCGACCACGCACTCGTGAACGACGGTCTCGCCGCCGGGTGAGCGAAAGGTCCAGCGCGGCCACGGATCGGGCGTGAAGGCAACGAGCCGATCGACACCGCGCGGGTAAGTCACGTCCGGCGCGTAATGCTGGGTCGAGATCGGGAACGATCCGGCCGCGGTCTCGACCCAGGCCTCGACGCCGCTCACGAGCACGACCCGATCGGCCGGCGGTCGCTGCGGCGTGAGCAGCAGTGCGTGATAGCGCCGGGTTCGAGCGCCACCCACGGTGCCCGACGCGAAGCCGCCCTGGCCGTCGCTCTCCAGCCATTCGGCGGCGAGGCCCTGCAAGGCGCTCACTGCCCGGCCTTCTTCGGCTTGAGCCCGAACTCGCCCGGCATCGTGTGCGGCTTGCCTTGCAGCGTGTACTCGGCGTGCTGGTGGATGAGCTTGGCAACGAGCCCCGTCCAGCCGGTCTGGTGGCTCGCACCGAGGCCGGCGCCCGTGTCGCCGTGGAAGTACTCGTAGAAGAGGATGAGGTCGCGCCAGTGCGGGTCGGTCTGGAACTTCTCGTAGCGGCCGTGCACCGGCCTGCGCCCCGATGCATCGCGAACGAAAAGCGAAATCAGTCGCTGCGAGAGGTCGCTCGTCACGTCCCACAGCGTGGACTCGGGGCCCCCGCCCGCCGGGTCGTGCACCTTGAAGCCGTCGCCGAGGAAGTAGTGGTGCTTTTGCAGCGCCTCGATGAGCAGGAAGTTGAGCGGAAACCAGACCGGGCCGCGCCAGTTGGAATTGCCGCCGAACATGCCGCTCGTCGATTCGGCCGGCTCGTAGTCGAGCGCAAATTGACGGCCTTCGAGATCGAGCACGAAGGGCTGCTCGCCATGCCGCTTGGACACCGAACGCACGCCGAAGGGGCTGAGCATCTGCTTCTCGTCGAGCACGTGTTCGAGCAGACGCGAGAGCTTGTGCGAATCGGCGAGTGCCAGACGCATGCGGTCGTGCACGCCGATGTGCGTAATGTCCGCGAGATTGCCGAGCAAGTCGGGACGGTGACGCACAAACCAGTCGTAGCGCGAATTGAACTCCTTGAAGCTGCGAAGGACGTCCTGGTCGCAGACCGCGATCGCGAACAGCGGAATGAGGCCCGCGATCGAGTACGCCTCCATCGTGCGGCGCTGGCCGTCGGGGAGTTTGAGGACGTCGAAGTAAAAGCCGAGATCTTCGTTCCACAACCCGTCGGCGCCGTCGCTGCTGCGGTTCACCGCCTCGCCGATGTAGACGAAGTGCTGGAAGAACTTGGTCGCCACGTCTTCGTAGGCCGCATCCTCCCGCGCCAGTTCGAGCGCGATGGCGAGCAGGTTCAGGCAGTACATTGCCATCCAGCTCGTTCCGTCGGCCTGTTCCAGGCGGCTGCCCGAGGGCAGACCCGCGGTGCGGTCGAAGGCGCTGATGTTGTCCAGGCCCAGGAACCCGCCCTCGAACAGGTTGTCGCCCTCTTCGTCCTTGCGGTTAACCCACCACGTGAAGTTGATGAGAAGCTTCTGGAAGATGCGCTCGAGGAACAGGTGGTCCATGCGCCCTGTGGCCTTGGCCTCGATCTGGCAGATGCGAATCGCCGCCCACGCGTGCACCGGCGGGTTGACATCGCCGAAGGCCCACTCGTAGGCCGGGATCTGGCCGTTCGGGTGCATGTACCACTCGCGCGTCAGCAGGATGAGCTGCTGCTTCGCGAACTCGGGGTCGATCAGCGCGAAGGCGACACAGTGGAACGCCATGTCCCAGGCCGCGAACCACGGGTACTCCCATTTGTCCGGCATCGAAAGCACGTCGGCCGCGGCGAGGTGCCCCCATTCGTGATTGCGCCCGTGCTTGCGCGCCTCGGGCGGAGGCGGGCCGACGAAGTCGCCTTTGAGCCACCGGTCGACGAAGAAGCGGTAGTACTGCTTGCTCCAGAGCATGCCGGCGAAGGCCTGGCGCTGCACGTCGCGCAAGTCCTGCGGCATCTCGAACGGCGTGACGCGCCGGTAGAACGCATCGGCCTCGCGCAGGCGGCGCGCGAAGGTGGCGTCGAACGAGCGCCCGAGCGCGCCCTTGAGCTCGCCCGTGTTCGCGAGGCGCAGCTTGAGGGTCCAGGTCTCGCCGGCAGCGACGACGCGCTGGAAATGCGGCGCGGCCTTGGTGCCGATCTGCGAGCGGTTCACCGCGTCGACGCTTCCGTGGACGATGAACTCGTTGAAGCCGTCCTTCGCGAAGCCGCCTGCGGGCAGGCCCCATAGCCGCGCGCCGTTCGTTTCGTTGTCGGTGAAGAGCACGTCGCCCGCCGGCTCGAAGTAGAGCCAGAAGGGCTCCATGCTGCGATGCGCAGCCTTGAGCACATTCGCGCGATCGTCGCCCAGCGCGATGCGCGGCTTGGCGACGCCCTCGAACCACGACCAGTCGTTCCTGAACCACAGCGTCGGCAGCAGGTGCAGCGGCGCGGCCTCGGGTCCGCGGTTGACCGCGCTGATGCGGATGAGCAGGTCGTCGGCGGTGGCCTTCGCGTACTCGACGAAGACATCGAAGTAGCGGTCGTCGTCGAAGATGCCGGTGTCGAGCAGTTCGTACTCGGGCTCGCCGCGCCCGCGGCGACGGTTCTCGTCCACCAGTTGCGCATACGGGAAGGCCTGCTGCGGGTACTTGTACAAGGTCTTCATGTACGCGTGGCTGGGCACGTTGTCGAGGTAGAAGTAGTACTCCTTCACGTCCTCGCCGTGGTTGCCCTCGTTGCCGGTCAGGCCGAACATGCGCTCCTTGAGGATGGCGTCGGCGCCGTTCCACAGCGCGAGCGCGAAGCAGAGTTGCTGCTTGTCGTCGGAGACGCCTGCGATGCCGTCCTCGCCCCAGCGATAGGCGCGCGAGCGCGCTTGGTCGTGGCTGACGAACTCCCATGCAGTGCCACCCTCGCTGTAATCCTCGCGCACCGTGCCCCACTGGCGCTCGCTCACGTAAGGCCCCCAGCGGCGCCACGGCACGCCCTTGTCGCGTGCCTCGGCAAGGCGCTTGTCTTCTTCGGTCAGGCGGGGTTGCGTTGCCATCTCAACTCCTGCGTGGATTGGGGGCCTCTTCAATTCGCGGGCGTCGTGCGCCGCAATTCCGCCACCGCCTGCGGCGTGACGTTGGCCGGCGCGGCGTTGCCCCAGTTCGTGCGCACGTAGTTCGAGATCTCGGCGATCTGCGCGTCACTCAGTTGACTGGCGAGGCTGGGCATCGGGATGTAGCCCCCCTTCGCCGGCACGCCGCCGAGGACGACCTTGATGATGTTCGCGGCGTCGGGCGCAACGACAACACCGTTGCCGGCCAGCGGCGGGAACACACCCGGCAGGCCGCGCCCCTTGGCCTGGTGGCAGCCCGCGCAGTGGTCGACGTAGAGCGTTGCCGCCTGCGTCGGCACCTTTTGCACGGCGCCACGGCCGGCGAGCGAGCTGTCGGCCGGAATCGACTTCAGGTAGGTCGCCATCGCGCGCAGGTCGGCGTCGGTCATGAACGACAGGCTGTTGTGCACGACCTCGGCCATGTCGCCGAGCGTCGTCGACTTGCCTTTCGCGGCGCCGGTCTTGAGATACGCCACCAGCTCGTCGATGCTCCAGCCGCCCAGGCCCGTCTTCAGTAAGCGGCTAGCCATCCCACCTTGAACGGCCGATGGATAGCGGCCAGCATGGTGTCCACCTATGTCTGAGGTGGACACCATGCAAAACAAGAGCGCGCCGCGGCGGCGCCACGCT
>CAIKUF010000279.1 GCA_903830565.1 uncultured bacterium | reverse complement strand
CCGCCTTCGCAGTACTGGCGAAACGCCTCCTTGAAGCCGGGCGAGGTCGTGACCTCGCCGTCCTTCCACGTCGACGGCGACTTGTCGCCTTCGAAGTTCAGCGGCGCCAGCACACCTTCATTGAACTTCGCGCATTCCTCCAGAATGGCCTGCGCCGTCTCGGCGCCGAAGTCTTCGAAGCCCGGAATCTTCGTCACCTCGTCGAGGCGGGCCAGTTCGGTCATGCAAAAGAGCATGTCTTTGACGGGTGCGCGATAGCTCATGATCTCGTCTCCGGATGAAAGAGGGCGCGTCAACTCGCGTTGCGCGCCCTTGTTGGGTCAGCCTGACGTGCCGGGCTTGGTTGTCAGCCGAGCGCCTGCACGAGTTCGGGAATGGCAACGAAGAGGTCGGCCTCGAGCCCGTAGTCGGCGACGCTGAAGATCGGCGCCTCGGGGTCTTTGTTGATGGCGACGATCACCTTCGAGTCCTTCATCCCGGCCAGGTGCTGGATCGCGCCGCTGATGCCCGCCGCGATGTAGAGCTGCGGCGCAACGATCTTGCCCGTCTGCCCGACCTGCCAGTCGTTGGGCGCGTAGCCCGCGTCGACCGCGGCGCGGCTTGCGCCGAGCGCGGCGCCGAGCTTGTCGGCCAGCGGCGTGAGCACGCTCGTGAACTTCTCGCTCGACGCCATCGCCCTCCCGCCGGAAACGATGATCTTGGCCGCGGTGAGTTCGGGCCGGTCGTTCTTAGCGATCTCGCTGCCGACAAAGCTGGAGAGCCCGGGGTCGGCGGCGGCAGCAACGCTCTCGACGGCGGCGCTGCCACCACTGGCGGCGGCCGGGTCGAACCCGGTCGTGCGCACGGTCAGCACCTTGGTCGCGTCGCTGCTCTGCACGGTCGCGATCGCCGAGCCGGCGTAGATCGGGCGCTCGAAGGTGTCGGCGGCGAGCACCTTGGTGACGTCCGAAACCTGGCCGACGTCGAGCAGCGCGGCCACGCGCGGCGCGACGTTCTTGCCCGACGCAGTGGCCGGGAAGACGAGGTGGCTGTAGGCGCCAGCCAGCGCGACGACCTGCGCAGCGACGGGCTCGGCCAAGCCGTGCTCGTAGGCCGGAGCCTCGGCATGCAGCACCTTGGCGACGCCGGCGATCTGCGCCGCCGCCTGCGCCGCAGTCTGGGCGTTATGCCCGGCGACAAGGACGTGCACCTCGCCGCCGCAGGCCAAGGCCGCGCTGATGGTGTTGAGGGTTGCGCCCTTGATCGACTTGTTGTCGTGTTCGGCGATGACGAGTGCAGTCATGTCAGGACTCCTGAAGGGCCGCCCCGAAAGAGGCCTGCGCCCCCTTGGGGGGGCAGCGAACGGATGTGAGCTTGGAGGTGCATTAGACGACCTTGGCTTCGTTCTTGAGCTTGGCCACCAGGGTGGCGACGTCGGGTACCTTGATGCCTGCGCTGCGCTTGGGCGGCTCGCCGACCTTGAGCGTCTTGATGCGGGGCGCGACATCCACGCCGAGGTCGGCCGGCTTGAAGATTTCGAGCGGCTTCTTCTTCGCCTTCATGATGTTGGGCAGCGTCACGTAGCGCGGTTCGTTCAGGCGCAAGTCCGTCGTCAGCACGGCCGGCAGCTTGAGCTTCAAGGTCTCGCTGCCGCCGTCGACCTCGCGCGTCACGAGGGCTTGCCCATCGGCGATCTCGACCTTGCTCGCAAACGTGCCTTGGGCCAGGCCCGCGAGTGCGGCGAGCATCTGCCCGGTCTGGTTGCAGTCGTCGTCGATGGCCTGCTTGCCGAGGATCACGAGGCCGGGCTGCTCCTTGTCGACCAGGGCCTTGAGCAGCTTGGCGACCGCCAGCGGCTGCAGTTCGGCGTCGGTCTCGACCAGGATCGCGCGGTCGGCGCCGATGGCCATCGCGGTGCGCAGCGTCTCCTGGCACTGCGTCACGCCGCAGGAGACGGCGATGATCTCGGTGGCGACACCCTTCTCCTTCAGCCTCACCGCTTCTTCGACGGCGATCTCGTCGAAGGGGTTCATGCTCATCTTGACGTTGGCAATGTCGACCCCGCTGCCGTCGCTCTTGACGCGCACCTTGACGTTGTAGTCGACCACCCGCTTCACCGGGACCAGCACTTTCATGGCGAGCACTCCTGCGCGTTGCTTCGTTTGGATCGAATAGGAACTGGGATTCTAGTGTTCGGTCGCCTGCGCCCGACGACGCAAGGCCACCTCTTTGTAGAAGTCGATGTAGCGCGCGATTCCCGTCTTGGCCTGGGCGACCGAGTCGTAGGCGTGCAGGTAGACCTCTT
>CAIKUF010000278.1 GCA_903830565.1 uncultured bacterium | reverse complement strand
GACTTCGGCCGCCCGGCCAGCGTCACGCTCGCGGTGTTGGTCGACCGCGGCGGGCGCGAGTTGCCCATCCAGCCCGCGTACTCGGCGGCGCGCATCACGCTGCCACGCGGGCAGCGGCTGTCGCTTGCGCGCAGCGAGGCGGGCGCCTTCAGCTTCAACATCGAAGGTCACTGATGCTTGCCCGCAGCAACCCGCAGCTCAACGCCCACGGCGAGCTGGTCCATCTGCTGACCACCGAAGGCCTGCCCAAGGCGGTGATCCTGCACATCCTCGACACCGCGGGCACCTTCCTCAGCGTCAACGACCGCGACGTGAAGAAGGTGCCGCTGCTGCGCGGCAAGAGCGTCTTCAACCTCTTCTTCGAGAACAGCACGCGCACGCGGACGACCTTCGAGATCGCCGCCAAGCGTCTCTCGGCCGACGTGATCAACCTCGACATCGCGCGTTCGAGCACGGCCAAGGGCGAGACCCTGCTCGACACCGTAGCCAACCTCTCGGCGATGCACGCCGACATGTTCGTCGTCCGCCACAGCGAGAGCGGCGCGCCCTACCTGATCGCGCAGCACTGCGCGCCGCACGTGCACGTCGTCAACGCGGGCGACGGGCGGCATGCGCACCCGACGCAGGGGCTGCTCGACATGTACACGATCCGCCACTACAAGAAGGACTTCACGAACCTCACGGTGGCCATCGTCGGCGATGTCGTGCATTCGCGCGTCGCGCGCTCGGACATCCACGCGCTGACGACGCTGGGCGTTCCCGAAGTGCGCGTCGTCGGCCCGAAGACGCTGGTGCCGAGCGACATGAAGGCGATGGGCGTGCGCGTCTGCCACGACATGGCCGAAGGCATACGCGGCGCCGACGTGATCGTCATGCTGCGCCTTCAGAACGAACGCATGAGCGGCGGCATGCTGCCGAGCGCGGGCGAGTTCGCGAAGAGCTTCGGCCTCACGCCCGAGAAGCTGGCCCTGGCCAAACCCGACGCGATCGTCATGCACCCAGGGCCGATCAACCGCGGCGTCGAGATCGACTCCTCCGTCGCCGACGGTTCGCACAGCGTGATCCTGCCGCAGGTGACCTTCGGCATTGCGGTGCGCATGGCGGCCCTGAGCATCATCGCGGGCAACACACGATGAAGATACTGATCAGCAACGGCCGTCTCGTCGATCCGGCCAGCGGGCTGGACAGGCTCGGCGAACTCGCGATCGCGGGCGGGCGCATCGTCGCTGTCGGCACGGCGCCGGCGGAATTCCATCCGGAGCGCACGATAGACGCGGGTGGCTGCGTCGTCGCGCCGGGCCTCGTCGACCTCGCCGCGCGGCTGCGCGAACCGGGGCACGAGCATGAGGGCATGCTCGAGAGCGAATTGAACGCGGCTGCCGCGGGCGGCGTCACGAGCCTCGTGTGCCAGCCCGACACCGACCCCGTGCTCGACGAGCCGGGCCTGGTCGAGATGCTCAAGCTGCGCGCGCGCAAGCTCAGCCGCTGTCGCCTGTTCCCGCTCGGCGCGTTGACGCGCTCCCTCGCCGGCGAGACGCTGACCGAGATGGTGGAACTCACCGAAGCCGGCTGCGTCGGCTTCTCGCAGGCCGACGTCGCGGTGCGCGATACGCAGGTGCTGCAACGCGCGCTGCAGTACGCGTCGACCTTCGGTTATGCAGTCTGGCTGCGCCCGCAAGACCCGTGGCTGGGCACGGGCGTTGCCGCCAAGGGCGCACTGGCGACGCGGCTCGGCCTGGCCGGCGTTCCAGTGAGCGCGGAGACGGTCGCGTTGCATACGGCGTTCGAACTCGTGCGCGAGACCGGCGCCCGCGTCCACCTGTGTCGCCTTTCGAGCGCGGCCGGCGTCGCATTGCTGCGCGCGGCAAAGGCCGAAGGGCTGCCCGTCACGGCCGACGTCAGCATCAACTCGCTGCACCTGACCGACCTCGATATCGGCTACTACGACTCGGCGATGCGGCTCGTGCCGCCGCTGCGCCAGCAGCGTGACCGCGACGCACTGCGCGCCGCGCTCGCGGACGGCACGCTCGACGCGCTGGTCAGCGACCACACGCCGGTCGGCGCCGACGAAAAAAACTTGCCGTTTGCCGAAGCCGTCCCCGGCGCGACCGGGCTCGAGCTGCTGCTCAGCCTGGCGCTCAAGTGGGGCGACGACAGCGGCGCCGGCCTGCTGCGTGCGCTGGCGGTGATCACGAACGAGCCCGTGCGCGTGCTCGGTGAGGCGATCGGGTCGCTGGCGTCGAGCGCCGGCCGTCTGGTCGCGGGCGGCGTGGCCGACGTCTGCGTCTTCGACCCGGCAGCGCGCTGGACGGTGCAGCCCTCGCAGTTGCTGAGCCAGGGCCGGCACACGCCGTTCGCCTTCGAGGCTTCGGCGATCGAGTTGCCCGGCCGCGTGCGCCATACGCTGGTCGCCGGGCATCTGGCCTACAGCGCCGAGACCGCCTGATGTCGGCGGCGCCCGGGGCGCGGACGCTTTCGCAAAGCGTGCGCGGAGCATGGCGCCTGGCGCGCGTCATCGTGCACTTGCTGCACGCCGCGCTCATCGTCGTCGCCGGTTTCAAGCAGCGTCCCACGGAGGTACGTGCGCGCCGTGTGCAGTGGTGGTCGGCCAAGATGCTGCGTCTGCTGGGCATCGGTCTGGTCGCACAAGGCACGCCCCGCCCGGGCGCCAAGTTGCTGGTCGCCAACCACGTTTCCTGGCTCGACATCGCGGCGATCAACGCGGTTGCTCCCGCGCGCTTCGTGTCCAAGGCCGAGGTCAGGCACTGGCCGCTGTTCGGCTGGCTCGCCGGTGCCACGGGAACGCTCTACATCGAGCGCGAGCGCCCGCGCGATGCGCTGCGCGTCGTGCACCAGATGGCCGCTGCTCTGCAGGCGGGCGACACCCTGGCCGTGTTTCCCGAAGGCACGACCTCGGACGGTCACGCGCTGCTGCCCTTTCACGCCAACCTGTTGCAAGCCGCCGTCGCGACCGGCACGCCGGTGCAGGCGGTCGCGCTGCGCTTTGCGGACGCCGAACGCGCGATCAGCCCGGCCGCGGAGTTCATCGGCGAGACGACGCTGGCGCAGAGCCTCTGGCGGGTGGCCTGCGCGCAAGGGCTTTCAGTACGCGTGTGCTTCCTGACCGCGTCGTCCGTCGCCCACGCGGATCGCCGGCGGCTCGCGCAAACGCTGCGCAGCCAGATCGAGGCCGAACTGGCCTAAGGCAACGCTGAATAAGTCCCCGCGAGGTGGCGCGCCTCGGTTTGGGATGGGCTGCAAGGCGCAAACCACAGCCATAGCTCGAGCTATGGCGAGGATTTGCAACGCCGCAGGCCGCCCAAAGCGAGGATGCGCCGTCCGCGAGGGACTTGTTCAGCGTTGCCCTAGGCCTGCTTCAGGCCTTGCCCTGGTTCGCCACGGCTGCTGCCGCCTTCGCCGCCGCCTCGGCGTCGCCGAGGTAGTAGCTGCGGATGGGCTTCAGGGCGTCGTCGAGTTCGTACACGAGCGGGATGCCGTTCGGAATATTCAGGCCGACGATGTCGGCGTCGGAGATGCCGTCGAGGTACTTGACGAGGGCGCGCATGCTGTTGCCATGCGCCGCGACGACGATGCGCTGCCCGGAGCGGATGGCCGGCGCGAGGCGCTCGTTCCAGAACGGCAGCACGCGGGCAACGGTGTCCTTCAGGCACTCGGTCAGCGGCACCTCGCCGGCAGCGAGCCCGGCATAGCGGCGGTCGCTGCGTTCGCAGCGCGGGTCGGCGGCGTCCAGACTAGGCGGTGGCGTGTCGTAGCTGCGCCGCCAGACGAGCACCTGCTCGCCGCCGTACTGGCGCGCGGTCTCGGCCTTGTTCAATCCCTGCAGCGCGCCGTAGTGGCGCTCGTTGAGCCGCCAGTCGTTGACGACCGGCAGCCAGGTGCGGTCCATCTGGTCGAGCGCATGCCACAGCGTCCAGATCGCGCGCTTGAGCACCGAGGTGTAGGCGACGTCGAACTCGTAGCCCTCGGCTTTGAGCAGACGCCCGGCCTGAATCGCCTGTTCGACACCGGTCGGCGTCAGCGCGACGTCGGTCCAGCCGGTGAAGCGGTTTTCGAGGTTCCACGTCGACTCACCGTGGCGGATCAGGACAAGCTTATGCATGAGGGGTGGGCCGGGCGGTGTGAACAGGCGTTGAAACGCAAGATTTTATAATTACCTGTTGGGCACGCCCTTGTGCATCCACCGGACTCCCCCGTGAACCTCCTGAACTACTTGATCGGCCATTGGTACCTCCTGCTCGCTGCGCTTGTCTCCGGAGGGTTGCTGCTGTGGCCGCTGGTCAGCCGCGGCACGCAGGGCGGCAAGGTGAACACGACCGAAGCGGTGCGCCTGATCAACCGCGAGAAGGCGATGCTGATCGATGTCAGCGAGCCGTCCGAGTTCGCGGCGTCGCACGCCGTCGGCTCGCGCAACGTGCCGCTGGGCGGCATCGAGAGCGCCGCCAATCTGCCCAAGAACAAGGCCTTGCCGCTGGTCGTCGTCTGCCCGTCCGGCGCGCGCGCGACGCGTGCGGTGGCGACGCTCAAGAAGCTCGGCTTCGACAATGCATGTGCGCTGGCAGGCGGCTTGGCGGCGTGGCGGGAAGCCAATCTGCCGCTCGAGAAGTCGGCGTGAATGTCGGGACCACCATGCAACCCGTGAAGATGTACACCAGCGAGAGCTGCCCCTACTGCCGGCACGCGAAGAGTCTGCTGCAGCAGCGCGGCGTCGCCGAGATCGAGGAAGTCTGGGTCGATCGCGAGCCCGCCGAGCGCATGGCGATGATGCAGATCACCGGGCGGCGCACGGTGCCGCAGATCTTCATCGGCGCGACCCACGTCGGCGGCTGCGACGACCTGGTTATGCTCGATCGCCGCGGCGAACTCGCCGCGCTGCTGTCGGGCGCCGCGCCTGCGTGATAATTCCAAATTCGGCCCGCGCCATTTCGGACGCGGGCATTTCTTTAGCGAGACCTTCATGGCCGACGACAACCAAAACCCCGTGTTCCAGATTCAACGCATCTACCTGAAGGACCTCTCGCTGGAGCAGCCCAATTCGCCGCAGATCCTGCTCGAGCAGACGCAGCCGCAGGTCGAGATTAACCTCGGCCTCGCCGCCGAGCCGATCTCCGACGGCATCTACGAAATCTGCGTCACTGGCACCGTGACGACCAAGGTCGGCGACAAGACGCTGTTCCTGATCGAGGCCAAGCAGGCCGGCATCTTCGAGATCCGCAACGTCCCGCAAGAGCAGTTGCAGCCCATCATCGGCATCGCCTGCCCGCAGATCGTCTATCCCTATCTGCGCGCGGTCGTCTCGGACGTCTGCACGCGCGCCGGCTTCCCACCGGTGCTGCTCGCGGAAGTCAACTTCCAGGCCATGTTCGAAGCCCAGCAGCAACAGGCCGCCGCGGGCACGAACGGCAATGGCGCGGGCAACGGCTCGCGCATCATCACCTCGGTCTGAGGCGTCCCCGGGCCGACCGGGCAACGCGGCACGGCCGATGAACCTCACGCTGTTCGGCGCCGGCGCCTGGGGCACCGCGCTCGCCGTCAGCGCTGCCGCGCAGCACAGCGTCGTGCTATGGGCGCGCAGCGAGAGCCAGTGCGATCGGATGCGCGCGAGGCGCATGAACGCACGTTATCTGGGTGGCGTCACGCTGCCCGATGAACTCGTGCTCAGGGCGGATTTCGACGCCGCACTTGCGCATGCACGCGGCGGTCTCGCGATCATCGCGACGCCGATGGCGGGTCTCGGCGAGATGCTGCGCCGCCTGCAATCGAACGACGCCCACGCGCCGGGTGTGCTCTGGATGTGCAAGGGCTTCGAGCACGACAGCGGGAGGCTGGGCCACGAGGTGGCGCGGGCCGCGTGGCCCGAGGCGCGGCGCGTCGGCGTGCTCTCGGGTCCGAGCTTCGCGATCGAGGTTGCGCGCGGCCAACCGACGGCGCTCGTCGTCGCCAGCGCGGATGCGTCCGTGTGCGATGCCGCCGTGCAGGCGCTGCACGGCGATGCCTTGCGCATCTACA
Organism: uncultured bacterium; assembly: GCA_903830565.1. Lineage (GTDB taxonomy): Bacteria > Pseudomonadota > Gammaproteobacteria > Burkholderiales > Burkholderiaceae_C > CAIKUF01. The sequence continues at coordinate 6,084 of CAIKUF010000278.1, read as the reverse complement.
CGTCGGACGACGTGATCGGCGTTGAGGTCGGCGGTGCGCTGAAGAACGTGCTCGCGATCGCGATCGGCATTTGCGACGGTCTCGATGACGGCGCGGCGGGCCGCCTCGGTCTCGGCCTGAACGCCCGCGCCGCGCTCATCACGCGCGGCTTGGCCGAGATGACGCGCCTGGGCGTCGCGCTCGGTGCGCGTGCCGAGACCTTCATGGGCTTGTCGGGCCTCGGTGACCTCGTGCTCACCGCAACGGGCGACCTTTCGCGCAATCGCCAGGTCGGCCTGCTGCTCGCACGCGGGTTGGCGCTGCCGCAGATCCTGCAGCAACTCGGCCACGTCGCCGAAGGCGTGCTCTGCGCCGAGGCCGTGCTGGCCCGCGCGCAGGCGCTGGGCGTGGACATGCCGATCACTCTGGCGGTCGTGCAGGTGCTTCAGGGCCAGGCCACACCCGCGCAGGCACTGGCGCAATTGATGGGGCGCAGTGCGCGCGCCGAAGTGGGGCCGTGATGCGCAGCGCCTAGCGACCTGCCCGTGCTGGTGGAGTCAATTCACGCGCCGCCTTCGTAGCCGCTTTGCCGCCAGGCGTCGAAGACCGCCACCGCGACGGCGTTGCTCAGGTTCAGGCTGCGTTGTCCTGCAAGCATCGGCAGGCGCACGCGCTGCGCCTCGGCGAAAGCCTCGAGCACGCTCGCCTGCAGGCCGGCCGTCTCGCTGCCGAACACCAGCCAGTCGCCACGTCGCCATGCCGCCTGCGCGAGTGGGCGGCCGCCGCGGGTCGTGAAGGCGAACATGCGGTCGGCTTCTGGTTGCGCCGCTTGCAAGTAGGCCCCCCACGAGGCATGGCGCTTCACGCGCGCCGTCTCGTGGTAATCAAGGCCGGCGCGGCGCAGCAGGCGGTCGTCCATCGAGAAGCCGAGCGGCTCGATGAGGTGCAGCGCGCAGCCCGTGTTCGCGGCGAGGCGGATCACGTTGCCGGTGTTGGGCGGGATCTCCGGTTGCACGAGGACGATGTTGAACATGACCGTTAGGCGTCGTGCCGCAGCGGGGTGCGCGCCAGCACCCAGACTTGCACCGACTGTGCACCGGCCTGCAACAGCGTGGCCGCGATCTCGCCCGCGGTGGCGCCGGTCGTCATCACGTCGTCGAGTACGGCGACGCTGCGCCCCGCGATCTCGTGGCGACGCCGCGGCTCGATCGCGAACGCGCCGCGCACGTTCGCGGCGCGGCGTTCGGGCGGCAGGGCCAGTTGGTGCGGCGTGTCCTTCATGCGCAGCAGCAGCCTCGCGTCGCAGGCGCAGGGCAGGCGGCGGGCAACGCGGCGAGCGAGTTCCCAGGCCTGGTTGTAGCCACGCTCGCGTAGTCGCCTGGCCGCGAGCGGCACCGGCAGCAGCCAGTCGGGGCGCGGAGCGTCGCTGCTTCGCACGGCATCCGCCACGCGCTCGGCGAGCACACCGGCCAAGTCGAGCGCGCCATCGAATTTGAAGCGGCGCACGAGTTCGTCCCACGGGTGATCGTAGTCGACCGCGGCGACGGCGCGATCGAAAGGCGGCGGCTGCGTCAGGCAGGCGCCGCAGACCGTCACGCCCGTGGGCACATCGATCGCGCAGCGCAGGCAGCGCGGGCGCGGCGCGGCAAAGCGCTGGATGCAGGCTTCGCACAGGCGCTGCCGCGCCCAGCCTCGGCAGACCGCGCACTGGCTGGGCAGGTGGCGCAGCGGTGCGGTCAGTTCTGCGATCAAGTGGGCCCGTTGCATCGGCTCAATATACTGGCCCGCGATGCCGGACCCGACGAACTCATTGAACGCCGCCCCGCGCGCGGCGCGTTTGCTCGACACGGTGGCCGTCGATGCGGTGCTGCGCCGGATGGCGCGCGAGCCGCGGCCGCCATGGCTGCACGCCGAAGTGGCGCGCCGCATGGCGGCCCGGCTGGAGTGGATCAGGCTTGAACCCGAGACCGTGATCGAGTGGTGGGGCCACACGGGTGCCAGCGGCGAACTGCTGGCCAAGGCCTACCCGAAAGCGCACCGCATCGTCGTCGAGCCGAGCGAAGCACTTCTTCAGCGCAGCCGCGCCGATGCGCGGCAGCCTTGGTGGTCGGCGCGCCAATGGGGGAGCTGCCGGGTGCAGGCGCGCCTGGACGACCCTGCTCCGGGTTCCGCCCAGTTGCTGTGGGCGAACATGATGTTGCACGCCGAGCCCGACCCACCTGCGCTGCTGGCGCGCTGGCAGCGCCTGCTCGCGGTGGATGGCTTCGTCATGTTCTCGTACCTGGGCCCGGGCACGCTGGGCGAGTTGCGCGATCTGTATCGCGCACTCGGCTGGCCGCCGCCGACGCCCGAGTTCGTCGACATGCACGACCTCGGTGACATGTTGGTCGAGGCCGGCTTTGCCGACCCGGTGATGGATCAGGAAACGCTGACCCTGACCTGGGACAGCCCACAGGCGCTGTTGGCTGAACTGCGCAGCATCGGCGGCAACGCCTCGCCGACGCGGTCGGCCGGGCTGCGCACGCCACGTTGGCGCGAGCGTTTGCACGATGCGCTGCAATCGCTCGCCGGCGCCGACGGCCGGCTGCGACTCGGCTTCGAGGTCGTCTACGGCCACGCATTCAAGGCCGCGCCGCGCGTGCGCCTGGCCAGTGAGAGCGCGATCTCGGTGGCCGATATGCGGGCCATGCTCCGCCACACGAGAGGGCCTTGACGGCGGACTTCAGCGAAGACTTGGGTTGCGGCCTAAAATGCGCGGCCCCCGATTCCGAGTGTGTTGGTGGGAAACGGGGTCCGGCCGGGTCGGCCTGCATCGGTGGAATCGCGAGTCCTCGCCTTGAGGTGCCGCGGCATGTGCCGCATAGAACTGTGACGACGATGACGAAGACGAAACAGGTCGGTCTGCGCCGGGTCTGGCAATGGGCCGTGAAGCTTGGTGCCGTCCTCGGCGCGGGGCTGGCCGCAACGGCCGCGATCGCCGTCAACGACCTGCCCGGCGGGCCGGCGGTCAACCAGCTCAACCTGCACCCGCCGGTGACGCGCATCGCCGCCGATCAGATCTGGCTGCACTACTTCCTGCTCATCATTTGCGTCGTCATCTTCGTCGGCGTGTTCGGGGTGATGTTCTATTCGATCTTCAAGCACCGCAAGTCCAAGGGCCACCAGGCCGCGCAGTTCCACGAGAGCACGACGGTCGAGATCGTCTGGACGGTGGTGCCCTTCATCATCGTCATCCTGATGGCACTGCCGGCGACCAAGGTCGTCGTCGCGATGAAGGACACCAGCGCCGCCGACCTCACCATCAAGGTCACCGGCGTGCAGTGGAAGTGGGGCTACGACTACCTCAAGGGCGAGGGCGAGGGTATCTCCTTCTTCTCGACGCTAGACCCCGCGCAGCGCGAGATGTCGAACTCGGGCCACCCGTCCGGCGACGATTACCTGTTCAAGGTTGACCACCCGCTGGTGGTGCCGGTGGACAAGAAGGTTCGCATCATCACCACCGCCAGCGACGTGATCCATTCGTGGATGGTGCCGGCCTTCGGCGTCAAGCAGGACGCCATTCCCGGCTTCGTTCGCGACACCTGGTTTCGCGCCGAGAAGGTCGGCGACTACTACGGTCAGTGCGCCGAGCTGTGCGGCAAGGAGCACGCCTACATGCCGGTGCACGTGAAGGTCGTCTCGGCGCAGGACTACAGCGCGTGGGTAAGCGCCGAGAAGCAGCGCATCGCCGCGCTCGCCGACGACCCGGCCAAGGTGTGGACGATGGACGAGATACTGGCCCGGGGTGAGAAGGTCTACAACGCGAATTGCGCAGTCTGTCATCTGCCGACCGGCAAGGGCGCGGGCCCGGTCAAGCCACTGGATGGCTCGGCGGTCGTGCTCGACGCCGACGCGCGCGCGCAGATCGCCGTCGTGCTCAGTGGTCGCGGCACCGTGATGCCGCCGTGGAAGGCGCTCAGCGACACCGACCTGGCGGCGGTGATCTCGTACACGAAGAACCATTGGTCGAACAAGACCGGGCAACTCGTGCAGCCGGCCGACGTGCTTGCCGCGCGCAAGTGAACCCACTCCAGGAAACGACATGAGCGCAGTCATAGCCCACCCCGGCGAGCCCCTCCACGACCATGCGCACGGCGCACCGCACGGCTGGCGGCGCTGGGTGTACGCGACGAATCACAAGGACATCGGAACGCTGTACCTGCTGTTCTCGCTGACGATGCTGATGATCGGCGGCGTGCTCGCCTTGCTGATTCGCCTCGAGCTCTTCCAGCCTGGCCTGCAGTTCGTCAACCCCGAGCTGTTCAACCAGCTCACGACCATGCACGGCCTGATCATGGTCTTCGGCGCGATCATGCCGGCCTTCGTCGGCTTTGCGAACTGGATGATCCCGCTGCAGATCGGCGCGCCGGACATGGCCTTCGCGCGCATGAACAACCTCTCGTTCTGGCTCCTGATCCCGGCCGCGCTGATGCTGGTGTCCTCGTTCTTCATGCCCGGCGGCGCACCGGCCGCGGGGTGGACGCTCTATGCGCCGCTGACGCTGCAGATGGGCCCGTCGATGGACGCCGGCATCTTCGCGATGCACATCATGGGCGCGAGCTCGATCATGGGATCGATCAACATCATCGTCACCATTCTCAACATGCGCGCGCCCGGCATGACGCTGATGAAGATGCCGCTCTTTTGCTGGACCTGGCTCATCACCGCCTACCTGCTGATCGCGGTGATGCCGGTGCTCGCCGGCGCGATCACGATGACGCTGACCGACCGCCACTTCGGCACCAGCTTCTTCAACCCCGGCGGCGGCGGCGACCCGGTGATGTACCAGCACATCTTCTGGTTCTTCGGCCACCCCGAGGTCTACATCATGATCCTGCCGGCGTTCGGCATCGTCAGCGCGATCATCCCGGCCTTCGCGCGCAAGCGCCTGTTCGGCTACACGTCGATGGTCTACGCCACTGCGTCGATCGCGATCCTGTCGTTCATCGTCTGGGCGCACCACATGTTCACGACCGGCATGCCGGTCACCGGGCAGCTCTTCTTCATGTACGCGACGATGCTGATCGCAGTGCCCACCGGCGTGAAGATCTTCAACTGGGTGGCGACGATGTGGCGCGGCTCGATGACCTTCGAGACGCCGATGCTGTTCTCGGTCGGCTTCCTGTTCGTGTTCACGATGGGCGGCTTCACCGGGCTGATCCTGGCGATGGCGCCGATCGACATCCAACTGCAGGACACCTACTACGTGGTGGCGCACTTCCACTACGTGCTCGTCGCTGGTTCGCTGTTCGCGATGTTTGCGGGCTTCTACTACTGGTCGCCGAAGTGGACCGGCGTGATGTACAACGAGACACGCGGCAAGATCCATTTCTGGGGCTCGCTGGTGTTCTTCAACATCACGTTTTTCCCGATGCACTTCCTTGGCCTGGCCGGCATGCCGCGCCGCTATGCCGACTACCCGATGCAGTTCGCGGACTTCAACATGCTGGCCTCGATCGGGGCGCTGGGCTTCGGGCTGATGCAGGTCTACTTCCTCGCCTTCGTCGTGCTGCCCTGCATGCGCGGCAAGGGCGCGCCGGCAGCGCAGCAGCCGTGGGACGGCGCCGAAGGCCTGGAATGGGAAGTGCCTTCACCGGCACCCTTCCACACCTTCGAGCACCCGCCCAAGCTCAACGCTTCGGCGACCAAGGTGATCGGCTGAACGTGAACGCAATGACGCCAGAGCAGAAGCGGCAGAACCTCCGGCTCGGGCTGACCCTGGCCGCGGTGGCGCTCGCGTTCTTCATTGGCTTCGTGGTCAAGCTCGCGATGTTCGGTGCCTAGGATGCAGGTGCTGGCTTTCGACGTTTCGTGCTTGGCTGCTTGCGGCCCGTTGCAGTCGTTCCCGCGCGCCGGCTCTGCCGCACGCGAATGTCGGTGCGCGATCAGGACGACGGGGCGCTCTGCTGCGCTCGTGTCCCCCGGCCCGGTCTCTGACCGGGCCTCCTCCTTTACCTCGCTGCGCAGAACGCCCCGCCGTCCCGATCCGATGCAGCGCTCGCTGTTGGCGGGCGCACGCCACCCGGGTGCTAGGCCGTGGACGATGGGTGCCTGCCGCAGCGAGGT
>CAIKUF010000277.1 GCA_903830565.1 uncultured bacterium | reverse complement strand
GTTCTGCGCAGCGAGGTAAAGGAGGAGGCCCGGTCCCGGGCCGGGGGACACGAGCGCAGCAGAGCGCCCCGTCGTCCTGATCGCGCACCGACATTTGCGTGCGGCAGAGCCGGCTCGCGCGAACGACCGCAACGGGCCGCAAGCAGTCCGGAGGCTCAGGCTGGGGGCAACCTGAAATGAACCAACCCCGCGTCAGCATCCAGACGGCCGACTTCGACCTCTCGGCCGAGGTTGCCGCTTTGCGATCTCACGATGGCGGCGTCGGTGCCGTGGTCAGCTTCGTTGGCACCGTGCGCGAACGCAGCGGCGATGCATCGATCAGCGCGATGGAACTCGAGCACTACCCCGGAATGACAGAGCGCGCCATCGAGGCCATGATCGACGAGGCCCAGCGGCGTTTCGACACCCGGGCGGCGCGCGTGATTCACCGTGTCGGGCCCTTAATGCCGCTGGAGCAGATCGTTCTCGTCATCGTGAGCTCGGCGCATCGCGGCCAGGCGTTCCAGGCCTGCGAATTCCTGATGGACTACCTGAAGACGCAGGCGCCGTTCTGGAAGAAGGAGCACTCGGCTGACGGCGCGCGCTGGGTCGACGCGCGGGTCAGCGACGACGTGGCCTTGAAGCGCTGGGGCATCGACGCCGAAGGCAACGCGGGCCGAGCGGCGTCGCCGCGTTGAGTCGCTTGCGTTGAGGTGCGTCGCGCAACCACCGCGTCCGATTTCGATGCCCGCAACGCGGCCCGATTGATGTCGCCGCAATTCGTACGCAGACTGACCGGCGTCAACGCTTGCCGACTTGAAAACCGGCGCTTGCGCCTAACGTGAAGGGGAATCGGAGGACTTCCCATGCGACAAGACAAACTGACCACGCGCTTCCAGGAAGCGCTTGCCGAAGGCCAGAGCCTGGCCGTCACGCGCGGCAACCCCTATATCGAGCCGGTGCACGTGCTTGCCGCCATGCTGGCGCAGGAAAACGGGCCGCGCGCGTTGCTCGAACGCTCAGGCGTTCGCATGCAGGCATTGCAGACGGCGATCGACACCGCCATCAACGGCCTGCCGCAGGTGGAAGGCGGTGGCCAGCCGGTGCAGGCCGGGCGCGACTTGGTTGCGTTGCTGCAGGGCGCAGAGAAGGAGGCCAGCCAGCGCGGCGACCAGTTCATCGCGAGCGAGATGTTCCTGCTCGCGCTGGCCGACGCGAAGACCGATCTCGGCGGCATCGTTCGCGGTCACGGCCTCACGCGCAAGGGCTTAGAGGCGGCCATCACCGCCGTTCGTGGCGGGCAGAAGGTCGACAGCGCCGAGGCCGAGGGCCAGCGCGAGGCCTTGAAGAGGTACACCATCGATCTCACCGAGCGCGCCCGCCTTGGCAAGCTCGACCCGGTGATCGGGCGGGACGACGAGATCCGGCGCGCGATCCAGGTGCTCTCGCGGCGGACCAAGAACAACCCGGTGCTGATCGGCGAGCCGGGCGTCGGCAAGACGGCGATCGTCGAGGGCTTGGCGCAGCGCATCGTCGCTGGCGAAGTGCCGGAGTCGCTCAAGTCCAAGCGCGTGCTGGTGCTCGACATGGCGATGCTGCTCGCCGGCGCGAAGTACCGCGGCGAGTTCGAAGAACGGCTGAAGTCCGTGCTCAAGGAAGTAGCGCAGGACGAAGGCCAGACCATCGTCTTCATCGACGAGCTGCACACCATGGTCGGCGCCGGCAAGGCTGAAGGCGCAATCGATGCGGGCAACATGCTCAAGCCGGCGCTGGCGCGCGGCGAGCTCCATTGCATCGGTGCGACGACGCTCGACGAATACCGCAAGTACATCGAGAAGGACGCGGCCCTTGAGCGGCGCTTCCAGAAGATCCTGGTCGGCGAGCCGAGCGTCGAAGCGACGATCGCAATCCTGCGCGGTCTGCAGGAGAAGTACGAGGTTCACCACCACGTCGAGATCACCGACCCGGCGATCGTCGCCGCGGCCGAGCTGAGCCACCGCTACATCACCGATCGCTTCCTGCCCGACAAGGCGATCGACCTCATCGACGAGGCCGCGGCCAAGGTGAAGATCGAAATCGATTCCAAGCCCGAGGTGATGGACAAGCTCGACCGCCGTCTCATCCAGCTCAAGATCGAGCGCGAGGCGGTGAAGAAGGAGAAGGACGAAGGCTCGCAGAAGCGCTTCGCGCTGATCGAGGAAGAAATCGTCAAGCTCGAACGCGAAGCGGCCGACCTCGAGGAAATCTGGAAGGCCGAGAAGGCGAGCGCACAGGGCTCGGCACAGCTCAAGGAAGAGATCGAACGCCTGCGCACGCAGATCGAGGAGTTCACGCGCAAGGGCGACTTCAACAGGGTCGCGGAGTTGCAGTACGGCAAGCTCCCCGAGCTAGAGAAGCGCCTGAAGGACGCGCAGGCCAAGGAAACCGGCAAGGCCAAGGCGAGCAAGGACGGCGGCAAGCCGCAACTGCTGCGCACGATGGTCGGTGCGGAGGAGATCGCCGAAGTCGTCTCACGCGCGACGGGCATTCCGGTCTCGAAGTTGATGCAGGGCGAGCGCGACAAGCTGCTGCAGATGGAGAAGAAGCTTCACGAGCGCGTGGTCGGGCAGGACGAAGCGATCACCGCCGTTGCCGACGCCATTCGCCGCTCGCGCGCGGGCCTGTCCGACCCGAACCGGCCGACCGGTTCGTTCCTGTTCCTCGGCCCGACGGGTGTCGGCAAGACCGAGCTGTGCAAGGCGCTCGCCGGCTTCCTGTTCGACAGCGAAGATCACATGATCCGCATCGATATGAGCGAGTTCATGGAGAAGCATTCGGTGAGCCGCCTGATCGGCGCGCCGCCGGGCTACGTCGGCTACGACGAAGGCGGCTATCTGACCGAGGCCGTGCGGCGCAAGCCTTATAGCGTGCTGTTGCTCGACGAGGTCGAGAAGGCGCACCCGGACGTCTTCAACGTGCTCTTGCAGGTGCTCGACGACGGGCGCCTGACCGACGGCCAGGGCCGCACGGTCGACTTCAAGAACACCGTGATCGTGATGACCAGCAACCTCGGTTCGCACCAGATCATGCAGATGGCCGGGCAATCGAACGAGTTGATCCGCGAGGCGGTGTGGGTCGAGGTCAAGCAGCACTTCCGCCCCGAGTTCCTGAACCGCATCGACGAGGTCGTCGTCTTCCATGCGCTGGACACCAAGCACATCCAGGCGATCGCGAAGATCCAGATGCAGGTGCTCGAAGCGCGGCTGGAGAAGATGGACATGAAACTCGACGTCGCGCCGCAGGCGCTGGCCGAACTCGCGAAGGTCGGCTTCGACGCCGCGTTCGGTGCGCGGCCGCTCAAGCGGGCCATCCAGCAGCGGATCGAGAACCCGGTCGCCAAGCTGATCCTCGAAGGCCGCTTCGGGCCCAAGGACGTGATCCCGGTCGGCGTGAAGGATGGCGAGTTCGTCTTCGACCGCGTCGTTCACTGAGATCCGGCCGCCTTCCAGCGCCGGATGACGCGCCCTGCAGCCGCGTGGCGCGTCAGACCGTGGGACGGTCGAACAGATCGTCCAGGCGCTGGATCTGCAGCCTGGCCAAGGTCAGATTGGTATTGTCCTTGTCGAGCACCGCGAGCAGCATCATCTCCGGATGCCTGGGTAGCGCGCGAAGGATGACGTGCCGCGTGTCGAGCGTGATCGCCGCATCGATCGCGTCGGTGGACACGCGCAGGCGCCGGCCCGCGCGGGCCGACGCGGCGAGTAGGGTCGCACCTGCCGAAGCCAGGCTTTCGGCGTCGTGCTCGCTGCCCGCTTGGGCGATGTGCTTCCCGCTGGCCGACTCGAACACGCAGCATTCGATGACGCCGCCCAACGTGCAGACCTGTTCGACATAGTCGGTCAGCAATGCCAAGAGTGCTGGCTGCAATGCCAGTCCGCGCGTCGGCGCGGGCTCGGGCGGCATCGACTGCAGCGTCATCAGCGGCGGTGCTACCGCAAGTACGCCGGTTGCGGGCGTTGCAGGGGCCGGCGCTGGAGTTGCCGAGCTCGCCGGGCTCGGCGACGCTGGACGCGCAGCGGCCGGGTCTGTCGCGACCTTGTCGGCCCCGGCGACCTGCGTCCGCAGGAGATCCCAGGTCCCGCTGATGAACGGCCAGGCATCAATGGGGCGTGCCACCGTCGGCGTCGTGCGCACCGACAGTCCCGTGCTGCGGCCGAGGACGCTGCCCTGCGTGGCCAGTGCCGCAGACGCTACCAGCGGTACCAGCATCAGGTCGCGGTTGGGCCACGGGCCGGCGAGGATGTCGTCGCGCAGCGGCCTCAGCGCTTCGGTCAGCGCCTTGCCGGTCAGATTGCCGACCATCAGCACGCCGAGGCGGCTGAACGAGAGCAGCACGCGGGCGAGGTCTTCGCGGGAATACGCGTCCGCCTCGGCGGCCGTGCAGTAGACCCTCAGCCGGGCGCCGCCCGGGCCGGGAAACTCGATGAACTCGAGCGCTGCCAGCGTCGTCCCGAAACCCTGCCGACGAATCACCAGGCGCTTCATCTCGAGGCCCCGGGCCTCGGCCACGGCGGCGATCAGTCCGCGCGACGACGTCGTGCCGATATCGTGCACCGCGATGAACACGGGGTGCACGTGTTCGAACTGCTGGAGCAAGGCCGGCGCCGGATCGCAGGAAACGACCAACTCACTCGTGCGGTCATCGACCGCGCGGCCGATCTCGGGCGCCGCCGATGCCGGGCCCGGCACGCCGTCCTCGCCTGGTCGGGTCGAGATGACGGTGCGGGCCTGGGTCGATTGCCAGCGGTCAAACCCTTCCGTCGCCGGGCCGCTCGGCCACGGGAGGGTCGGTGAGAAGCCTGCGGTTTTGCCTGAACTCATGGCGACTTGCGTTTGCAACGAGGCGTTGGGTTGGACTGCCCGGTCTGGATGGAGTGGCGACAGGCGCTACTTTCGCACAGCCGTCCCTTTTCGGCTATCCAAGGGTGCCTTCCACGGTGACCTCTCGCCACTGGCGGACCGGTCGCCCGCGAGACCGACGCCCGCAGTATGCACTCTTGTTGCCCGCCGTGGCGAGCGGCTGAGCTTGGTCAAGCCACGCGACGGGCTCAGCGGCGTGCGCGCATCGCATAGCGCGCCTGCACGAATTCGAATGCGAAGTTCACCGCCTCTTCGACGGTGCGCTGCGTTTCGGCGCGTTCACGCTCGCTGACGTAGAAGGCGAGATCGACCTCGTGCCGGATGTAGCGCGGCGCAAGGCGATTGAGCGCGACGCAGGCGACGTCGGCCAGCATGTCCGCCTTCTTGGCGACGTAGGGGAAGCGCTCTGCGTTCGCGGCCACGGCTTCGAACACCGCGCGTTCGTGGTGGTTGTGGATCGACTCGTACTTGGCGTTCATGGGCGGTGCGGTGCGAAGCAAGATTTCAGTATCGGGCCGCGAGCGCGGCCGCCATGCAAGGAACAGGACGGCCGAAAGCGCGCAATTCCGGACCCTACCGGTCGAGCCGGGGCTGCACAAGCCGCATCGCGCGGCAAATGGTGGAAATCGGGAACAATCGCTATTTCGGCTCGGGTGCTCGCTCCGCTGCTGGGTCAACACGACACACACCATGAACATCGCCTCCGACATTGCCGGCGTGCCCCTGCGCGAGGACGCGCGCACGATGGGCCTCGTCGGCGTCGCTCACGGCACATCGCATTTCTTTCACATGCTGCTGCCGCCCCTGTTCCCACTCTTCATCCAGGATTTCGGGTACAGCTACTCCGAACTTGGCCTGCTGGTCACGACCTTCTTCGTGGTCTCTGGGATCGGGCAGGCGCTGGCGGGCTTTCTCGTCGATCGCATCGGTGCGCGGCCGGTGCTCTTCGCCGCGATGGCCTGCTTCGTCGCTGCCGCGCTGGCGACGGCCGCCGCGAACGGCTACGCGGGCTTGATGCTGGCCGCGGCGCTCGCAGGGCTCGGCAATTCGCCCTTCCACCCGGTCGACTTCACGATCCTCAACAAGCGCGTCTCGCCGCCGCGCCTGGGCCATGCGTTCTCGGTCCACGGCATCACCGGCAACCTGGGCTGGGCCGCGGCCCCCGTGTTCATGGCGAGCATCAGCACGGCCAGCGGGTCGTGGCGGATCGCCGCCGCCTGCGCGGGTGGCTGGGCCTTGCTCGTGCTCGGGCTGCTGATTGCGAACCGCGACGCCGTCGACGACCGCGCCGGCCACCGGGCCGACGATGCCGTGCGTGCCGCGGCCGGCGGCGGGCAGCCGGCCGAGCATTCTCTGGCCTTCCTGAAGCTGCCTTCGGTGTGGCTGTGCTTTTCCTACTTCTTCTGGTCCACCTGCTCGCTGAGCGCGATTCAGAGCTTTGCCAGCCCGGCGCTGCAGCAGATGTACGGGCTGCCGTTTGCGATCACGTCACTGGTGGTCACCGGCTTCATGCTCTTGAGCGCGGCAGGCATGGTCGTCGGAGGCTTCCTGGCTGCCCGTGCCGAGCGGCTCGAGCGCATCATCGGCGCATGCCTGTGCGGCGCGGCGGTGCTGCTGGCGCTGGTCGCGTCGGGTGCAATGCCCGGGCTCGTCGCTGCGGCGCTCGCCGCATTCGCCGGCTTCGGCACCGGCCTTGCGGGGCCGTCGCGCGACATGCTGATCAAGCGTGCTGCGCCGCCGGGGGCGACCGGGCGCGTCTACGGCACGGTCTATTCGGGGCTGGATCTCGGCTTCGCGATCGGTGCGCCGATCTTCGGCTTCGTGCTCGACCACGGTGCGCCGTCCGGCGTGTTCTACGGCGCTGCGCTGATGCTGCTGATGGCGGTGGCTTCAGCGTCGCTGGTCGGCATGCGCATCGCGCGGATGCGCGTCGCCTCGACGGTGGCGACATGACCGAGGCCCGTCGGCTCGCCGGCCACGCTCTCGTCGAAACCCTGATCGCGCAAGGCATCGACACCTGCTTCGGCGTTCCGGGCGAGAGTTTCCTCGCTGTGCTCGACGGCTTTCACGAACACCGCGAGCGCATCCGCTTCATTGCCTGCCGGCAGGAAGGCGGCGCCGCGTTCATGGCCGAGGCGCAGGGCAAGCTGAGCGGCCGCCCGGGCATCTGCTTCGTCACCCGCGGGCCGGGGGCGAGCAACGCCAGCATCGGCCTGCACACGGCGTTCCAGGACAGCACGCCGATGGTCCTCTTCATCGGCCAGGTGGCGGCCGACGTGCGCGACCGCGAGGCCTTTCAGGAAGTCGACTACGCCCAAGCCTTCGGGCCTGGCACGCTGGGCTTCGCCAAGTGGGTCGGCGAAGTGCAGCAGGCCGAGCGCCTGCCCGAGTACGTCGCGCGCGCCTTTCACACCGCGATGCAGGGCCGCCCCGGCCCGGTCGTGCTCGCGCTGCCCGAGGACATGCTGACGACGCTCACCGCTGCGCCGGTACTGCCGCGCGTCGAGCCCGTGCAGGCCTGGCCCGCACCCGGCGCGCTGCGCGATCTGCGCGCGATGCTGCTCGCCGCCGAGCGACCGTTCGTGATCGTTGGCGGGGGCGGCTGGGACGGCGCCGCCTGCGCCGCGCTGCAGCGCTTTGCCGAGAACTGGTGCCTGCCCGTGGGCTGCGCGTTTCGCTTCCAGGACTTGTTCGATAACCGCCATCCTCAGTATGCCGGCGACGTCGGCATCGGCATCAACCCGAAGCTCGCGGCCCGTATTCACGACGCCGACCTGGTGCTCGCGATCGGCGCGCGGCTCGGCGAGATGACGACCGGCGGCTACACGCTGCTCGAAGCGCCGCGGCCGCGGCAGAAGCTCGCGCATGTGCATGCCGGGGCGGAGGAACTCGGCCGGGTCTACGCCGCCGATCTGCTGCTGCAGTCGTCGATGGCGTGCGCCGCGAAGGCGCTCGAGGCGCTGGCCGCGCCGCCGTCGCTGCCGTGGGAAGTGCACACCGCCGCCGCGCGCGCCGACTACGAGGCCAACCTGATGCCGAGCCCGCTCGCGCCCAGCCTGAGCGCGCTCGACATGGCGATCGTCGTGCAGACCTTGCAGCGCGTGCTCGTCGAATCCGGCGCCGGGAATGCCGTGCTGACAAATGGCGCGGGCAACTTCTCGGGCTGGCTGCACCGCCACTATCGCTACCCGGGCCTGCAGCACGACGGCCGCACCCAGCTTGCGCCGACGTCGGGGGCGATGGGCTACGGCCTGCCGGCGGCCATCGCGGCGGCGCTGCTGCAACCCGATCGCACCGTGGTCGGGCTGTGCGGAGACGGCGACTTCCTGATGACGGGGCAGGAACTCGCGACCGCCACCGCCTGCGGCGCGAAGCTGATCGTCATCGTCGTCGACAACGGCGTCTTTGGCACCATACGCATGCACCAGGAGCGCGAGTACCCCGGCCGCGTGAGCGGCAGCACGCTCGCCAACCCTGACTTCGCGCTGCTGGCCAGAGCCTATGGCTGGGCGTCGGAGCGGGTCGCCGTGACGGCCGCCTTCGAGCCCGCGCTTCGCGCGGCGCTGGCGCGCGGCGAATCGACCCTGCTGCATTTGAAGCTAACACCGGAAGTCAGCACCAGCCGGACGACACTGAGCGCGATCCGCGAGGCCGCTCGCGCCCGAACGGAGGGCGGCTGAGCCGGCGCGCATCGACACTTCTCACCCCACTGGAGCCATTCACGAATGAACGCCGCCGACGATTTCAGCACCTGCGACCTTTGCGATGCGCACAAGGCGAGCCTGCTCGCGCAGACCGACGGCGGCTTGCGCGCGCTGCCGCCGGTGTTTCGCGACTTCGGCGGCTGCCCCAAGTTCTCTGGCCCGGTCAGCACGGTGAAGTGCTTCGAGGACAACACGCTCGTCAAGGCGGCGCTCGAGTCGGCCGGCGAGGGCAGGGTGCTCGTCGTCGACGGCGGCGCCTCTTTGCGACGCGCGCTGGTCGGCGGCAACCTGGCCGCTGCGGCGGCGAAGAACGGCTGGGCCGGCGTGGTCGTCGACGGCTGCGTGCGTGACGTGGCCGAACTCGCCGCGTGCGCGGTCGGCATCCGCGCCCGGGCCGCGATGCCGTTGCCGACCGACAAGCGCGGCGAAGGCCAGCGCGACGTGGCGGTGCAGATCCAGGGCGTCTGGGTGCGCCCCGGTGACCAGCTCTACGCCGACGCCGACGGAATGGTCGTGCTCGCGGGCAGGCCCTAACGCGCGCCCGCGAGGCGCAGCGTCGCCAGCACGGGGTTGTGGTCTGACGACTGCACTTGCGGGGCCGCGACGTTCACGACATCGAGGCCCCGCACGTAGACGTGGTCGAGCTGCTGGCCCATGAAGCGGCTGCGCGTGTCGGTCTCCGGCAGCACCTCGGCGAGCCCCAGGCTGCGCATCACCTCGGCAAGGACCTCGACCCGGGAGGCGCTCCAGCTGTTGAAGTCGCCAGCAACGATCATCGGCCCGCGGTGGTCGGCGAGTTCCTGGGCGACGGCCTGCAGTTGCGCGCGGTAGTCACCCAGCCCGAGCGTGAAGTTGATCGCGTGGACGTTGGCGACGGCCAGCATCTGGTCGGCGGCGCCGATCTCGTAGCGCGTGATCGCGGCCGCCTTCGGCAGCTGAAGCAGCGGCTCGAAGGCGCGCTGCACGCAGGCGCTTGCCGGGGCAACGCGCGCCGCGCTCAGTACGCCCGTCTCGCGGCCCTTGAGCGTGAACGAACCCGCGAGCAATCCGTCGTAGCCGGCATCACGCACGACTCGCGTGAGTTCGGGTGTTAGCAGTGCTTCCTGGATCAGGAGCAGGTCGCTTTGCGCGGCGAAACGCGCGAGGTCGGCGTCCCAGCCCGGGTCGTCGTTCTTGTGCAGGTTCCAGCTCAGCACGCGGACCGTGGGCCCCGGCAGCGCAGGCGCCGGGCGCGTCTTGTCGGCCGTCGGTGTCCCGCCCGCGCAAGGCAGCGGGCTGCCGACGGGCGCGCTCTTGCCGTCGAGAGCGAACGCGTGTTGCACCGGCGGTACGCTGGCGCACGCCGCGCAGAGCGCGACCAGCGCGCCGGCGAGCGTCGCGCGGTAGAGGCTGACAGAAGGCACGCGCGCTGCTCCGGAGGGTGCTTGCGGCGGTGCGCGGCTACTTGAAGATGTCCTTCACGCGGTCGGTCCACGACTTCGCGTTCGGAGAGTGGCGGTCGCCCGACTTGCGGAACGACTCGTCGAGTTCCTTCAAGAGCTTCCTCTGGTGCTCGGTGATGCGCACCGGCGTCTCGACACTGATGTGGCAGTACAGGTCGCCGGGGTAGCTGGACCGCACGCCCTTGATGCCCTTGCCGCGCAGGCGAAAGACCTTGCCGGTCTGCGTGCTCTCGGGGAGGTCGATCTCGGCCTTGCCGGCGAGCGTGGGCACTTCGATGTTGCCGCCCAGCGTGGCGGTGGTCATGCCCACCGGCACCGTGCAGTGCAGATCGTCGCCGTCGCGCTCGAAGATCTCGTGCGGCTTGACGCGCAACTCGATGTACAGGTCACCCGGCGGGCCGCCGTTGGTTCCAGGCTCGCCGTTGCCGGCCGAGCGGATGCGCATGCCTTCGCCGATGCCGGCTGGGATCTTCACTTCGAGCGTCTTCGTCTTCTTCAGCTTGCCCTGGCCGCTGCAGGCCGTGCAGGGCTCGGCGATGATCTTGCCGCTGCCGTGGCAGGGCGGGCAGGCCTGCTGGATGCTGAAGAAGCCCTGGCGCATGTGCACCGTGCCGGCGCCATTGCAGGTCGTGCAGGTCTTGGCGCTGGTGCCCGGCTTGGTGCCGCTGCCGTGGCAGATCTCGCATTGCTCCCAGCTCGGAATGCGAATCTGCGTTTCCTTGCCGAGCGCGGCTTCCTCGAGCGTGATCTCCATCGAGTAGCTGAGGTCGCTGCCGCGATACACCTGCTGCCCGCCGCGGCGGCCGCCGGCACCGCCGCCGCCGAAGATGTCTCCGAAGATGTCGCCGAAGGCCTCCGCAAAGCCGCCGAAGCCTTCGCCGCCGCGCGCGTTCGGGTCAACACCGGCATGACCGTGCTGGTCGTAGGCCGCGCGCTTGTTCGTGTCGGACAGCATCTCGTAGGCCTCCTTGGCCTCCTTGAAACGCTCTTCCGACTTCTTCGCCCCGTCGCCCTGATTGCGGTCGGGGTGGTGCTTCATGGCCAGCTTGCGATAGGCCTTCTTGATGTCCTCGTCGCTGGCGTTCTTGGGTACCCCGAGAACATCGTAGTAGTCGCGCTTTGCCATCGTCCGTACTGCCTCTTCAACGCAAAGCCCCCGTGCGCCTTGCGGGCCCACGGGGGTGTGTATTCCGGGTCACCCGAACCGCGCTAGGGCCTGTTCGCACTACGCATCGGGTCTCCGTAGTGTGAACAGGCCCTAGTTCGGGGGATCGCTTACTTCTTGTCCTTGACTTCCGTGAACTCGGCGTCGACCACATTGTCGTCGGCCGGTTTGGCTGACGCGCCCGCCGCGCCAGCGCCGGCCGGGCCGGCACCCGCCGCGGCTGCGGCCTGCGCGGCCTGGCTCTCGGCGTAGATCTTCTCGCCCAGCTTCTGGCTGGCGGTGGACAGGGCCTCGGTCTTGGCTTCGATGTCGGCCTTGTCGTCGGCCTTGAGCGCGGCCTCGGCGTCCTTGATGGCAGCCTCGATCTTTTCCTTCTCCGCGGCGTCGAGCTTGTCGCCGTGCTCGGTGAGCGACTTCTTCACGCTGTGCACCAGCGCGTCGGCCTGGTTGCGCGCCTGCACCAGTTCGAGCTTCTTCTTGTCGTCGGCGGCATTGGCCTCGGCGTCGCGAACCATCTGCTGGATCTCGGCCTCGGTCAGGCCCGAATTGGCCTTGATCGTGATCTTGTTTTCCTTGCCGGTGCCCTTGTCCTTCGCGCTCACGTGCAGGATGCCGTTGGCGTCGATGTCGAAGGTCACCTCGATCTGCGGCAAGCCGCGCGGCGCCGGCGGGATGCCCTCGAGGTTGAATTCGCCCAGGCTCTTGTTGCCCGCGGCCAATTCACGCTCGCCCTGGTAGACCTTGATCGTCACCGCGGGCTGGCTGTCTTCGGCGGTCGAGAAGGTCTGCGAGAACTTGGTCGGGATCGTCGTGTTCTTCGTGATCATCTTGGTCATCACGCCGCCCAGCGTCTCGATGCCCAGCGAGAGTGGGGTCACGTCGAGCAGCAGCACGTCCGAGCGGTCGCCGGCCAGCACCTGGCCCTGGATCGCCGCACCGACGGCCACCGCCTCGTCGGGGTTGACGTCCTTGCGCGGTTCCTTGCCGAAGAACTCCTTGACCTTGTCCTGCACCTTGGGCATGCGCGTCATGCCGCCGACCAGGATCACGTCCTGAATGTCGGAGACGGAAACGCCAGAGTCCTTGATCGCCATCCGGCACGGCGCGATCGTGCGCTCGATCAAGTCGTCCACCAGGGCCTCGAACTTGGCCCGGGTGAGCTTGATGTTCAGGTGCTTCGGGCCCGATGCATCGGCTGTCACGTAGGGCAGGTTGATGTCGGTCTGCGCGCTGCTGGAGAGCTCGATCTTGGCCTTCTCGGCGGCTTCCTTCAGGCGCTGCAACGCGAGCACGTCCTTGCCGAGGTCGACGCCTTGTTCCTTCTTGAACTCGGCGATGATGTAGTCGATGATGCGCTGGTCGAAGTCCTCGCCGCCGAGAAAGGTGTCGCCGTTGGTCGACAGCACTTCGAACTGCTTCTCGCCGTCGACGTCGGCGATCTCGATGATCGAGATGTCGAAGGTGCCGCCACCGAGGTCATAGACGGCGATCTTGCGGTCGCCCTTTTGCGTCTTGTCCAGACCGAATGCGAGCGCAGCCGCGGTCGGCTCGTTGATGATGCGCTTGACGTCCAGGCCGGCGATGCGGCCGGCGTCCTTGGTCGCCTGGCGCTGCGAGTCGTTGAAATACGCGGGGACGGTGATCACCGCCTCGGTGACCGGCTCGCCGAGGTAATCCTCGGCAGTCTTCTTCATCTTGCGCAGCACTTCGGCGCTGACTTGCTGCGGCGCGAGCTTGGCGCCGCGCACCTCGACCCAGGCGTCTCCGTTGTCGGCGGCAACGATCTTGAAGGGCATGAGGTCGATGTCCTTCTGCACTTCCTTCTCGGTGAACTTGCGCCCGATCAGGCGCTTCACCGCGTACAGCGTGTTCTTCGGGTTCGTCACGGCCTGCCGCTTGGCCGACGCGCCGACGAGGATCTCGCCACCGTCCTGGTAGGCGATGATCGACGGCGTGGTGCGTGCACCTTCGCTGTTCTCGATCACCTTGGTGGTGTTGCCTTCCATGATCGACACACACGAATTCGTCGTGCCGAGGTCGATGCCGATGATTCTTCCCATGTTCTTGCTCCTGAAAACCGAAAGTTGGCTTGATGCTTAGCTGTGGACGAGCGGCGCTCTTTCAAGCCATCACTGTGGCGCCGAGACCGTGACCAGCGCCGGGCGCAGCACGCGGTCGGCGATCAGATAGCCCTTTTGCAGCACAGTCACCACGGTGTTGGGTTCCTGGACCGCGGGAACGACGCTGATGGCCTGGTGCTGGTGCGGGTCGAACCTGGATTGCGGCGCCGGGTTGATCTCGGTGACCTTGCCGCGCTCAAGTGCCGCGGTGAGTTGGCGCAGCGTGGCGTGCACGCCTTCGAGCATCTGCTCCGGCGTGGCGTTGACCAGTGCGAGCGCGGCCTCCAGGCTGTCCTTTACCGGCAGCAGGCTTTCGGCGAAGCTCTCAAGGGCGTACTTGCGCGCCTTGGCGATCTCATCTTCCGAGCGGCGGCGGGTGTTCTCGGCCTCGGCCTTGGCGCGCAAAAAGGCGTCGGCCACATCGGCGTGACGCGCCTCTAGTTCGGCCAGTCGCGCTTCCGCGCTCAGTTCGGCAGCGGCACCGGACCCGGGCTCAGCGCCTGCCGGCGGCGTTGGCTCGAAACCTGCATGGGGTGGGGTGGCAGCAGTGTCGGACATCGTCGTTTCTCCAAGGTTGTGCAGATGGACCCGATTCCCGCTATTGCAAGAGGGGTTTGCCGCAGGAATGCGTGATTTTCGGGGTCGCAAGGCCTCAAGCCAAGCGATCCGGACGTGAGGTCCGGTGCCAGGAGGCCCCGGGACGACCCCAGTATCAAGCGCCTGGGCGGTCGCTACGATCAGCACCCGTCGATGGCATAACAACCGAAGGGCCGCAGAGGCCGAGGAGATTCAGAAATGCAAGAACAAGCGCTGCGAGCCCTGATCGAAGACGTCCGTGATGGCCGGTTGCCGCGCCGATCGTTCATTCAACAAATGCTCGCGCTCGGCATCGGCGCGCCCATCGCCGGCCAGTTGCTGCTCCACGCCGGCGTTGCCCAGGCGCAGACGGCACCGGCCTACAAGCCGACCAAGCGCGGCGGCGGCGGGGCGCTCAAGACGCTGTGGTGGCAGGGCCCCACGCTCTTGAACCCGCATTTCGCCCAGGGCACGAAGGATCAGGAAGCCTCGCGCGTTTTCTACGAGCCGCTGGCCTCGTGGGACAACGACGGCAACCTCGTGCCGATTCTCGCCGCTGAAATTCCGACCCGCGAAAACGGAGGCCTGCTGCCCGGCGGCAAGGTCGTGCGCTGGAAGTTGAAGCAGGGCGTGACCTGGCACGACGGCAAGCCCTTTACCGCCGACGACTGCGTCTTCACCTGGGAATACGCGCGCGACCCGGCCACCGCCGCCGTGACCTCGGGCGTCTACCGCGACGTGACGGTGACCAAGCTCGACACCCACACGATCCTCGTCTCGTTCCCGAAGGAAACGCCGTTCTGGGCCTCGGCCTTCGTCACTGCCGAGGGCATGATCATCCCCAAGCACCTGTTCGGGCCCTACATCGGCGCGAAGTCGCGCGAGGCGCCGAACAACTTGAAGCCGGTCGGCACCGGGCCCTACAAGTTCGTCGATTTCAAGCCGGGCGACATGGTGCGCGGCGAGATCAACGCCAACTACCACATGCCCAACCGGCCCTTCTTCGACAGCATCGAAATGAAGGGCGGCGGCGACGCGACCTCGGCGGCGCGCGCCGTGCTGCAAACCGGCGAGTACGACTACGCCTGGAACCTGCAAGTCGAAGACGAGCTGCTCAAGCGCATGGAGGCTGGCGGCAAGGGCAAGGTCCACATCATCCCGAGCGGCGACATCGAGTTCATTCAGCTCAACCCGACCGATCCGTGGAACGAGGTCGACGGCGAACGTGCCAGCGTCAACTCCAAGCATTTCGCGTTCAGCGACATGGCAGTGCGCCAGGCGATGGCGCTGCTCGCCGACCGCCAGGGCATTCAGGAATTCATCTACGGCCGCACCGGCACCGCGACGAGCAACTTCTTGAACAACCCGGCACGCTTTCGCTCGCTCAATACGAAGTTCGAATTCAACATCGACAAGGCCGGCCAATTGCTCGACGCTGCGGGCTGGAAGAAAGGCGCCGACGGCATTCGCGAGAAGGGCGGCAAGAAGATGAAGTTCGTCTTCCAGACCTCGATCAACGGCACGCGCCAGAAAGAGCAGGCCGTGATCAAGCAGGCCTGCCAGAAGGCCGGCGTCGATCTCGAACTGAAGTCGGTCACGGCGTCGGTGTTCTTCTCGTCGGACGTCGCCAACCCCGACACCTACGGCAAGTTCTGGGCCGACATGCAGATGTACACGACGACCATGACGCAGCCCGACCCCGGGCGCTTCATGGATCAATACCGCTCGCGCGAGGTTTCGGCCAAGGCCAACAAATGGCAGGGCCGCAACATCATTCGCTGGCGCAGCGAGGAGTACGACAAGGTCTTCGAGGCGGCCGAGGTCGAGATCGACCCGGTCAAGCGCGCCGCGCTGATGATTCGCATGAACGACCTGGTCATCAAAGACGGCTTGATCATTCCATTGATCAGCCGGCCCCATGTGCGCGGCGGCAACCTCAAGCTCGTGTTGCCGTTGTCGGGCTGGGACCTCGACTTCTACGCGCTGCAAGACTGGTACCGCGCGGCCTAACGCATGACTGCCCCCAAGCTCACTGCGTTCGCGGCTCCCCAAGGGGGCGCTCAGCCGGCTTGGGAACGCCCCGGCGCCGGCTGAGCCGATTCGGCAGTGGGTTCCTACATCCTGCGGCGCCTGCTGCTGGCCCTGCCGAGCTTGCTCGGCATCAGCGTGGTGCTGTTCACCGTGCTCGCCCTGGCGCCGGGCGACCCGTTTCAGGATCTGGCGACCAACCCCAACGTGCCGCCCGAGGTGCAGCAAATGCTGCGCATCAAGTTCGGCCTTGACGATCCGATCTGGCAGCGCTACTTCCGCTGGCTGGCGGCGATGCTGCAAGGCGACTGGGGCTTCTCGTTCATCAGCCGCGTCGATGTCGACACGCTGATCAGGCAGCGCGTGCCGGTCACGCTCGCGGTGATCGGTGCGTCGCAGTTGCTCGCGCTCGCCGTCGCACTGCCGGTCGGCATCTACTCGGCGGTCAAGCCCTACTCGTGGTTCGACCGCATTGCCAGCGTGTTTGCATTCGTCGGCTTCTCTCTGCCGACCTTCTTCACCGGCATCTTGCTGATCCTCGTGTTCTCGATCAAGCTCGATTGGCTGCCCTTTGTCTATCGCGCCGACATTGCGGCAACCGGCTGGCAATGGTGGGTCGAGCAGGTGAAGCAATCGATCATGCCGGTCGTCGTGCTCGGTCTGTTCCAGGCTGCAAGCTGGACGCGCTATGTGCGCTCGTCGATGCTCGACGTCGTTCGCCTCGACCATGTGACGACGGCACGCTCCAAGGGCCTGAGCGAACGCGCCGTCGTGCTGAAGCACGTCGTGCGCAACGCCTTGATCCCGGTCGTCACGCTGGTCGCGCTGACGATGCCGCAGGTCTTCGGCGGCGCCATCGTCACCGAGCAAATCTTTCGCGTGCCGGGCATAGGCTCGCTGCTGATCGACGCGATTCTGCGCAACGACACGCCGGTCATCATGGGCGTGACCTTCGTCTTCGCCTGTTTGGTGATGGTCTTCAATCTGATCGCTGACCTGCTGTATGGCTGGCTCGACCCGCGCATCTCCTACCGCTGACAAGGCGCTGCCCAAGCCGCGCCCAGTCTCGCTCGCGGGCGAGGCCTGGCGCCGCTTTCGCCGCCACCAACTGGCCGTGATCAGCCTCGTTGTGCTAACGGCGATGGTGCTGCTCGTCGCTTTCGGCCCGTTCTTCTGGACCCAGACGATCAACGATATCGACTTCACTGCGCGGCTCAAAGGCCCGTCGCTGGCGCATCCTTTGGGCACCGACGACCTCGGCCAAGACGTCTTCGCGCGCATGCTCTACGGCGGGCGCATTTCCTTGTCGGTCGGCCTTGCCGCCATGGCGATGGCGATCCTCGTCGGAGTCAGCATTGGCGCCATCGCCGGCATCTCGCGGGGCGCGATCGACACCGCGCTGATGTGGCTGACCGACCTGTTCCTGTCGCTGCCGCAACTGCCCTTGTTGCTGCTCTTGATCTACCTTTTTCGCGACAAGTTGAAGCTCCTCTTCGGTCCCGAAATCGGCGTCTTCATCATGATCGTGGTTGTGATCGGCGGCTTTCGCTGGATGCCGGTGGCGCGGCTGGTGCGGGCGCAGTTTTTCTCGTTGCGCGAGAAAGAGTTCGTCGAAGCGGCGCGCGCGCTGGGCGCGAGCACGACGCGCCAGGTCGTGCGCCACATCCTGCCCAATGCGCTCGGGCCGGTGATCGTCGCCGGCACGATCGACGTCGCGGCGGCGATCATTGCGGAGTCGACGCTGTCGTTCCTCGGTCTCGGCTTCCCGCCCGACATCCCGACTTGGGGCCGCATCCTCTACGACGCCAAGGACTACCTCGACATCGCCGCGTACTGGGCGATCTTCCCCGGCGCGGCGATCTTCCTCGCCGTGCTAACGATCAACTTCATCGGCGACGGGCTGCGCGACGCGCTCGATCCGCGCAAGGTGATGTAGTGGCACTCCTCGACATTCGAGGCCTCAAGACCCACTTCCAGACCGACGACGGCTGGGTGCAGGCGGTCGATGGCGTCGACATCACGGTCGAGCGCGGCGAGACGCTGGGCGTGGTCGGCGAGTCGGGCTGCGGCAAGTCGGTCACCGCGATGTCGGTGCTGGGGTTGGTCGCGATGCCGCCCGGGCGCATCGTCGCCGGGCAGATCCTGTGGCAGGGGCGCGACCTGGTGCCGCTCTCGTCCGACGCCATGCGCAGCATCCGCGCGAAGGAGATCGCGATCGTCTTCCAGGAGCCGATGACCTCGCTCAACCCGGTGTATTCGGTGGGCGAGCAGATCGCCGAGGTGCTGCGCCTGCACGAAGGGCTCAACCGCAAGGACGCGATGGACCGCGCGACCGAGATGCTCAGGCTGGTGCACATCCCGACCCCCGAGCGCCGCGTGCGCGACTACCCGCACCAGTTCTCGGGCGGCATGCGGCAGCGGGTGATGATCGCGATGGCGCTTTCGTGCAACCCCAAGTTGCTCATCGCCGACGAGCCGACGACAGCACTGGACGTGACGATCCAGGCTCAGATTCTCGACCTGATGGGCGAGCTCAAGGAGCGCCTGGGGATGTCGATCATGCTGATCACGCACGCGATGGGCGTGGTCGCCGAGACGGCGCAGCGCGTGGTCGTGATGTACGCCGGCAAGGTCGTCGAAGAGGCGTCGGTCGCCGAGCTGTTCGCGCACCCGCGCCACCCGTACACGCAGGGGCTGATCCGCTCGATACCGCGCATCGACACCGCGGCGACGAAGAAAGTGCGGCTGGAGACGATCGCCGGTGTGGTTCCGAAGCTGATCGACCCGCCCGAGGCCTGCCGATTCGCGCCGCGCTGCAAGTTCGCCCGCGCCGCGTGCCTTGAGGCGACGCCCACACTGCGCGAAGTGGCGCCCGGGCACAAGGTGGCCTGCATCCTATGACGACGACCAACCTGCCCGAGCCGCTGCTGCGGGTCAAGAACCTCGTCAAGCACTTTCCGATCAAGGGCGGCCTGCTCGGGCGCGAGCTTGATCGCGTGCACGCGGTCGACGGCGTGAGCTTCGAACTCACGGCCGGCGAGACGCTGGGCGTGGTCGGCGAGTCGGGCTGCGGCAAGAGCACGACCGGGCGCTGCATCCTGCGCCTGATCGAGCCGACCTCGGGTGAGGTCTGGTTCGAGGGCCGCAACGTCACGGCGCTTGACAAGACTGAGTTGCGCGCGCTGGCGCGCGACATGCAGATCATCTTCCAGGACCCTTACGCCTCGCTCAACCCGCGCATGACGGTGGGCGCGATCATCGGCGAGGCGCTGATCATCCACAAGCTGACGCGAACGCGGGCCGAGTTCGAGGCACGCATCGTCGAGCTGCTGGAGACCGTGGGCCTCTCTGCCGACCACATGCGGCGCTTTCCGCACGAGTTCTCGGGCGGGCAGCGTCAGCGCATCGGCATCGCGCGCGCGCTCGCGGTGTCGCCCAAGCTCATCGTCTGCGACGAGGCGGTGTCGGCGCTGGACGTGTCGATCCAGGCCCAGGTCATCAACCTGCTCGAAGACCTGCAGGCCAAGTTCGGCCTAACGTACATCTTCATTGCACACGACCTGTCGGTGGTCGAGCACATCAGCACCCGCATCGCGGTGATGTACCTCGGCCGCATCGTCGAGCTCGCCACCGCGAATGCGCTCTACACGCGGCCGCTGCACCCGTACACCGAGGCCCTGCTGTCGGCGGTGCCGATTCCGGACCCCGAGGTGAAGCGCAAGCGCATCGTGCTGCAGGGCGACGTGCCCAGCCCCATCCACCCGCCGACAGGCTGCCACTTCCACACCCGTTGCCCGATCCGCCAGTTGCCCCTGTGCAGCACCGAGAGCCCGGCGCTCGAACAAGCGGCCGACGGGCATTGGGTGGCTTGCCACCTGCGCCGCTGACCACGCGCAGGCGCCTCTACTTCGGGTCGGTGCTCGCGCTCCAGCGCTGCCAGTCAGCGAGTTCGCGCCGGTTGCGCTTGGTCGGCCGCCCCTGCGCGATCGCGAGCGCCGGGTCGGCGACGAAGGGCCGCGCCCTGGCCGCCGCCTCGCGCGCGGCGATACTCTCCGGCGTTTCCTCGTAGAGCTGTTGCGCCACTGGCGCCGGGCCGCGCGCGTCGCTCAAGGCCAGCACGCGCACTTCGCGCGCAATCTCGCCCCGTTCACCCTGGCGCAGGCTCAGCAGGTCGCCGACATGAAGTTCCCGCGCGGGCTTCACGGCCTGACCATTGACGTGGACGCGACCCTTCTCGATGCATTCAACGGCCAGGCCGCGCGTCTTGTACATGCGCGCCGCCCACAGCCACTTGTCCAGCCGCATGCGCGCGCCGCCGGGCTTGTCGTTCATTCGTGCTTCATTCCGCCGCCGCACCCAGCGCCAGCGCGCGCTCGCGTTGCAGTTGCAACGCCGCCCGGTCGACGGGCGATCGCGTGTCCCAGCCCTGCATGTGCTGCAACGCGATGGTGGCAAGCGCCGCGATCCATTGCGGCTGGTCGTTCAGGCATGGGATGTAGTGGAATTCCTTGCCGCCGGCGGCAAGAAATGCGTCTCGGGCTTCGACGCCGATCTCTTCCAGCGTTTCCAGGCAGTCGGTCGCGAAGCCCGGGCAGACGAGGTCGACGCGCTGCACGCCCTGGGCGGCGAGGGCGCGCAGCGTCGGCTCCGTGTAGGGCTGCAGCCATTGGGCCTTGCCGAATCGGCTTTGGAAGGTGAGCGTCCACTGGGTGGGCGTCAACCCCAACTGCTCGCTGAGCAGGCGCGCCGTCTTCAGGCACTCGCAGTGGTACGGGTCGCCCAGATGCAGGCTGCGCTCGGGCACGCCATGAAAGCTCATCACCAGCTTGTCGGGACGGCCATGGGTCATCCAGTACGCCGACACGCGCGCGGCCAGTGCGGCGATGTAGCCGGGGTCGTCGTGGTAGCGGTTCACGAACCGCAGCTCGGGCAGCGCGCGCGTGCGCTGCATCCAGGCTGTGACGGCATCGACGACGCTGGCCGTCGTCGGCCCGGAGTACTGCGGGTACAACGAAAGCACGAGCACACGAGTGACGCCGGCGGCTTTCATTTCGTCGAGCACGCTGGCCACCGACGGGTTGCCGTAGCGCATCGCGTAGCGAACCGCGATCTTGTGCCCGCGCTCGCCGAGGGTGCCGGCGAGCAGCAGCGATTGCTTCCTCGTCCATACCAGCAGAGGCGAACCTTCGGGCAGCCAGATGCTGGCGTACTTGGCGGCCGACTTTGCAGGCCGCACGCGCAGGATCACGCCGTGCAGGATCAGCCACCACAGCAGGCGCGGAATCTCGACCACGCGCGGGTCGCTCAGGAACTCGGCCAGGTAGCGCCGCACCGCCGGTGCCGTGGGCTCGTCGGGCGTGCCCAGGTTGCACAGCAACACGGCGGTCGTGGGCGAAGTGGGCACCACGCCGTGGATGTGGCGCGGTTCGGGAAGGAAGGTCATGGGCGATGGCGCGGTGCGATGCAGCGTTCGATTATCGATTGCTGACGCGCTGGACACAGCGCCTGTTGCGCAGCATCAACCGGACGTCGTCTGCTGGCGCAGGTCGTTCAGGGCATCCGTCACGCGCCCAATGTCGATCGGCTTGCTCCAGTAGCCTGCGAAGCCGGCCGCAACGGCGCGACGTTCTTCGTGCTCCGCGGCGTCCGCCGTGCACATGTAGGCGGGCACGTCGGAAAGTTCCGGCAGTGCGCGCAGCCGTGGCAGCAACGCATAGCCATCGGTGTCGGGCAGGTGTGCGTCGAGTACGAGCACCTCGGGCTGCCATTCGCGCGCAATCGCCAGGGCGTCAGCGCCGCTCTCGGCGATTCGCAACTCGACACCGCCGCACAGCCGTACCGCTTCCTCGAACAGGATGACGTTGATGCGGTTGTCTTCGACGTAGAGCACGCGCAGCGACGTGGTCGGATGAAGGGCGGCTTGCGGCGCGCGAACCCGCGCGCTGAATTCGCGGGGTTCCGGCGTCGTCTCTAGCCATTGCGTTGCCGATTCGGGCTGGACGCGTTTCTCGGCCAATCGGGTTTCAAGCAACTCGCTGCAGATCGCCGCGGTTTCACGCAAGGCCTCGACCTCCATCTCGGTCGGGGTTCGGGGCAAGCGGTCGATCACGAACACGGTGCCGACGCGGTGCCCCTTCACCGTGATCGGCATGCCGGCGTAGAAGACGGTCGGCGGCTCCATCGTCAGCAGGGGGTTGCCGTCGAAGCGCGGGTCCATGCGCGCATCCCTCACGATCAGTCCGCCATCGTCAAGGACGGTCCAGGAGCAGAACGCGGAGCCGCAGGCGAGTTCGAGCAGCGAGGGCACGGGGCTGGCGAGGATGCGCAGGCCAGCATCCTCGACCACCGCGATCGCACCGAACGCGCAGTCCGTCCCACCCACGATCAGGCGCACGACCTCCTGCAGCTCCGGCTCATACCGGACGACGAATGTGCGCAGCGCCTGCAGCACTTGCTGGCGTTCTTCTTCTTCGCTGAGTGGTGATCCCGTCTTCATTCGGCAATGCTCGCGGCGGGCGACCCGGATGGACTCGTCAGGCAAGCGCTACTGTAGCGGACGCGTCACCTCGCCGCAGCGGAGCCGAGGCAAAGTCCGACCGTCAGTCGGGGAGGTCGGCGACCGGTTCAGCCGGGTACTGAAGGATCTCGAAGCTCACGCACGGCGAGAAGATGTCGTCGGGCGGTGCGCCGAGCACGATCGTGCCCTTGCCGTGCAGTGTGCAGGTGCCGCGCCGCACGGCGACGGTCTCGCCGCTTTGGCCAAAGCGGACATAGGTACCGTTGTAGCTCAGGTCGGTCAGCTGGAAGGTACCGCCGTGCCAGTCGATGCGGGCATGCGACCTTGACACACGCCCATCGTCGACGCAGAACGTGGCCTGCGGGCTTCGGCCGAGAACGATCGGCAGGCTCGGCCCGCTGAACACCTTGGTCAGGTCCAGCCAGGTCAGGCTCACGGCTTCGGGCTCGACGATCTCGCTCAGGCCGCCAAACGCGGTGGTCGCGGTGTCGCCCGTTCGATGCGCTTCGTAAAGATAGACGTGCACCGGTTCGGCACGTCCGCGCAACTGCATGCGGTCCAGGCTGCGAAAGCGCTCGCTCTCGCTCTCGTCGAGCGCTTCGAGAACCACCGACGTCGCCAGCGTCTCGTTGTCGCCCGTGTGGTCGAGCAGGCGCGCCGCGACGTTCACGGCATCGCCGAAGCAGTCACCCGCCATCTCGACCACTTCGCCATGGGCCAGCGCCACTTGCAGCTTGAGGGCTGGCATGTGCTTTGGCTTGGGCGCCAGGCGATCGAGCGATCCGTGCATCGCGCGGGCAGCGTGCACGCCCTGCGTCGGCGTGTTGAACATCGCCATGAGGCCGTCACCGAGCGTCTTCACGACCAGCCCGCCATGCTCGGCAACAATGTTGGTCAGCACGGCGACGTTCTGCGTGACCACCTCGGTCGCCGCTGCGTTGCCTAGCGACTCGTAAAGCGCGGTGCTACCGCGAAGGTCGGCAAAGAGGACGGTCCGTTGGTGGATTTCGGTCATCGGGCGGGCAAGTTGGCTCCGGTGCCGAGTTTATCGCCCGCTCCGTGAATTGCGCGGCGCGGAGGTCATCCTTGCCGCCGCCCGCCCCGACCGGGGTGTTACAAGTTGTCCAGATAGGTTCGCAGCTTGTGCCTGCGGCGCAAGCCGCTCCGCGCCCGCTGCGCGTGCGCCGCTGGTTTCCCCAACGCCTATCCGGCCAATCAGAGATTGTCCAGATAGGTTCGCAGCTTGTGCCTGCGGCGCAAGCCGCTCCGCGCCCGCTGCGCGTGCGCCGCTGGTTTCCCCAACGCCTATCCGGCCAATCAGAGATTGTCCAGATAGG
>CAIKUF010000276.1 GCA_903830565.1 uncultured bacterium | reverse complement strand
GGCGACATCGGCGATCGGCTCCTTCGTCGCGGGCACGCTCGCGACCGTGCTCGTCACCTTCGCCGCGCCGGTGGTGGCGACCTATGCCGTCATGCTGGGGCCCCCGGAGTATTTCCTGCTCATGGTGATCGCCTTCTGCACAGTCAGTGCGGTGCTCGGCACAAGCACGTTGCGAGGCCTCACGTCGCTCCTGGTCGGCCTGACGATAGGGCTCGTGGGCATCGACCAGATCTCAGGCCAGACGCGCTACACCGGCGGCGTGCCTGAACTGATGGACGGCCTGGAGGTGGTGCTGGTCGCGGTCGGCCTGTTTGCCGTCGCCGAGGTGATGTATTTCGTTCTCTACGAAGGGCGCGTCGTCGAGACGCAGAACAAGCTCAGCCGAGTGTACATGACGGCCGCAGACTGGCGGCGCTCGTGGCCGGCGTGGCTGCGCGCGACGGCGATCGGCGCGCCGTTCGGCACCATTCCGGCCGGCGGCAGCGAGATCCCGACCTTCCTCAGCTACGCGACGGAAAAGAGGCTCTCGAAGTACCCGCACGAGTTCGGCACCGTCGGCGCGATCGAGGGCGTCGCCGGTCCCGAGGCGGCGAACAACGCGGCCATCACGGCGACGCTGATCCCGCTGCTGACGCTGGGCCTGCCGACCTCGAACACGACCGCCATCCTGCTCGGCGCGTTCCAAAACTACGGCATCCAGCCCGGCCCGCAGCTCTTCGAGAAGAACTCGGCACTGGTCTGGGCGCTGATCGCCTCGCTCTATATCGGCAACGTGATGCTGCTGGTGCTGAACCTGCCGCTGGTGGGCTTGTGGGTCAAGTTGCTGAAGATCCCCAAGGCCTACCTCTACGCCGGCATCCTGATCTTCGCTACCGTCGGTGTCTACGGCATGCGCCAGTCTTCGTTCGACCTCGTGCTGCTGTACGGCATCGGGCTGCTCGGGCTCGTGATGCGGCGCTTTGCCTTCCCGACCGCGCCGGTCGTCGTCGGCATGATCCTCGGGCCGCTGGCCGAGGCGCAGTTGCGCAATGCGATGTCGATCGGCGAAGGCAAGTGGAGCGTTTTTGTCGAGCGTCCGGCATCGGCCGCCTTGCTGGTCGTCGTAGTCGCCGTCCTGCTGGTGCCGCGGCTGATGAGGCTGCGCAGCTACCTCAAGCAGCGCTGATCGCGCAGGTCCGCCGCCTCACCGGCGTCAGGCGACGCTCGCGGTAGCGCTGCCGACAATGCCGTCGGCGTGCAAGGCGGCGATCTCGGCGGCGCTGTAGCCGAGCTCGCCGAGCAGCGCGTCGGTGTGCTCACCCAGCGCCGGCGGCGGCGCGCGCAGCGGCAGGCGCTGGCCGGCGAGCGTCAGCGGCAGCAAGGCCGCGCGCGTCTCGATGACGCGCCCGGCGCCGCTCGCGTCGGCCGGCAGCCTGACGGCGGCCAGGCCGCCGGTGGCATTCAGGTGCGGGTCGTCGAACAAGGCCTGCGGCTTGGTGATCGGCGCATACGGCAGACTGTGGGCTTCGAAGGTGGCGCCGATCGAGGCGGCGCCGCGATCGGCGAGGCGCTCGCGCAGCAACGGCATCATCCAGCCGCGCGCCTGCACGCGCAGGTTGTTGCTGGCCAGGCGCGGGTCGGCCTTGAGGTCGGCGAAGCCGAAGGCGTCGCAGAACAGCGCCCATTGCGTGTCCGAGACCACGGCGAGGAAGATCTGCTCGCCCCGCGCGACTGTGAACACGTCGTACACGCCCCAGGCCGAGACGCGGCTGGGCATGGGCGAGGGCGCTTCGCCGGTGACGGCGAACTGCATCATGTGCTGCGCGACGAGGAACACGTTGTTCTCGAACAGCGCGCTTTGCACTTCCTGCCCGCGGCCGGTCTTCTCGCGCTGCGCCAGCGCGGCGAGCGCGCCGATGGCGCCGAACATGCCGCCCATGATGTCGTTCACGCTCGTGCCGGCGCGCAGCGGCCGGCCTTCGGGGCCGGTCATGTAGGCCAGGCCACCCATCATCTGCACGACTTCGTCGAGCGCCGTGCGCTTGTCGTACGGCCCGGGCAGGAAGCCCTTGTGCGAGACGACCACGAGGCGCGGATTGAGGGCCGCGAGCGACGCATAGTCCAGCCCGATGCGCGCCATCGTGCCGGCCTTGAAATTCTCGCTGAACACATCTGCGCCGGCGACGAGGCGGAGCACGATCTCGCGTCCACGCGCGTCTTTCGCGTCCACCGCGAGGCTCTTCTTGTTGCGGTTGAACATCGAGAAGAAGCCGGCGCCCGAGCCGAGCAGCTTGCGCGTGTTGTCGCCGGCCAGCGGCTCGACCTTGACGACCTCGGCACCGAGATCGGCCAGGATCATGCCGCAGGTCGGGCCCATCACCATGTGCGTGAATTCGATGACGCGCACGCCGGCGAGCGGCAACCGGGGTTCAGACAAACACGGCTCCGAGGAATCGGGATGGCGGCATGCGGAGTGTCGCTCAGAGCTTGGGAATGCGCAGCGTCTTGCTGATCATCAACGTGCCCGAGAGCGCGAACAGCAGCGCCAGCGGATGGAGTGTCCACGGCCCGAGCGCCCACGCGCCGCCGGGAATCGATCCGCCGAGCTGGCCCTGCCAGGCGAGAGTGGCCAGGATCGCCGTCAGCAGCACGCTGCTCGGGATCGGCGTGCCCTCGAAGTAGGCGACCTTGTCGGCGCCTGCCGACAGGCTCTCAGCGGTGACGTTGTAGCGCGCCAGGCGGCTGACGCCGCAGCAGACGAAGTAGAGCAGCACGAGCGCGTCCCAGCCGCCGTGCAGGCCCGCGGCATAGCCGAGCGCCGCAGGGCCGACGCCGAACGAGACGATGTCGGCCAGCGAGTCGAGCTCGCGCCCGAGTGCCGAGTGCTGCTGCCGCCAGCGCGCGACGCGGCCGTCGAGCATGTCGAAGGCGAGCGCGAGCGGCGCCATCACCGCGGCCCAGAGGAAGTGCGAGAGTTCGCCGCTGCCGACGTAGCGCATCGCCAGCAGCACCGAGGCCATCCCGCACGCGGCGTTGCCGAGGGTCAGGAAGTCGGCCAGGTGAAAGCCGCGCAGAATCGAGAAGTGGCGCGGGGCTGGGGTGGGACTGGGCATCGCGGCTCCCAACGGCGGCGGCGGCGTCAGGTGGCGCCGGCCACCATGCAGGATACGGGAATCGGCGCGAGGCGCGCTCAGCGCGCCGCGCGGCTGCGCTTTGCCGTGCGTGCGAAGACCTCGCGCCCGCGCGCCTGGCGATCGAGCTGGCGGGCGACGCTGCCGCAGACGAGGTCGCATAGCGCGTAGACCGATTCGTCAGCGATGCGGTAGTAGACGCTGGTGCCGCGGCTCTCGCGGGTGACGAAGCCGTGCTGGGTCAGCAGCGCGAGGTGGCGCGAGACGTTGGCGGCCGTGCAGGCGCACGCTTGCGCCAGCTCGCCGACGTTGCGCTCGCCGCCGCGCAGCAGGTTCAGCAGCGCCAGCCGCGTCGGTTCGGACAGCACCTGAAAGTACCCGGCCACCTGCTCCAGTGCCTCTTTGGGCAGACCTTCCATACGCGCGCACGCCGTCGGTTGCAAGGGCTCCATCATGCCCGAATGGCCCCTTGTCGTGCGCGCCTTTACTTGAATCTGTACTTGACTATTTAGCTGCATACGCAAATAATACAACAACAGATCGCGTTGCGCCAGTGCCTTTTCGGGCGGCTGCGCAGCGGCGGGCAAGGAGAGCGCGGATGTTGAAGAGGATGTTGCTGAGCGCGGTGCTGATCGCGGGCCTCGTGCCTGCGGGCGTGCTGCAGGCCGCGCCGGCCGAATTGGCGACCGCGCCGGTGCAGGCGGCGTCGGCGCAGGCGGGACGTAGCTTCGACGGCGTCGTCGAGGCGGTGCGCCAGAGCGTCGTCGCGGCGCAGGTGGCGGGCGCGGTGACGGCCATCGACGTCAAGGCGGGCGACAGCGTCAAGGCCGGTCAGGTGCTGGCCCGCATCGACGCCCGCGCCGCCGAACAGAACGCGAGCGCGAGCGAAGCGCAGGTGAAGTCGGCGCAGGCGCTGCTGGATGTGGCGAGCAAGGACTTCGAGCGCCAGAAGCAGCTCTACGACAAGCAGTACATCAGCCAGGCCGCGCTCGAGCGTGCCGAATCGCAATACAAGGCTACGCAGGCGCAGGCCGCAGCCATGCTCGCGCAGGCCGGCGCGGCGCGGACGCAATCGGGCTTCTACGTCGTTCGCGCGCCGTTCGCGGGCGTCGTCGCCGAGGTGCCGGTGGCGCTCGGCGACATGGCGATGCCCGGCCGGGCCTTGCTGACGCTCTATGAACCCGGCGCGCTGCGCGTCACCGCGTCGGTGCCGCAGACGGCCCTCGTGCAGCCGGTGCAGGGCGCGAAGATCGAGTTCCCCGGCCTGCCGGCCGAGAAGCGCTGGTTCGCGCCGACGCAGGTGCAGGTGCTGCCGACCGTCGATGCGGCGACGCACACGGTGCAGATCCGTATCGCGCTTCCGGCCGACATGGCCGGCGTCGCGCCGGGCATGTTCTCTCGCGTCTGGCTGCCGGCCGGGCAGGGCGCCTCGGGGCGGCTCTATGTGCCGGCCACGGCCGTCGTTCGCCGCGCGGAGATGACCGGCGTCTACGTCGTCGATGCCAAGGGCGCGCCCACGCTGCGCCAGGTGCGCCTGGGCCGCGCGTCGGGCGACACGATCGAGGTGCTCGCCGGCGTTTCGG
>CAIKUF010000275.1 GCA_903830565.1 uncultured bacterium | reverse complement strand
TCATGCTGATTTGCCTGGTCACGTTGTACTGCTCCCGCCGGACAATCCGACGGGTAGCAACTTACGTGAGGCAACAGGTCAGCTCGGGTAGCAGTTCTGACGAGTCAATGCGGCGGCCAAGATAGTTGACGCCGGCCAAACGAACGACCTCAACAGGCAGATGGCCCCTCGCGGGGCCATCTGCACTTCATCGCTCCATGTCGTCCATCACAAAACCGCCACCTCGCCAGCGAATAGAGGCGGATTTACACCGGCGCTAACAAGTGGTGGACAGCGAGGCGTGCCGCAGGTTGTCGCGCACCGTTGTCAGTTCGGCACCGCGCTGAAGCGCGTGTGTCGCGTGCGTGTGGCGAATCCAGTGCGGTGTTGCCCGCCTCAGCTTCTCGGCCAGCGTGGGGTTCGTGTCCGCCAGGACGTCGGCGGCCGTGGCAAAGAACCTCTTCACAATCGCCCACAGCCGCTTGGAAGTGATGCCGGCCTCGCCGTCGCGGCTGCCGATAAACGGCGTGGCCGGATTCCACTTCGCGGGCGTCACCGCAAGGCCACGCTGAGCCAGGTGCCGGTCCAGAACCCCACGCGCAAGCCCCGGCAGCACGACCTTACCGGCCTTGCTGCCTTTGCCGACCACGTGCAACCAGTGATCGCCGTGCGCATCGATCTCGACAGATCCCAGTGTCGCGTGAACGAGCTCGTCGGCCCGCAGTCCGGTGCTGTAACTGAAGTCGATCAGGAAGCGAAGCCTTTGGGCAGCGCCCGGCTGCCAGCCGTATGACCACTCCAGTCCGTCGGCGACTGTCCTCAGGAGCATCCATTCCCCCTCGGAGAAGGATCTCGTCGTGTCCAAGGTTGCCTGCCTGGCGCCGCGCACCTTGATGCCTGCAAAAGGGTTGGCCAGCACGTACCGCTGCTCGATCAGCCACCTGAACATCGAACTCAGCACGGTGAGCGCATAGGCTCTTGAGCGTGCAGACAAGCCGCTCACGAACGGCCGCCACTCGGCGCCGGTGCGAGGTGATGCCGGCCCCACCCAACGCTGCGTTGGCGATGGTTGCCGCAGGAAGGCCCGGTACGCCACTGCATCCTCGGTGGCCAGCGAGGACAGCGCCACGCCGCGCTCGATGATTGCCCAGAGGATCAGGCGCTCGGCTTCCTTGCGGTAGGCACGCAGCGTGGCGGGCGCCTCGTGTAGCGACAGCCACGCCTGGACCGCGTCGTAGTCGTTGTTCGCCCGCAGGACGCACGATGCACGCGGCGCGCGATGCAGGCCCATGGCGCCGTCGACCTCGTGCGGCGCGACGATCTTCTCCCAGGGGACTGGGCAAGCTTACACACTTGCTGGCCTCGCCGTTCGTGCCTGCCGTGGCGCTGTCAGCCGGCATCACGACGCACCGGGTGTGAAGTCAAATTCCACACAGAACGGCATAGTGCCACCACGGCGCGGTGCCGAGAATCCAGATCCTCACCGTCGAGGCGCTGCTGGCCGGCACCAAGCCACACCTGCCGGACCTGTCGCGCGGCGAGCAGACCTTCAAGAAGGCGCGCCGCGAAGAGAAGGACGGCAAGAAGGACCAGCCGGGCTTCGACTTCTAACGCCGATATTGATCTGTCAATCGAGCGCAGACGAGCGGCCTTCGTTCATACCATTTCAGGTATAGTCAACCGATGACCTCGCGTGAGAAGCCGCTCGCCTGGATCGGAACCAGCAGGAAGGACTTGATGGCCCTGCCGACCGAGGTGCGCAAGTTCTTCGGCCATGCACTGGATTTCGCCCAGCGTGGCCTGCGGCACGATGCGGCAAAGGTCATGAAGGGTTTCGGCGGAAGCGGCGTGCTGGAACTGATCGAAGACGATGGCGGTGGCACCTATCGCGCCGTCTACACGGTGAAGTTCGAGGAAGCCGTGTTCGTTCTGCACTGCTTTCAGAAGAAGAGCAAGCGCGGCATTGCCACGCCGCAGGCCGACATGGACATCATCCGCGCCAGGCTGAAGGCGGCCGAGGCATTAGCGAAGGAGTTGCGGCATGCGAAAGAACCCGGTCAAGCACGTCATTGATGGCATCGAGATCGAAATGGGCTCAGGCAATGTCTTTGCCGATCTCGGCCTCCCCCAGGCCGAGAAGCTCAAGATCAAGTCCGGCCTGGTAATCGAAATCGCGAAGGCGGTTCACAGGCTCGGCCTGACCCAGGTCGAGGCGGCGCGCCGGATGGGCATTGCACAGCCCAAGGTGTCGGGAATGCTGCGCGGCGACTTCGCCAACCTTTCCGAGCGCAAGCTGATGGATTGCCTGAATCGGCTCGGCTATGACATTGAAATCAAGGTGAAGCCGTCCGCGGCACCCCTGGGCCATTTGCTGCTGACCGTGCCTTCATAGGCTGCAGACGGGGTCACCTGCGGGTCGGCGGCAAGTCCGTGCAGACGCCCTCGAAGGCCTCGGCGGCGAGGCCGATGCTCTCGCCCAGCGTCGGGTGCGGGTGGATCGTGCGTCCGATGTCGACCGCGTCCGCCCCCATCTCGATCGCGAGCGCGATCTCGCCGATCATGTCGCCGGCGTTCACGCCGACGATGCCGCCGCCGACGATGCGGTGCGTCTCGTCGTCGAAGAGCAGCTTGGTGAAGCCCTCGTCGCGCCCGTTTGCGATCGCGCGCCCCGACGCCGACCACGGGAACAGGCCCTTGCGGACCTTCAGGCCTTTGGCCCGCGCTTCGTCCTCGGTCGTGCCGACCCACGCCACCTCGGGGTCGGTGTAGGCCACGCCCGGGATCACGCGCGCGTCGAACGCCGCGCGCTGCAAGTGCTCGTCGCCGAGTTGCTCGCCGGCCGCCACCTCGGCCGCCACATGGCCCTCGTGGACCGCCTTGTGCGCGAGCATAGGCTGACCGACGATGTCTCCGATGGCGAAGATGTGCGCGGCGCTCGTGCGCATCTGGCGGTCGACGCCGATGAAGCCGCGCGCGTCGACGCCGACCCCCGCCTTCTCGGCCCCGACCTTGTGACCATTGGGCGTGCGCCCGACGGCCTGCAGCACGAGGTCGTAGGTTTGTTCCTTCAACCCGGCCTCGCCTTCGAAGCGGACGCGAATGCCGTCGGCCGTCGCCTCGGCACCGACCGTCTTCGTCTTGAGCATGACGTTGTCGAAGCGATGGGCGTTCATCTTCTGCCACACCTTGACAAGGTCGCGATCGGCGCCCTGCATCAGGCTATCCAGCATCTCGACCACGTCCAGGCGTGCGCCCAGCGCCGAGTAGACGGTCCCCATCTCGAGGCCGATGATGCCGCCGCCGACGATCAGCATGCGCTTCGGAACCTCGCGCAGCTCGAGCGCGCCGGTGGAGGTCACGACGCGCGGGTCGCCCGCCGGCATGAAGGGCAGCTTCACCGCTTCGGAGCCGGCGGCGATGATGGCGCGCTTGAAGCCTATCGTCTGCGCACCGCCACTGGTGAGTTCGACCGTTAGGGCGAACGGGCCGGCGAACTTGCCCCGACCCTGCACGATAAGGACCTTGCGCATCCTGGCCATTGCGGCGAGGCCACCAGTCAGCCGGGCGACGACCTTGCCTTTGTGCGCGCGAAGCTTCGGGAGGTCGACTTGCGGGGCGCCGAAGTTCACGCCCAGGGCACCGAAGTGCTTCACCTCTTCCATCACCGCGGCCACGTGCAGCAGGGCCTTGGACGGAATGCAGCCGACGTTCAGGCACACGCCGCCCAGCGTCCCGTAGCGTTCGACGAGAACGACTTTCAGACCGAGGTCCGCGGCGCGAAACGCCGCCGAGTAGCCGCCCGGGCCGCCACCGAGCACGAGCAGGTCGCACTCGAGGTCGATGCCGCCGGACACGGCCCCGACGACCACCGGTGCGGCGACCGGTGACGCGGCGGCGGCCGCTGGCGCGGTTGCCGCCGCCTCCTCGGCCTCGAGCGTGAGGATCACCGCGCCCTCGTTCACGGTGTCGCCGACCTTGACTTTCAGCGCCTTCACGATGCCGCCCTGCGACGCCGGAATCTCCATAGCCGCCTTGTCGCTTTCGACCGTGATCAGGCTCTGCTCGGCCTTGACGCGGTCGCCGGGCTGGACGAGGACTTCGATCACCGCGACGTCCTTGAAGTCGCCGATGTCCGGCACCTTGATGTCGATCTGTGCCATCGCGTGCTCCCTACAGCAGCACCCGGCGGAAGTCCGCCAGGATCTGGGCGAGGTAGGCGTTGAAACGTGCCGCCGATGCGCCGTCGATCACGCGATGGTCCCAGCTCAGCGAGAGCGGAAGGATCAACCGCGGCGCGAACTGCGTGCCGTCCCAGCGCGGCTCGATATTGCTCCTGCAGACGCCGAGGATGGCCACTTCCGGCGCGTTGATGATGGGCGTGAAGTAGCGCCCGCCGATGCCGCCGAGCGAGCTGATCGAGAAGCAGCCGCCGCTCATCTCGGCCGGGCTCAGCTTGCCCTCGCGTGCCTTGCGCGCGAGTTCGCTCATCTCCTGACTGATCTGCAGCACGCCCTTGCGGTCGGCATCCTTGATGACCGGCACGACCAGGCCGCTGGGAGTGTCCGCCGCGAAGCCGATGTGGAAGTACTGTTTGAGAACGATCTGGTCGCCGTCGAGCGACGCACTGAAGTCCGGGAAGCGCTGCAGCGCGGCGACCGCGGCCTTGATCAGGAAGGCGAGCATCGTGACCTTGACGCCAGACTTCTCGTTCTCGCGGTTGGTCTGCACGCGAAAGGCCTCGAGATCGGTGATGTCGGCATCGTCGTGGTTGGTCACGTGCGGGATCAGGACCCAGTTGCGGTGCAGGTTCGCGCCGCTGATCCGCTTGATGCGCGAGAGGTCCTTGCGCTCTATGGGCCCGAACTTGGCGAAGTCGACCTGCGGCCACGGCAGCAGGCCGGGGAAGGCCTGGCCCGCCACTGCCGCCGCGACCGGCGGCGCGCTGCCCCGTTGCGCGGCGGTCTGCACGCTGCCGGCGACGACGCCCTTGACGAAGTCCTGCACATCGGCCTGCGTGATGCGTCCCTTGGGCCCGCTGCCGCGCACTTCGGCCAGCGGCACGCCGAGCTCGCGGGCGAACTTGCGAATGCTGGGCGAGGCGTGCGGCAACGCACCGGCCGGCGCAGCGGATTCGACGGCCGGCAAGGCCGCGGTCGGAACGCTGCGCTCGGCGGCAGGGCTGGCCTCGCGAGGCGCTTCGCTGGCGGATGGGGCGGCCGGCGCGGGCTCGCCCTCGGCCTCCACCACCAACAACAAAGTGCCCTCGCTGACCTTGTCGCCAAGGGCAATCCTGAGTTCCTTCACGACGCCGGCATGCGACGACGGAATCTCCATCGCCGCCTTGTCCGACTCGACCGTGACCAGGCTCTGTTCAGCCTTGACCCGGTCGCCGGGCTTGACGAGCAAC
Source organism: uncultured bacterium (assembly GCA_903830565.1). Taxonomy (GTDB): domain Bacteria; phylum Pseudomonadota; class Gammaproteobacteria; order Burkholderiales; family Burkholderiaceae_C; genus CAIKUF01. The sequence continues at coordinate 12,469 of CAIKUF010000275.1, read as the reverse complement.
TCGATGACTTCCACATCCTTGAAGTCGCCGATGTCCGGAACCTTCACTTCGAGCAAGGCCATGTCGGGTCTCCCGGTTCAGGCGTGCAGCGGGTTGACGCGCTCGGCGTCGATCCCGTACTTGGCAATCGCCTCGGCCACCTTGGCGGCCGGCAGCGTGCCCTCGTCGGCCAGCGACTTGAGCGCGGCGACGACGATGTAGTGGCGGTTGACCTCGAAATGCTCGCGCAGTTTGCTGCGAAAGTCGCTGCGCCCGAAGCCGTCGGTGCCGAGCACACGGTAGCCGCGGCCCTTGGGCATGAAGGCGCGGATCTGGTCGGCATAACTCTTGATGTAATCCGTCGCGGCGACGACCGGCCCCGGGTGGCCTTCGAGCTGGCGGGCGACGAACGCGAGGCGCGGCGTGCTCGTCGGATGCAGCAGGTTCCAGCGCTCGGCGTCCTGGCCGTCGCGCGCCAGCTCGTTGAAGCTGGTGCAACTCCAGACGTTGGCGGCCACGCCCCAGTCGCCCTCCAGCAGCGCCTTGGCGGCGATGCTTTCGCGCAGGATGGTTCCGCTGCCGAGCAGGTTCACGCGCGGCAGCTTCTTGGCGCCCTCTTCGAGCAGGTACATGCCCTTGACGATCTGCTCCTCGGTGCCCGGCATCAGGCCCGGCTGCGGGTAGTTCTCGTTGAGCAGCGTGATGTAGAAGAAGACATCGTCCTGCTGCTCGGCCATGCGCTTGAGGCCGTGGTGCAGGATCACGCCGACCTCGTGCGCGAAGCACGGGTCGTAGCTGATGCAGTTCGGGATCGTCCCGGCCAACACGTGGCTGTGGCCATCCTCGTGCTGCAAGCCTTCGCCGTTGAGCGTCGTTCGCCCCGACGTGCCGCCGAGCAGGAAGCCGCGCGCGCGCATGTCGCCAGCGGCCCAGGCCAGATCGCCGATGCGCTGGAAGCCGAACATCGAATAGAAGACGAAGAACGGCAGCATGATGCGGTTGTTCGACGAGTACGAAGTCGCCGCGGCGATCCAGCTGCCCATGCCGCCGGCCTCGTTGATGCCTTCCTGCAGCACCTGTCCGGCCTTGTCCTCTCGGTAATACATCACCTGGTCCTTGTCGACCGGCGTGTAGTTCTGGCCCGCGGGGTTGTAGATGCCGACCTGGCGGAACAGGCCCTCCATGCCGAAGGTGCGCGCCTCGTCGACGAGGATGGGCACCGCGCGCGGCCCGAGCTCCTTGTCGCGCAGCAATTGCGTCAGGAAGCGAACGAACGCCTGCGTGGTCGAGATCTCGCGCCCTTCGGCGGTCGGCTCGAGCACGGCCTTGAAGAACTCGATCGGCGGCACCGCGAGGGTCTCGTCGGCGCGCATGCGGCGGTGCGGCAGGTAGCCGCCCAGCGCCTGCCGGTGCGCGTGCATGTAGCGCATCTCCGGTGTGTCGTCAGGCGGCTTGATGAACGGGATGTCGGCGAGCTGGTCGTCTGGAATCGGGATGTTGAAGCGGTCGCGAAACGCCTTGACGTCCTCGTCGACCAGCTTCTTCGTCTGGTGCGCGGTGTTCCTGCCCTCGCCGCTGCGCCCCATGCCAAAGCCCTTGACGGTCTTGATCAGGAGCACCGACGGTTGGCCGGTGTGGTTGACGGCGCGGTGGAACGCCGCATAGACCTTTTGCGGGTCGTGCCCGCCTCGGTTCAGGCGCCAGACGTCGTCGTCGCTCAGCTTGGCCACCATCTCCAGCAGCTTCGGGTGGCGGCCGAAGAAGTTCTTGCGCACGAAGGCGCCATCGTTGGCCTTCATCGCCTGGTAGTCGCCGTCGACGGTCTCCATCATCACCTTGCGCAGCAGGCCTTCGCGGTCGCGCGCGAGCAGCGGGTCCCAGTAGCTGCCCCAGAGCAGCTTGATGACGTTCCAGCCCGAGCCGCGGAACTCGCTCTCGAGCTCCTGGATGATCTTGCCGTTGCCGCGCACCGGTCCGTCCAGGCGCTGCAGGTTGCAATTGACGACGAAGATCAGGTTGTCGAGCTTCTCGCGTGCCGCGAGGCCGATGGCGCCGAGCGATTCGGGCTCGTCCATCTCGCCGTCGCCGCAGAAGACCCAGACCTTGCGCTTGGACGTGTCGGCAATGCCGCGCGCGTGCAGATACTTCAGGAACCGCGCCTGGTAGATCGCCATCAGCGGCCCGAGGCCCATCGAGACGGTCGGGAACTGCCAGAACTCGGGCATCAGCTTCGGGTGCGGGTAGCTCGAGATGCCCTTGCCGTCGACCTCCTGCCTGAAGTGCAGCAACTGGTCCTCGCTGATGCGGCCCTCCATGAAGGCGCGCGCATAGATGCCCGGCGACGAGTGGCCCTGGAAGTACAGCAGGTCGCCGCCGTGGCCCGCGCTCTCGGCGTGCCAGAAGTGGTTGAAGCCGGTGCCGAACATCGTCGCCACCGAGGCGAAGCTCGAGATGTGCCCGCCGAGGTCCCCGCCGTCGGCAGGGTGCAGGCGATTGGCCTTGACGACCATCGCCATCGCATTCCAGCGCATGTAGGCGCGCAGCCGCTCCTCGATCTCGATGTTGCCCGGCGTTCGCTCTTCCTGGTCGGCCGGGATCGTGTTCACGTACGCCGTGTTGGCCGAGAACGGCAGGTCGACGCCGGCCTGACGGGCATGATCGATCAGGTGCTCGAGCAGGAAGTGGGCTCGCGCCTTGCCGTCATCGGCGGCGTCGGCACCGATCACGGCCGACAGCGCGTCCAGCCATTCGCGCGTCTCCTGTGCGTCGGCGTCGTTCGCCGACCCACCCGGGATAGCTTCGGGTGATGCTGACATGCTTGTCTCCTCGGTCAGGCTTGCAAACTTTTTTCGAAGTGTCGCACAGGAGGCACCTGCGTGTTTCAATATGTGCAATGCATTCCCATAATATGGATGTCGCCAATCCGTCGTCGGCGCACTGAGCGAGCACGGTCGCCCCGTCAGCCCGGCGCGCCTCGATAATCCGCCGATGCAGTTGTCGGACCACGCCCTCCCCTTGCCGACCCCGCCTCGCGGCCGCCTCGAGCGCCTGCTGGGCCGCTGGTGGCGTCGCCAACCGCCGGCGCGGCAAGACCGCTTCGCGACGCTGGGCCCTCTGGTGTCGGTGCTGCTGTTCCTGGCTGCGATCATCCTGGCTTTCTGGTATTTGCGCAGCGAGGAATTCGAGCGCGAGCAAGGGGCCGTCAAGCGCGACGCCGAGATCTCGCAGCAGCAGCTTCGCCTGCGCCTGATCGAGAACCAGGAGCAGCTTGTGCGCATCGCGCGCGAAGTGGCCACGCGCGCGATCGACAAGAACGAATTCATCGTCCAGGCGGCAAGCTTCACGCGCGAGCGGCCCGAAATCAACCACCTCGCGTGGGTCGGCGCGGACCGCAAGAACAAGGCGAGCTACGCCGCCAGGGGCCTGCAGGCGCAGGCCGACGAGACCTACGACGAGCATGCGCCGGCGCTGCCGTCGATCAACAGTTCGAGCGAGCCCGAGGCCGCCTTTCTCGCCGCGCGCGCGCATCGGCAGCCGGTGTACTCCCGGCCATACACCAACGCGGCCGGCGAGGCGGCGTTCCAGGTCCAGGTGCCGCTGCTCGAACGCAACGGCTTCGCGGGCACGCTGCTCGCGGAGTACTCCATCGAGAGCCTGCTGCGCAACTACGTGCCGCCGGAAGTGACCAAGCGCCACGCCGTCATGCTGCTCGACGCGCAGGGCCACACGCTCGCCAGTTCGGTGCTGTCCATGCCTGGGCGCGCCACTCGGCGGGCGGCCGTCGTGCACGATCTGCCGATCGCGCCGGGCGACAACGGCATCGTGCTGCGCAGCGAGGGCTATCGCACATCGATCGGGCTGATCAGCAACACCTTGTTCTGGATGGTCGTCGCGCTGAGCCTGCTCACGCTGTGGATGCTGCTCGGCACCTGGCGACACATGGGCAGGCGCCTGCAGATGCAAAGCGCGCTCGTCACCGAGACCAACTTCCGGCGCGCGATGGAAAACTCGATGCTCACCGGCATGCGCGCGATGGACAAGGAAGGTCGCATCAGTTACGTCAACCCGGCCTTCTGCGCGATGACCGGTTTTGCCGAAGCCGAGCTCATCGGTTGCCGCGCGCCCTTCCCCCACTGGCCGACCGACCGTCAGGAAGAGAACAGCCGGCTCCTGCAGCAGGAACTGCAAGGCCGCAGCCCGGCCGGCGGCATCGAGGTCAAGGTGATGCGCAAGGACGGCTCGGTGTTCGACGCCCGCATGTACGTCTCGCCTCTGGTCGATCCGAAGGGCCTGCAGACCGGTTGGATGACCTCGATGACGAACATCACCGAGGCCAAGCGCGTGCGCGATCAGTTGTCGGCCTCGCACGAGCGCTTCACGACCGTGCTCGAAGGTCTGGACGCCGCGGTCTCGGTGCTCTCGGTGCAGCAGGGCGAGTTGCTCTTCGCCAATCGCTCGTACCGGATCTGGTTCGGCGCCGAGAGCGGCGGACATGCGCTGCTCGCCGGCGGCGAGCCGGGGCTTGCGCCGCCGACCGGCGAGGACGACGACTCGGTCGACGGCCTGGGCGGCCTGGCGACGCAGGAACTCACCGACACCGACGCCGAGTCGCGCGAGGTCTACGTCGAGAGCGTCAACAAATGGTTCGACGTGCGGGCGCGCTACCTCCAGTGGACCGACGGCCGGCTGGCGCAGATGCTGATCGCGACCGACATCACGGCGCGCCGCAACGCCGAGGCGCTGGCCGCCAGCCAGGCCGAGAAGGCGCAGGTCACGAGCCGCCTTGTGACGATGGGCGAGATGGCGTCGTCGGTCGCACACGAACTCAACCAGCCGCTGACGGCGATCACGAACTACTGCAACGGCATGGTCACGCGCGTCAAGGGCGACGTGATCGAGAAGGAGGACCTGATCGCCGCGCTCCAGAAGACCGCGCGCCAGGCGGAACGCGCCGGGCAGATCATCCACCGCATCCGGGCCTTCGTGAAGCGCAGCGAGCCGCAGCGCCTGCCTACCCAGGCGGGAACGATCATCGACGACGCGGTCGAACTCGCGGGCATCGAACTGCGCCGACGCAACGTGTCCATCCACACCTACGTCGCGCGGCATCTGCCGGCCTTGAATGTCGACCCGATCCTGATCGAGCAGGTGGTTCTGAACCTCCTGAAGAATTCAGCCGAAGCGATCGACGGCGCCGACCTGCCGCCGGCGCGGCGCAACATCGAGTTGCGCGTTGTTCATTGCCACACGGCCGAGGAAGGCGCGGCCGTCGAATTCAGCGTGACCGACATGGGACCCGGCCTCAAGGAAGAGGTCATCGCCCGCCTCTACGAAGCCTTCTTCTCGACCAAGCCCGAGGGGCTGGGGATCGGGCTGTCGCTGTGCCGCTCGATCGTCGAGTCGCACCGCGGCCGGATACGGGCGCAGAACTTATACAATGGAAGCATCGTCGTGGGTTGTCGTTTCTCGTTCGCGCTGCCTATCGAATCCTCGCCCGTCGAGGGTGCAGCCACTTCCATGAGCCTGCTTTCATGAGCCTGATCCCCAAGCGCGGAACCGTCTACGTGGTCGACGACGACGAGGCGGTGCGCGATTCGTTGCAGTGGCTGCTCGAAGGCAAGGATTACCGCGTCAAGTGCTTCGATTCGGCGGAGTCCTTCCTGTCGCGATTCGACCTGCGCGAAGTGGCCTGCCTGATCGCCGACATCCGCATGGACGGCATGAGCGGCCTGGAACTGCAGGATCGGCTGATGGAGCGCCGCTCGCCGCTGCCCATCGTCTTCATCACCGGCCACGGCGACGTGCCGATGGCGGTGACGACGATGAAGAAAGGCGCCGAGGACTTCATCGAGAAGCCGTTCAAGGAGGGCGATCTCGTGAACCTGGTCGAGCGCATGCTTGAGCGGGCGCGGACGGCGTTCTCCCAGCATCAGGAAGCGGCCAGCCGCGACGCGCTGCTGTCGCGCCTGACAACGCGCGAGGCGCAGGTGCTCGAACGCATCGTCGCCGGGCGGCTGAACAAACAGATCGCCGACGACCTTGGGATCAGCATCAAGACCGTCGAAGCGCACCGCGCCAACATCATGGAAAAGCTCAACGCCAACACCGTAGCCGACCTGCTCAAGATCGCGCTCGGCGCGCAGGTCAAGGTGTGAGGCCGTGGGCTCCGGCAAGGCCGCTGCGAAGCGGCCTTTCTACTTTCTGAAGGACCCGACATGAGCGCCCGACTGATCGACGGCACTGCCCTTGCCAGGACGATTCGGGCCGAAGTGGCGCGGCGCGCCGCGGCGCTCACCGCGCGCGGTCGCCAGCCCGGCCTGGCCGTGATCCTGGTCGGCGAAGACCCGGCCAGCCAGGTCTATGTGCGCAACAAGGTCAAGGCCTGCGGGGAAGCCGGCCTGCGCTCGGTGCTCGAACGCTACGACGCCGCCCTCCCCGAGGCCGAACTGCTCGCGCGCATCGACGCGCTCAACGCCGACGCGAGCATCCACGGCATCCTCGTGCAGATGCCGCTGCCCAAGCACATCGACCCGCACAAGGTGATCGAGGCGATCTCGACGCGCAAGGACGTCGACGGCTACTCGGCCCTCAGTGCCGGCGAACTGTTGACTGGCCTGCCCGGCTTTCGCCCGTGCACGCCCTACGGCTGCATGAAGCTGATCGAGTCGACCGGCGTCGATCTGCGCGGCAAGCACGCGGTCGTCATCGGGCGCAGTAACACAGTCGGCAAGCCGATGGCGCTGCTGCTGCTGCAGGCCAACGCCACGGTCACGATCTGCCACAGCGCGACGCCGGATCTCGGCGTCCACACGCGCCAGGCGGATGTGGTGGTGGCCGCCGTCGGACGCCGCAACACGCTGACCGCCGAGATGGTCAAGCCGGGCGCGATCGTGATCGACGTCGGCATGAACCGCAACGACGCCGGCAAGCTGTGCGGCGATGTCGACTTCGACGGCGTCTCGCAAGTCGCCTCCGCGATCACCCCGGTGCCCGGTGGGGTCGGCCCGATGACGATCGCCATGCTGCTCGTCAATACGCTCCAATCGGCGGAGCGCGAATCCGCCTGAGATCTTCAGCAAGCCAGCGAACTCCGAGACCCGCATCGTGACCGATCCGAACAACCCGCTCCTCGCCACCGACGGACTACCGGCCTTTGCCGACATCCGGCCCGCGCACGTCGCGCCCGCCATCGCGGTGCTGCTCGAGGACGCCAACCGCGCACTCGAGCATGCGACCAGCGACGCGGTGCCCGCCGACTACGACGCGCTCTCCGCGGTGCTCGATGTGGCCACCGAGCGCCTGGGCCGCGCCTGGAGCGCGGTCAGCCATCTCAATGCGGTGGCCGACACGCCCGATCTGCGCGCCGCATACACCGAGACACTGCCCAAGGTGACCGAGTTTCACACCCGCCTCGGCGCCGATGAGCGCCTCTACGCGAAGTACAAGGCCGTCCTCGCCAGCCCGCAGGCTGCGCGCCTCGCAGCCCCGCGCCAGCGCGCGCTCGCCAATGCGATGCGCGACTTCGTTCTCGGCGGCGCCGAGTTGCACGGCGAGGCCAAGCTGCGTTTCGCGCAGATCGAGGAGCGCCTGGCCGACCTTGCGCAGCAGTTTTCCGAGCACGTGCTCGATGCCACCGACGGCTATGCCTACTACGCCGCGGCGGACGAAGTGGCCGGCCTGCCGGCCGACGCGCTGCAGGCCGCCCGCACCGCGGCCGAGGCCGAGGGCAAGCCGGGCTACAAGCTCACGCTGCACCAGCCGAGCTACGTGCCGGTGATGCAGTACGCCCACAGCCGGGCCCTGCGCGAGCGCATCTACACCGCTTACGTCACGCGGGCGAGCGAGCTCGGCGCGCCTGCGCTCGACAACAGCGCGATGATGCGCGAGATCCTCGCCCTGCGCCAGGAAGAGGCGCAGTTGCTCGGTTATGCCAACTATGCCGAGGTGTCCGTGGTGCCGAAGATGGCCGAGTCGCCGACGCAGGTGATCGCCTTCCTGCGCGACCTCGCCGCCCGCGCACGGCCCTACGCAGAACGCGACCTCGCCGAGGTGCGCGAGTTCGCGCGCGAAGAGCTCGGCCTGCCCGATCTGCAGGCGTGGGACCTTCCGTTCGCGTCGGAGCGCCTGAAGGAGAAGCGCTACGCCTTCAGCGAACAGGAGGTCAAGCAGTACTTCACCGAAGCGAAGGTGCTCGAGGGCCTCTTCCACATCGCCCAGACGCTGTTCGACGTCGCCATCCGCGAGGACATCGCGCCGGTGTGGCACCCGTCGGTGCGCTTTTATCGCATCGAACGCCGGCGCGCGGGCAGCGCGGACGGCGGCGAGCTCGTCGGCCAGTTCTACCTCGACCTGCATGCGCGCAACGGCAAGCGCCCGGGAGCGTGGATGGACGAGGTGCGCGGGCGCTGGGCGCGACCGGGCGGCGCGCTGCAGACGCCGGTCGCGCAACTGGTGTGCAACTTCGCGCCGCCGGTTGCGGTGGACGGCAGCTTGCGTCCGGCGCTGCTCACGCACGACAACGTGACGACCCTCTTCCACGAATTCGGCCACGGCCTGCAGCACCTGCTGACGCGCGTCGACGACATCGGCGTGGCCGGCATTGCGGGCGTCGAATGGGACGCGGTCGAGCTGCCTAGCCAGTTCATGGAGAACTTCTGCTGGGAGTGGGACGTGGTCAAGCGGCTGACCGCGCATGTGGACAGCGGCGAGTCCCTGCCACGTGCGCTGTTCGACCGCATGCTCGCGGCGAAAAACTTCCAGAGCGGCCTGCAGACGCTGCGCCAGGTGGACTTCGCGCTGCTCGACATGCGGCTGCACGCCGAGCCAGGCAGCGAGGAGCACATCCAGGACGTCGTCGCCGAGGTTCGGCGCGAGGTCAGCATCGTCCCGACGCCCGCGTTCAGCCGCTTCCTGCACGGCTTCTCGCACATCTTCTCCGGCGGCTACTCGGCCGGCTACTACAGCTACAAGTGGGCCGAGGTGCTGAGCGCCGACGCCTGGAGCGCGTTCGAGGAGAACGGTGTACTCGATGTGGCGACGGGCCGGCGCTACCGCGAGGCGATCCTCGAAGTCGGCGGCAGCCGCCCGGCGATCGAGAGCTTCAAGGCCTTCCGCGGCCGCGAGCCGCGCATCGACGCGTTGCTGCGCCACCAAGGCATGGAGTGAACCGAGAGCGACGGTCTTGATGCATGCACCGCGACGACGCTAGACTCCGCCGGTGCGACTCGCATCGCACCACCCGTCAGGGACCCTCGATGAGGCACTGCCGCTTCCACCGCGCTCGCCAGCTCGGCCTCGTGCTCGCACTGGCGGCGCTTTGCCTGCCGGCCCATGCGCTGTACAAGGTGGTCGACCCGGACGGCAAGGTAACCTACACCGATCGCCCGCCGAGCACGAGCGATGCGAAGGTCACGCCGCTGAGCGCGACCAGCAGCAGCGCCGCTCCGCAGGACAGCCTGCCCTTCGAGCTGCGGCCGATCGTCTCGCGCTATCCGGTCACGCTGTACGTCAGCGCCGATTGCACGCCCTGCGACGAAGGCCGCAAGATGTTGCGCCAGCGGGGCATTCCATTCGCTGAGAAGCTGGTCACGACGGTCGAGGAAGGCGATGCCCTGCTGCGCCTGAGCGGCTCGCGCGACGCGCCGACGCTGATGATCGGTGCGCAGCCGCTGCGGGGATTCTCGGCCACGTCCTGGAACGCCTACCTCGATGCCGCGGGCTACCCGCAAGACTCGAAGCTGCCCCCGAACTACCAATACCCTGCCGCGGGGCCGATGATCGAGAAGCGCGAACCCGTGCGGCAGGCCGCACCACGCCCGGCGCCCGCGCCTGACCAAGCGGCGGTGCCGTTGCCCTCGGCATCGGGCATCCGTTTCTGAGGCGAAGCCCGCGCGTCAAACGCGCCGGGCCACCGCACTGCCGGCGCCGACCGCCACCCCCATCACCCAGAACAGCGCGCCGGCGCCGAATGCCGCACCGCCGATACCGAAGAGCAGCGGCATCACGGTGCTTGAGAAGTTGATCGTCATCGAGCGCATCGCGATTGCCTCGCCATGGCGCTCGTCCGGCGTGATGTGGTGCAGCGTCGACATGATCATCGGCTGCACTGAACCGAGCGCAAGGCCAAGCAGCACCGCGCACACGGCCATCGCCCATGTCGCATGCACGAGCGGGTAGACGCCGAGCACGGCCGCCGTGCAGAGCATCGCACCGACCAGAACCTGGTTCTCGCGCAACCGGTGCGCGAGCACGGGCACGAGCAGACGCACGGCGGCAACGGCGACCGCGAACAGGCCGAGGATGGTGCCGATCGCCGATGCGCTCATGCCGCGCTCGTGGCCGAGCACCGGCAGCACGAAGCTGTGCACGTCCCAGCTCGCGGAGAGCAGCCAGTTCACGAGCAACAGGCGGCGCATCTGCGGCGACTGCAGCAGGCTCCAGGCGGCACGGCGCGGCCGCGCTTCGAGCGGAGCCGCGCGCGGGCCCTCGCGCTCGACGATGCGCGAACACGCGAGCGCCGCCAGCGGCATCAGCATCAGCACCGCGAACGCGGCGCGAAAGCCGGCATGGTCGATCAGCACGCCGGCGGTCACCGAGCCGATCAGGTTGGCCATCGCCGGCGCGAGGCCGAGCCAGCTGAAGACGCGGATGCGCTCGGTCGCGCTGCGCGCCATGCGGCCCGCGCTGCGCTGGATGGTGATCATCCCGACATTGGCACCCGAGCCGCACAGCACGGCTGCCAGGCACAGTGCAAGGTAATGCTGCGACACGCAGGCGGTCAGGCCACCGGTGACACACAGCGCGACGGCCGCGTAGAGCGGGCGGTGGTAGCCGTGGCGGTCGGCCATGCGGCCGGCCTGCAGCGCGGACACGATCGGGCCGGCCGCGAAGAGGGCCATCAACACGCCGACCGCGAACGCGCTGTGGCCGGCGCGCAGCGCCTGCAGCGGTGCGGCAACGCGCATGCCGGCCGTGCACGCGTGCAGGCAGACCTGGCCGACGATGATGGCCACGAGCGGCAGCGTGAGCTGGCCGCCGCGCGAAGGGTGATCTGCCGGCGCTGCGCCTGAGGCCGGCGCGGCCTCAGGCGGAGTCGTCATCGAGCGGCAGTGCTTCGGCTCCGTGGAGCAGCAGATCGGTCTGCGTCTGCGGCAGCGCCTCGACGCTCTTGAGCTTGCGCGTCATCACGTTGCTGCGCGTCTGGGCGTCGTCGATGGTGTCGGACGCCTCCTTGAGCTTCTTCTTGGTCTTGTCCAGAACGGCGCCGAACTTCGCGAATTCGGTCTTCACCGCGCCCAGCACCTCCCACACTTCCGACGAGCGCTTCTCGAGCGCCAACGTGCGAAAGCCCATCTGCAGGCTGGTCAGCGTAGCCAGCAAGGTCGTCGGGCCGGCCAGCATCACCTTGTGCTCGCGCTGCAGCGCTTCGAGCAGGCCGGGGCGGCGCAGCGCCTCCGCGTAAAGGCCTTCGATGGGAACGAAGAGGATGCCGAAGTCGGTCGTGTGCGGCGGCGCGACGTACTTCCCGCGAATCGCGCGTGCCTCCTTGCGCAACTGGACCTCCAGCGCCTTCGCCGACGCCTCCACAGCTTGCGGGTCGGCGCGCTCCTGCGCTTCCAGCAGGCGTTCGTAGTCCTCGCGCGGGAACTTGGCGTCGATCGGTAGCCACAGAGGCACGCCATCGGCGCGTTGCCCCGGCAGGCGGATGGCGAACTCCACGCGCTCGTTGCTGCCCGGTATGGTGACCACGTTGGCGGCGTACTGCTCGGGCGTGAAGACCTGCTCCAGCAGCCCGGCGAGTTGCGTCTCGCCGAAGATGCCGCGCGTCTTCACGTTGGTCAGCACGCGGTTCAGCGAGCCCACGTCCTTCGCCAGCACCTGCATCTCGCCCAGGCCTTTGTGGACTTGGTCGAGACGATCGGCGACCTGCTTGAAGCTTTCGCCCAGCCGCGCTTCCAGCGTCGCGTGCAGCTTCTCGTCGACGGTGGCGCGCATCTGGTCGAGCTTCTTCTCGTTGTCGGCCTGCAGCGCGGTCAGGCGCTGCTCGACGGTGTTGCGCACTTCGAGCAGGCGCCGCTCGTTGGCGTCCGAGAGCAATCGCAATTGTTCGCTCAGCGTGTCCGAGAAGCGCTTGAGCGTGTTCGCCTGCTGCTCGGCGATGCGGGCCAGCGTCGCGTCCTGCCCGTCGCGCGAGGCCTGCGCCTGCGCCGCCTGCGCGCTGGTGGCGCCTTGCAGGGCCGAGGCGACGGCCTGCTGCATAGCGGCGAGCTGGGTGCGAAAGCTGTCGATCTGCTCGTTCTGCGTGCGTGCGACGTCGCCCGCCTGCGCGAGCAGTGTCTGCTGGAACACGGCCAGCGTCTGCCCGATCTCCTGCCGCGTGCCGCTGCCGCTGCGCGCCACTTCGTCGCGCAACTCGCGCTCGAGGCGCTCGCTGCCCACGCGGCCAGCCTCGCGCAAGGTCTCGGTCGCGCGTGCGAGTGCCGAATCGTCG
>CAIKUF010000274.1 GCA_903830565.1 uncultured bacterium | reverse complement strand
TGCCGGCCAAGGCGAAGATCATCTACCTCAACGCCTGGCTGCAGCCCGAGAACGGCCACGCCGACGTGTTCCTGCCGATCAGCGTGCAGACCGAGCGCAGCGGCCACTACACGAACTTCAAGGGCGTCGTCGGCGCCTTCGAGGCCTGCTTCGCGAAGAAGCCCAGCGTGGCCGACGCCGAGGCGCTGTTCGCCGCCATCGCAGCGCCCGCCCAAGGGGAAAGAGGATGACCCCCAAGCTTGCGGCTGCGCCGCTTCACTGCCCCCCGAGGGGGGTGCTCAGCCTCCTTGGGGCGGCCCGGCGGTGGCTGTCATGACGCAAGACCTCGTCATCTACCTCATCTTCATCGCCTACGCCGTCGGCATGCTGATGACCTTCGGCACCGTGCTGACCTGGGTCGAGCGCAAGCAGGCGGCGGTGATGTCCGATCGCATCGGCGCCAACCGCGCCTATGTGCGGCTGCCGTTCACGCAGATCAAGCTCGTGTGGCTGGGCCTCTTCCACGGCATCGCCGACGGCCTCAAGATGATCGTCAAGGAAGATTGGAAGCCGCAGACCTACGACTGGTATGCCTACGCCGTCGCGCCGTGGGTCGTCTTCACGCCGGTGCTGCTGGTGTTCGGCGTGATTCCGTTCGGCGGCACGCTCAACCCGGGGTTGCTCTTCCCATCGCTGGCCGAGTGGTTCGGCGGCCGCACCTACCCGATGCAGATCGCGCGCCTGGACGCCGGCCTCTTGATCATCTTCGCGTTCAGCGGCATGACCATCATCGGCGCGATGCTCGCCGGCTGGTCTTCGGCCAACAAGTTCTCGCTCCTCGGCGGCCTGCGCGCGGGCTCGCAGATGATCTCGTACGAACTCGTGATGGGCCTGACGCTGCTCGGGCTGATCCTGATCTTCGGCACCATCGACCTCGGCTCCATGGTTCGCCAGCAGTCGGGCATCGTGCTCGGTTTCCTGCCCGCCTGGGGCGTCGTCTACCAGCCCTTCGCCGCGGTGCTCTTCCTGACTGCCGCGATCGCCGAGAACAAGCGCATTCCGTTCGACCTGCCCGAGGCCGAGTCCGAGCTCATCGCCGGCTACTACACCGAATACAGCGCGATGAAGATGGGCCTCTTCATGTTCGCCGAGTTCATCGAGATCGCGATCGTCGGCGCGCTGTTCACGACCCTGTTCCTCGGCGGCTACAACCTGCCGTACATGAACGACTCGGGCTTCACGCTGCCGGGAGGCTTCACGATCGCGATGAGCCACGGCGCCGCGGTGGTGACGCAGCTCCTCGTCTTCCTCGTCAAGATCCTGATCGTGTGCAGCTTCCAGATCCTGATCCGCTGGACGCTGCCGCGCTTCCGCTACGACCAGGTGCTCAAGTTCGCCTGGAAGTTCATGCTGCCGCTGGGCCTGCTGAACCTCTGCGTGACCGCGGTACTCGTGTGGTCGCATCAGGGAGGCATGCAGTGAAAGTCTCCTACAAGCGCAACGTGTACTGGAACGAGGCCACGCTGACGCCGTGGGAGCGCGCCTACCTGCCCGAGATCCTGCGCGGCCTGTTCATCACCAGCCGCATCTTCCTGCGCAACATGAAGCGCTGGATGACCGGCAAGAAGGGCGCGCTGACGACCTACTACCCGGAAGAGACACGCTTCGACTACGCGCCGCTCAACCGCGGCAAGCACGTGCTGACGCAGCGCCCCGACGGCAAGCCGCAGTGCATCGCGTGCAACATGTGCGCGACCGTCTGCCCGGCCAAGGTGATCGAGATCGAGGCCGGGTTCGACCCCGCCGACAGCGCGCACCCGAAGTTCCCGCTGCGCTTCGAGATCGACTACTCGCGCTGCGTCTTTTGCGGCCTGTGCGTCGAAGCCTGCCCCGAGGACGCGATCCGCATGGCCAAGGAAACGCCCGACCTGCCGTCGGACGACCGGCGCCAGATGTGGCTCACGATGGAAGAGATGCTGAGCTGGAAGCCCCAGAGCGACGTCGCCAAGCCCTACCCCGCGGCCGGCGCAAGCAAGAAGACCGGGGGAGCCGAATGATCGCCGCCCTGCTGCAAAACCTCGACACGCTGCTCCTGTGGCTGTTCGCCGCCTGCGCCTTCGCCGGCGCGGCGCTGATGATCGTGCTGCGCCAGCCGATGCGCGTCGCGCTGGCGCTGATCTCGACGATGGTGTTCCTGGGCGGTATCTACGGTCTGCTCGGCGTGCACTTCATCGCCGCGTTCCAGGTCCTGATCTATGTCGGCGCGGTGATGGTGTTCATGGTCTACGCGATCATGCTGCTCGAAGTGCGCGAGTCGGTCGGCCCGCGCTACTCGAAGATGCTGATCTTCGGCGTCGTCGGCGCCGCGCTCTTCGTCGGCGCGCTCGCCATCAGCATCTGGCACAGCCTGCCGCCGCCCACGGGCTCGACCGGCAACTCGGCCTACGGCATCGAGAAGTTCTCGGTCGCCTTCCTGAACGAATACTGGCTGCAGTTCGAACTCACCTCGGTGCTGCTGGTCGGCGCCGTCGTCGCGGCGCTGGCGGTGATCAAGGTCAGCCGGAGGTCACAACATGGATAGGACCCAGCTTCTTCTCGCCCTTTCCATGGGCCTGTTCGCGCTCGGCCTGCTCGGCGTCATCGTGCGCCGCAACGTGCTCGTGATGCTGATGTGCATGGAGCTGATGCTCAACGGCGTCAACCTCAGCCTCGTCACCTTCGCCCAGCAGTCGGCAACGACGGTGGGCGCGGTGCTGGTGTTCCTGATCTTCGTCGTCGCCACCGCGGAGATCGCGCTGGCCATTCCCATCGTGCTGCTGCTCGTTCGCGTCAAGCACACGCTGGACCTCGACGCCTACGTTGACCTCAAAGGCTAGGCTTAAGCGTGCTGACCCTCATCGTCCTCCTGCCACTGCTCGGCTTCCTGCTGAACGGCGTGCTGGCCACGCAGCTCGGCGCTGGCCTGCTGCCCCTAGGCCGCCGCGGTGCGGCGTCCGCCCCCCAAGGGGGTCAAGTCACCTTGGGGCGGCCCGGCGGCGACTTGCTCGTGGGCAAACGGTTCGTCATCGTCGTCGGCTGCGGTCTGCCCATCCTCGCCTTTCTGCTGGTGGTGAAGTCGCTGTTCGACCTGCAGGCCGGCGGCTACACGCCCATCATAGAAACCGCCTACCGCTGGGCGACGTTCGGCCGCAGCAGCTTCGAGATCGCCTTCTATTTCGACCGCCTGACGGCGGTGATGGCGCTGATCGTCACCGGCGTCGGCTCGGCGATCCACATCTATTCGGTCGGCTACATGGCGCACGACAAGAGCTTCGGCCGTTTCTTCGCCTACCTCAACCTGTTCCTGTTCTTCATGCTGCTGCTGGTGCTGGGGCGCTCGCTGCTGGTGCTGTTCGTGGGCTGGGAAGGCGTGGGCCTCGCCTCCTACCTCCTGATCGGCTTCTGGTTCGAAGATCTCGCCAACGCGCGCGCCGGCAAGAAGGCCTTCGTCGTCAACCGCATCGGCGACGCCGGCTTCCTGCTCGGCATGTTCGTGCTCTACCAGGCCTTCGGCACGCTGAACATGGACGTCATCAACAAGGCCTTCGCCGACGGCGTGGGCGTGGTGGTTCCGGCCAGCCTGATCGGCATCCTTCTCTTCATCGGCGCCACCGGCAAGTCGGCGCAGATTCCGCTGCACGTCTGGCTGCCCGATGCGATGGCCGGCCCGACACCGGTCTCGGCGCTGATTCACGCGGCGACGATGGTGACCGCCGGCGTCTACCTCGTTGCGCGCATGTCGGGCATCTACGCCGTGGCGCCCGAAGCATCGATGGTGATCGCCGTCGTCGGTGTCGCCACCGCCTTCTTCGCGGCCACGATCGCCGTCGTGCAGACCGACATCAAGAAGGTGCTCGCCTACTCGACGGTCTCGCAACTGGGCCTCATGTTCCTCGCCCTCGGCGTCGGCGCCTACGGCGTCGCGATCTTCCACGTGATGACGCACGCCTTCTTCAAGGCCTGCCTGTTCCTCGGCGCGGGCAGCGTGATCCACGCCCTCGGCGGCGAGCAGGACATCCGCAAGATGGGCGGCCTGGCGCGCAAGATCCCGATCACCTTCGTCACCTTCACGATCGCCACCGCGGCGATTGCCGGCATCCCGCCGCTGGCCGGGTTCTTCTCGAAGGACGAGATCCTCTGGTACGCCTTCGCCAGCTCGCGCGGCGGCTCGCCGGTGCTGTGGTTCGTGGCCGCCGTCACCGCGCTGATGACGGCGTTCTACATGTTCCGCCTGCTGTGGCTCACGTTCCTCGGCAAGTCGCGCATGTCGCACGAAGTCGAGCATCATGTTCACGAGTCGCCGCTGTCGATGACCGGCGTGCTGATGCTGCTCGCGCTGCTGTCGGCGGTGGGCGGCTTCATCGCGCTGCCGCACTTCCTGGAGCCGCAACTCGCGCTGCCGGTGATCCCGCAAGACCTGCATCACTTCGAGACGCCGCTGCTCGTGCTCTCGGTCGTGATCGCGTTCACGGGCCTCGCGGGTGCGTGGTTCTTCTTCAGCGGCAGCGCCAGCCGCGCCGAGGCTGTGCGCAAGCGCATGGGCGGCCTGCACCGATTGCTGTCGGGCAAATACTTCATCGACGAGCTCTACGAGGCCGCGATCGGGCGCCCGCTGGTCTGGGTCTCGGACCACGTGTTCCTGCGCCTAGGCGACCGGCGCTTGCTCGACGGCAGCCTGAACGGCCTGGCCGCGCTCGGCCAGCGCAGCGCGGGCGTTCTCAGCCGCGTGCAGACCGGCAACCTGCACCTCTACGCATGGTTCGTCCTTGCCGGCATCATCGGCGCCCTGCTGTGGAGTTGGCACCATGTTTGAGGCCGGCGTGCTCAACCTTGTGCTCTTCCTGCCGCTGCTGGGCATCGCCCTGCTGCTGGCCCTGCCGGCCGGCAATCACGACGCGACACGGCGGCTCGCGCTGATCGTGATGCTGATTCAGTTCGTGCTCACGGCCTGGCTCTACGCGCGCTTCGACAGCCGCGTCGCCGGGCTGCAGTTCGAGACCAAGCTGCCGTGGATCGCGAGTTGGGGCGTGAACTACCAGATCGGCCTCGATGGCTACAACATCCTGCTCGTGCTGATGACGGCATTCCTCGGCCCGCTGGTGGTTGCCAGCGCGTTCACGGCGATCGTCAAGGACGTCAAGCTCTTCTACGCGATGGTGTTCCTGATCCAGTTCGCGATGATGGGTGCCTTCGTCGCCCAGGACCTGTTCCTGTTCTACGTGTTCTGGGAAACGATGCTGATCCCGATGTTCCTGATGATCGGCATCTGGGGCGGCGAGAGGCGCATCTACGCGACGATCAAGTTCTTCCTCTACACCGCGTTCGGCAGCATCCTGATGCTGGCCGCACTGATCTACCTCGTCTATTCGCTGCAGACGACGAGCGGCGTCATCTCGTTCGCCTTCGCCGACCTCGTCAAGGCGCGGTTGCCGCTGGGCGTGCAAGAGGTGCTGCTGGCCGCGTTCGCGCTCAGCTTCGCGATCAAGGTGCCGATGGTTCCGCTGCACACCTGGCTGCCCGACGCCCACGTCGAAGCGCCGACCGCGGGCTCGGTGATCCTGGCCGGCGTGCTGCTGAAGATGGGCACCTACGGCTTCATGAAGCTCGGCTTCCCGCTCTTCCCCGACGCGACGCATGCGTTCACGCCGGTGCTGATGACGCTGGCCGTGATCAGCATCGTCTACGGCGCCTGCCTGGCGCTGGTGCAGAACGACATCAAGAAGATCATCGCCTACTCGTCGATCAGCCACCTCGGCTACGTGATGCTGGGCCTCTTGAGCCTCGAGATCACCGGCATCCAGGGCGCGGTGATCCAGATGGTCAGCCACGGCCTCGTCGCTGCGGGCCTGTTCCTGATGGTCGGCATGATCTACGAACGCTGCCACACGCGGGAGCTCGCCGCCTACGGGGGCCTCGCGAAGCTGCTGCCGGTGTACTCGGTGTTCTTCATGATCCTCACGCTGGCCTCGGTCGGCTTGCCGACGACGAGCGGGTTCACCGGCGAGTTCCTGGTCCTGCTCGGCGCCTTCAAGGCTGCCTGGCCGCTCTACAAGCTGGGCGACAGCCTGCCGCTGGTGCTGGCCGTGATCTCGGTCACCGGCGTCGTGCTGGGCGCGCTCTACATGCTGCGCTTCGCGCTCGGATTCCTGTTCGGCGCCGAGAAGGCGCCGCACCAGCCGCTCTCGGACCTCAGCGGGCGCGAGAAGACCATCCTCGCCCTGATCGTCGCCGCCGTGTTCTGGCTCGGCCTGTTCCCTGACGGGGCGCTGCAGAAGACCGACCTCGCGGCCAGGGCCTACAAGCAACTCGTCACGACTTCGCGCCTGCCCGGGAGTGCGCCATGATCAGCAACGCCGTCGTCACCGCGATGCTGCCCGAGCACCTGCTGCTCCTGGGCATCGTGCTGCTGGTCGGCATCGAAATCGTCGGCCGCTGGCAGCGCGCCGCGATCGCGGTCGCCGTGCTCTGCGTCGGCGCAGCCGCCGTCGCCGCAAGCTATCTGTCGCTCACCGGCTATTCGGCGGCGCCGTTCGCCGGCCAGTTCTCGGTCGACCCGAGCACGCTGTTCGCCAAGGCGATGGTGCTTGCGCTTGCGCTGCCGGTGCTGCTGATCTCGCGCGAGGAATTTGCCGACGGCGAGTTCGCGATCCTGCTGCTGTCGTCGCTGTACGGCGTGTGCCTGATGCAGTCGTCGGACAGCTTCCTGACGCTGTTCCTCGGCCTCGAGATCATGTCGCTGCCGGTCTATGCGCTGGTGCTGCTGGCCTACCGGCGCACGCAGAGCGCCGAGGCGGCGCTCAAGTACTTGGTGCTCGGTGGCACCGCGTCGGCGACCTTCCTGATGGGCGTGTCGCTGCTCTATGGCGGCAGCGGCTCGATGTCGATCACGACTTTCTCGAATGCGCTCGGCTCGACCGACAACATGGCCCGCGCCGCGGCGGTACTCGTGATCCTCGCCTTCTTCCTCAAGGGCGCGATCGTTCCCTTCCACACTTGGGCGCCGGACGCCTACGAAGGCGGCAGCGTGCCGACGACGGCCTACATGGCGACCATCGTCAAGGCCGCCGTGCTGCTGGCGGTGGTGCGCCTCTTTGGCAAGGCGACGCTCGCGACACCGATGGTCGAACTCGTCGCCGTGCTCCCGCTGGCCTCGATCATCTGGGGCAACCTGGCCGCGATGCGCCAGCCCAGCCTGCGCCGCATGATCGCCTACAGCTCGATCGCGCACGCCGGCTACTTGTTCCTCGCCCTGCTCGGCGACCCGGCAGGCCGGCTGCAGTCGGTGGCCTTCTACCTGCTCGCCTACGGCGTGCTGAACATCCTGACCTTCGCCGCGCTGCCGCCTGCCGTCGGCGACAAAGAACGCGACCTGCTCGAAAACCTGAAGGGCCTGTTCCACCGCTCGCCGTTCGCGGCGCTGATGATCGGCATCGCGATGCTCTCACTGGCCGGCATACCGCCCTTCCCCGGCTTCGTCGCCAAGTTCCTGATCTTCAAGAACGTCATGGCCGCCGGCTACAACGCCTACGCGGTGATCGGCCTCGTCGGCAGCTACCTCGGAATCTACTTCTACCTGCGCGTGATCCAGTTCATGTTCATGAGCCCCGACGCGCCGATCGAACCCGACCGCGAGCCGCATCGCCTCGCGCTCACCGCCAGCATGGCCTGCCTCGTCGTGGCGCTGCTGGTGTCGGTGTTCCCGGGCTGGGTGATCGCGCGCTTCTGAGCCGAGGCGCGCCGCGCGTCACTGCCGCGGCATCGGTTGCGGCGAACAGGCCCGGAGCCTCGCGCCCCACGCGCTTTGATTGTTAGCTTTCGGCTACCCGCCGAAAGACGGCACAAGCCCTCGCGCTTGTGTATCGTTGCGGGGATCCCATCACCCAACGCCGAAAAGGACCGAACATGATCACCAAGCGACTGTTCTCGATTCTTGCGCTCTGCACGCTCGCTCTGGGTGCTGCGCCGGCCTGGGCCGACGAGTACCAGAGCACGATCAACATCTTCAAGAAGGCCGTCGAGAGCGCGAAGTTCTTCGGCAACGCCTACGGTTACGCCGTGTTTCCCAACGTCGGCAAGGGCGGCGTCGTCGTCGGCGGCGCGTACGGCAAGGGCCGCGTGTACCAGCAGGGCAACTACATCGGCGACTCCTCGCTGACGCAGTTGTCGCTCGGCTTCCAGCTCGGCGGCCAGGGCTTCAGCCAGATCGTCTTCTTCGAGAACGAGGCTGCGCTAAAACGGTTCACCGCGGGCGAGTTCGAATTCGGCGCCCAGGCTTCGGCGGTGGCCATCACGCTGGGCGCCAACGCCAAGGCCGGCACCGGCGGTGCAACGGCGGGTGCCAGCGTCGATAAGAGCAAGGCCTCGACCGTGGGCGCCTACAACGACGGCATGGCGATCTTCACGGTCGTCAAGGGCGGGCTGATGTACGAGGCCACGGTCGCCGGCCAGAAGTTCACGTTCAAGCACCGCTGAGCACGTCCCGGCCCGCCGGAGTGACGGACCCCGGTCAGCGATCACGCCGCCCATCGAACCCCCGGCGCCGGCCGTGCGCGCGGCGCGCCGACATCGATGAACAACCCGACCAGCTACCAATTGCAGATCGACGTGAGCCGCCGGCTGCGCTGCGTCGTCGGCAGGCTGGGGAGCTTCGAGTTCGCGGCCGGTCGCTACGTGTACACCGGCTCGGCCAAGCGCGGAATCGAGGCGCGCATTGCGCGCCACCTGCGCTCGGAGAAGGCGATGCGCTGGCATATCGACTACCTGCTCGCGATGCCGGGCGTCAAGGTCACCGGCGTGCTTCGCTCGCGGCGCGACGAATGCCGGCTGAACCAGGCCTCGGCCGGGAGCGCGGTCGTGCCGGGCTTTGGCGCGTCCGACTGCAAGGCCGGGTGCGGGGCTCACCTCAAGTACGTCGGGCGACGCTGATCGCAGCGTGCCGCGCGCGGGCAGGAAGCGACTATGCGGCGCGCGGTGCGCGATTGGCCTTGCCCGCTGTCGCCTTTGCCGGCTTGGGCGGCAAGGTCAGCGCAAAGGCGTAGCCGCGCGCGAGCCAGCGCACCATCGCGTCGGGCGCCAAGCCGTCCGCGTCCGCAATCATCGCGTACTCCTTCATCGTGCGGCCCTTGAGCACGCAGGGGTGCTTCGACGCCTCCTCGGGCACGCGAACGATCAACCGGTCTTCCGGCATGCCGGCGAACATCTGGCCGTTCACGAAGGCACACGGGCAACCGAACATCTCCCGCCGCTGCACATCCGGTGCAGCCGGCAGCGCGGCATCAAAGCGGGCCCTGAGTTCGGGCGGCGTCTTCTGCCAGGTCGCCATCAGCCGGCCCCTTGGCCGTCGAAGTCGCTGCGCGCGCCGCGATGCTTGGCGTAGATGGCATTCGTCCATGCGATGCCCGGATGCTTCGCGTAGCGGTCCATCAGTGCGCGGTAAGCGCTGGCCACGGGTTGCGGGCTCGCCATCGGCGAGTTCGCCGGCCGCGCCAGCACGGCCAGCGTCGATGCGGCCGTCACGTCGGCGATGCTGAACGAGTTGCCGCACAGATAGCCGGTGGCCGCGCTGCGCGCCACGACGAAGTCCAGTGCTTCCTTCGCCGCGCGGTGCCCGTCCTCGATCGCCGCGGCATCGGTGATGCCGTTGCCCTTGCGGATCACAGGCGCCGCCAGCGGAACGACACACGCGTAGGCCATGCGCTTGAGCGCTGGCGCGCCATCGCCGAAGTTGGCCGCGAAATAGCTCGGCTGTTGGAGCAAGGCATCGAGCACCGGACGCCGGATGCGCGGCGTGATGTCGTCGTCGAACCAGCGCTGGATGCGCAGCGCCTCGGCGCGCTCGGCGGGGTCGCTCGGGATCAGCATCGGCCCGCCGTGGTGCTCGTCCAGCCACTCGATGATGCGCGCCGAGCCGTCGAGCGCCACGCCGTCATGCATCAGCACCGGCGTGTGCGTGTGGCCGGTCAGGCGCTTCACGGTCGCGATGTGCGGGCCCGGCAGCAGGCTGCGCCGGCGATGCGCGACGTGCTTGATGTCGAGCGCCCAGCGCACTTTCTCGTTGTAGGGCGAATGACGGAACTGAAGCAGTTCGAGCATGGTCACCTCCGCAGCTTGATATGATCTTCATCATATATTAAGGCAAACCGACCGATGCCTCTGAGCAAGCAGCACAAGGCGCAGACGCGCGCGCGCATCGTTCAAAGCGCGGGCCGGGCGTTCCGCGACGCCGGCTTCGGCGCGACGGGCATCGATACGCTGATGACCGAGGCCGGGCTCACGCGCGGCGGCTTCTACGCCCACTTCGCGTCGAAGGAGGAACTCTTCGCGACTGTCTTGCGCGGCGACAACGGCCTCATCCGCAGGCTGGCCGGACGCGATGCCGCGACGCCCGCAGGCTGGCGTTCGCAGACGCTGGCCATGATGAGCGACTACCTGGCCCCGGATCACCTGCGCGAAGTCTCGCGCGGCTGCAGCTTCGTCGCGCTCACCGCCGACGCGAGCCGCGGTGGTGCGGCCGTGCGCTCAGCCTACGCGGGCGCTTTCGGCGAGCTCGTGGCGCAACTGCTGCGCCGTCATGGGGAGACCGCCGAAGCGGCATTCGCACGCTCCACGGCGCGTCAGCGCGATGCCGCGGCGCAGGTGGCGGCGGCGGCGATCGGTGCGCTCATCGTCGCCACGGCGCTCGGCGACGGCGCGGCGTCGCGCGCCGCGCTGTCGGGCGCGTGGACGATCGTGCGCGAGCGGATGGACGGCTAAGCGCGGCCGTCCCGCGAGCGGGATCAGGTGCCGGCGCGCTTGGCGACGGGCGAGTACATGTCGACCAGTTGCACGCGCGTCGCGCGCAGACGTTCGGCGACCACGCTCAGAAGGCGCACCATGAAGTCGAGACCGAACTCGGGATCGACCTTGAAGCTCTTGCGCAGATCGTCGGCGTTGAAGGCGAGCGCGGTCGCTGGCATCAAGGCGCGGGCCTGGAAGTACTTGCCGGCATTCGGCAACAGGGCCGACCAGTTGAATTCGTCGCCGGGGTAGAGCGTCTGCACGCGCATCACGTGCTCGGGCATCTCGAGCTCGAGCGCCACCATGCCTTCGCTGAGCAGGTAGAAAATGCCGAAGGCCTCGCCTTCGTGGAAAATCACCTGCCCGGAATCGAAATGCACCTGGGTCGCGATCTCGGCCAGCCGCGATACTTGTTCGGGCTTGAAGTCGCCGACGAACGGGTGCTTCTGAAGTTCCTGCAACAGGTTCTGTGTCATCGCCTTGCTCCTGCCATGGCATTGGATGGTCGAAATGCGCCCCGGCTAGCGCATAGGTGCAACGCGCCGGGCCCAAACGCGAATGGCGATTCTGCGCCCGAAATGCGGCCGCCGCGCTTGACCTCTCTCAATCGGAAGCGCACCAGTTCGCGACAGAACGCACGGCCATGGATCGCCCGTGCGCTGCAGTGCACCGCATCCGCCCTGGCTTGATCCAGCGCAACGCACGAATCCCGCGGCTGGCTACGCTGGCGCCCTGTCCCAACACCCCCATCCGGCGGCCTTGCGCCCCGGCGTGACCTTGCGCGCATCGCCTCGCGGCCACGATCGCGAAGTCCCGCAGTCCGAGAGATATCTATGTCCGACTTCGAGATCGTCACCCGCACCGATTTTTCCGACGTCACCTACCTGCTGGAGATCCGGCACCCGCAGATGGCCAAGGCGGCCAAGCCGGGCCAGTTCGTGATCGTGATGGAGCATGAGCAGGGCGAGCGCATCCCGCTGACCATCGCCGACTTCGATCGTGCCAAGGGCACGATCACGCTCGTCATCCAGGCCGTGGGCAAGACGACGCGCGAGATGCAGCAGAACTGCAAGGTCGGCACGCACCTGCACGCGCTGGTCGGACCGATGGGCATCCCCAGCCACATCGGCGACGCGAAGAAGGTCGTCTGCGTCGGCGGCGGCCTGGGCGTCGCGCCGATCTATCCGCAGGCCCGCGCCTACAAGGAAAGCGGCGCCTACGTGATCGGCGTGGTCGGCTTTCGGAACAAGGAACTGATGTTCTGGGAAGACAAGTTCCGCGCCTGCTGCGACGAGTTCATCGTCTGCACCGACGACGGCTCGGCCGGCATCAAGGGCCTGGTGACCGAGGGCATCAAGCAGTCGATCGCCAAGCACTCCGATATCGACGAGGTGGTCGCGATCGGCCCGCCGATCATGATGAAGGGCTGCGCCGAGGCGACGCGCGCGCATGGCATCAAGACCATGGTCAGCCTGAACCCGGTGATGGTCGACGGCACGGGCATGTGCGGCGGCTGCCGCGTGAAGATCGGCGAGCAGGTCAAGTTCGCCTGCGTCGACGGGCCCGACTTCGACGGCCACCTGGTCGACTTCGACGACCTGATGGCGCGCCTCGGGCGCTACAAGCCGACCGAGAAGAACGCCCTCGAAGCGTGGAAGGACAGTTGCCGCCTGCGCGGCACCACCGCCGACACCATCCCGCCGGCCCATTCGCACTGACGCCCGCGCACCCGATCAGGAGCCCTCGATGGCGAAGAAGAAGACGATCCGCAGCATTCCGCAAGCGCGCACGCCGATGCCCGAGCAGACGCCAGAAGCACGGGTGAAGAACTTCGAAGAGGTCGCCTGCGGCTACCGCCTCGAAGACGCACTGCTCGAAGCCGAGCGCTGCCTCGATTGCGCGGACGAACCCTGCGTGCGCGGCTGCCCGGTCAGCATCGACATTCCCGGCTTCATCCGCAAGATCTCGGGCAAGAACTTCCACGGCGCCTACGACGTCATCACCGACACCAACCTGCTGCCTTCGGTGTGCGGGCGCGTGTGCCCGCAGGAGAACCAGTGCGAAGGCGTGTGCACGGTTGGCGAGTCGCTGGAGCCGGTGGCCATCGGCCGCCTGGAGCGCTTCGTCGGCGACATGGCGATCGCCGAAGGCTGGGCCAACATCCCCTACATCGAGAGCAACCGCTTCAAGGTCGGCATCGTCGGCTCCGGCCCGGCCGGCATGGCCTGCGCCGCGGACATGGCCAAGGCCGGCTGCGACGTCACGGTGTTCGAGGCCTTCCACGAACCCGGCGGCGTGCTCAAGTACGGCATCCCGGACTTTCGCCTGCCCAACAGCGTGGTCGACGTTGAGATCGAGAAGCTGACGCGCCTCGGGATCCGCTTCCAGAACAACACGCTCGTCGGCCGCCTGTTCACGGTCGAGCAGATGCTCACCGAGATGGGCTATGACGCCGTCTTCGTCGGCACCGGCGCCGGCTACCCGAGCTTCATGGGCATTCCCGGTGAATCGCTCAACGGTGTGCTGTCGGCCAACGAATTGCTGACGCGCTGCAACCTGATGCGCGCGCGCGATTTCCCGAAGTTCGACACCCCGCTGCAACCGGGCAAGCGCGTCGCCGTGATCGGCGCCGGCAACACGGCCATGGACGCGATGCGCGTCTCGCTGCGCCTGGGCGCCGAGAAGGTCTACTGCGTCTACCGGCGCACGGCCAACGAGGCGCCGGCGCGTGCCGAGGAGATCCACCACGCCGGGCAGGAAGGCGTCGAGTTCCACTGGCTGACGAGCCCGCTCGAGTTGCTGGGCGACGAGGGCAAGAATGTGCGTGCGATGCGCTGCGAGCGCATGGAACTCGGCGAGCCCGACGCCTCGGGGCGCCGCCGCCCCGTCGCCGTTCCCGACAGCGCGTTCGAGATCGAGACCGACATGGTCGTGTTCGCGATCGGCACCAACGCCAACCCCATCCTCGGCCAGACCTCGGGCCTGGCGCTCGACAAGCGCGGCTACATCGCGACCGACGAGAACCTCGCGACCTCGATCGCTGGCGTCTACGCGGGCGGCGACATCGTCACCGGCGCCGCCACCGTGATCCAGGCCATGGGCGCCGGCCGCCGGGCCGCGCGCGCGATGAAGATCTATCTCGGCCTGCGCGACACCGAGGTCGCCTACCTGCCCGAAAGCACCGATGCCGCGGACCAACTGTTCGGCATCTCTCGCCGCGAACGCGGCTTCGCTCGCGTGCACCTCGCCTGACCCACCATCATGAACGACACCGCGATCATCACACCACCCGCAGCCGCCGTCGCACCGGCCGTGCGGCCTGCCACGGCGATCAGCGAAGCGATCGTCGAAGTCATCAGCGACTCGGGCGAAGGCGCGCAGCGCTGTGGCCAGTCGCTGGGCGCGATCGCCGCACGCATGGGCAACGGCATCTGGACGACCGCGATCATCCCGGCCGCGATCCAGCCGCCCGCGCGCAGCGTGGCC
>CAIKUF010000273.1 GCA_903830565.1 uncultured bacterium | reverse complement strand
GGTAAAGGAGAAGGCCCGGTCGGAGACCGGGCCGGGGGACACGAGCGCAGCAGAGCGCCCCGTCGTCCTGATCGCGCGCCGACATTCGCGTGCGGCAGAGCCGGCGCGCGCGAACGACCGCAACGGGCCGAGTGCCGAACTTTGCTGAGTCCAATCAGCAAGCTGTCGCATGCTAGAAGCAGTTCCACAGTTGGTTCGCCAGCGTCATCGCGAGGTCCGGCTGCAGATAGAGCGCGAACACCGCCAGCAGCAGCATCAGCACGCCCAGCCAAAGCACTGCGCGGACCAAGCCAGCAGCCCTCATACCGCGACCGGCGCCGGCCGCACGATCGCGCGCTCACGCACTGGCAGGTTGACGATCGCCGCGAAGATGCCGAGGGCGACCGCGATCCACCAGACGACGTCGTAGCTGCCGGTGGCGTCGTAGAGCTTGCCGCCCAGCCAGACGCCGAGGAAGCTGCCGACTTGGTGCGACAGGAAGACGAAGCCGCCCAGCATCGACAGGTACTGCACGCCGAAGATCTGCGCTACGGTTGCGTTCGTCGGCGGCACGGTGGAAAGCCACAGCACGCCCATCACCGACGAGAAGATGTAGACGCTCCATGGCGTCAGCGGCACACTGAGGAAGACGACGATCGCCAGCGAGCGCAGGGCATAGATGGCCGACAGGATGTAGCGCTTCTCGAACCGCTGGCCGAGTGAGCCCGCCGTGTAGGTGCCGAAGATGTTGAAGAGGCCGATCAGCGCCAGCGCGGTCGTCGCCACGTCGGGCGTCAGGCCGTGGTCCTTCAGGTAGCTCGGCATGTGCACGCCGATGAACACGACCTGGAAGCCGCAGACGAAGTAGCCCGCCATCAGCAACTGGAAGCTCGGGTAGGCGAGGGCCTCGCGCAGCGCCGCCATGATGCTCTGCTGCGGCTTGGCCTGGCCGCCGGCAAAGCCCGGCTCGCGCAGGCCGAACGCGAGCGGAATGATCAGCAGCGCCGCGGCTCCGAGCGCGAACAGTGCGCTCTGCCAGCCGATGTGGCCGATCAGTCCGTTCTCCACCGGCACCATCAGGAACTGGCCGAACGACCCGGCGGCCGCAGCGACGCCCATCGCCCACGAGCGCTTCTCGGGCGCGATGTTGCGCCCGATCACGCCGTAGACGACGGCGTAGGTCGTCCCCGCCTGGGCGATGCCGAGCAGCACGCCGGCGCTGGCCATGAAGGCCCACGGCGTGCTTGCGACGGCCATCGATGCAAGGCCGGCGGCGTAGACCGCCCCACCGACGACCAGCACCCGAAACGCGCCGAAACGGTCGGCCACCATGCCGGCGAAGAGGCCGGCCACGCCCCAGGTGAGGTTTTGCACGGCCATCGCGAAGGCGAAGGTCTCGCGCGTCCAGCCGCGATCCATCGTGACCGGCTGCAGCCAGAGGCCGAAGCCGTGGCGCACGCCCATCGACAGCGTGACGATGGCGGCGCCGCACAGCAACACCCGCGTCATCGAGAGTCGGGCCGGTGTGCTGCTTGCGGTCATGCGCGAACTCTAGCCGAATGCCATTGCGGCCATTGCGCCGATGGCGACCCCTAGAATCCGCCGCCATGGCAAGCAGCAACTACGTCGAAGCGTCGATCCGCGTCCTCAAGGGCCTGGAGCCGGTCAAGCAGCGGCCGGGGATGTACACCCGCACCGACACCCCGATGCACTGCATCCAGGAGGTGATCGACAACGCTGCCGATGAAGCGCTGGCCGGCGTCGGCAAGCGCCTCGCGCTCACCTTGCACGCCGACGGCTCGGTCAGCGTCGAAGACGACGGGCGCGGCATCCCGTTCGGTCTGCACCCCGAAGAGAAGGTGCCGGTGGTCGAGATCGTGTTCACGCAACTGCACGCCGGCGGCAAGTTCGACAAGGGCGCGGGCGGCGCGTACAGCTTCTCCGGCGGCCTGCATGGCGTGGGCGTGAGCGTGACCAACGCGCTCGCGCGGCGGCTCGAAGTCACCGTCTATCGCGACGGCCAGGTGGCGACGATCGCCTTTGGCCAGGGCGAGGTGGTCGAGCCGCTCGCCGTGCGCAAGGCCGACGCGCGCGAGCGCAAGCACGGCACGACGATCCGTGTCTGGCCCGAGCCGAAGTACTTCGACAGCGCCGAGCTCTCGCGCAGCGACCTCACGCACCTGCTGCGCAGCAAGGCGGTGCTGCTGCCGGGCGTGGTCGTCACGCTGACGGTCGAGGGCAGCGGCGGCAAGGAGGCCGCCGCTGTCGCCGGGCCGCCCCAAGACGGCGGCGAGCCCCCGCGGGGGGCGGACGCGAAGCGGCCGGGGGCTGATGTCACCCAGACCTGGCTCTACAAGGGCGGCCTGCGCGACTACCTGCTGCAGACGCTCAATGCCGACCCCATCGTGCCGCTGTTCGAGGGCGAGCAGTACGCCACCGATTCCGATGCCGAGAATGTCGCCGAGGGTGAGGGCGCTGCCTGGTGTGTTGCGTTCACCGAAGACGGCGCGCCGATGCGCGAGAGCTACGTGAACCTGATCCCCACGGTGGCTGGCGGAACGCACGAGTCGGGCCTGAAGGATGGGCTCTTCGGCGCCGTCAAGAACTTCATCGACATGCACAGCCTGCTGCCCAAGGGCGTCAAGCTGATGCCCGACGACGTGTTCTCGCGCGCGTCCTTCGTTCTCTCGGCGAAGGTGCTCGACCCGCAGTTCCAGGGCCAGATCAAGGAGCGCCTGAACAGCCGCGACGCACTGCGCCTCGTCAGCAGCTTCGTCAAGCCGCCGCTCGAGCTGTGGCTCAACCAACACGTCGAGCACGGCAAGAAGCTCGCCGAACTCGTGATCCGCCAGGCACAGACGCGCCAGCGCGCATCGCAGAAGGTCGAGAAGCGCAAAGGCTCGGGCGTTGCCGTGCTGCCCGGCAAACTGACGGACTGCGAGAGCCGCGACCTGGCACTCAACGAACTCTTCCTCGTCGAAGGCGATTCGGCCGGCGGCAGCGCAAAGATGGGGCGCGACAAGGAGACGCAAGCCGTGCTGCCGCTGCGCGGCAAGGTGCTCAATGCGTGGGAGGTCGAGCGCGACCGCTTGTTCGCGAACAACGAGATCCACGACATCGCGGTCGCCGTCGGCGTCGACCCGCACGGCGCGAACGACACGCCGGACTTCAGCGGCCTGCGCTACGGCAAGGTGTGCATCCTCTCCGACGCCGACGTCGACGGCTCGCACATCCAGGTGCTGCTCTTGACGCTGTTCTTCCGCCACTTCCCGCAGCTCATCGTTCGCGGTCATGTGTACGTCGCCAAGCCGCCGCTGTACCGCGTCGACGCACCGGCACGCGGCAAGAAGCCGGCGGCTAAGCTCTACGCGCTGGACGACGGCGAACTCGCCGCCATCCTCGACAAACTGCGCAAGGAAGGCTGCCGCGAAAGCGCGTGGACCGTCAGCCGCTTCAAGGGCCTGGGCGAGATGAGTGCCGAGCAGTTGTGGGAGACCACGCTCAACCCCGAGACGCGGCGCCTGCTGCGAGTCGCCCACGGCCTGCTCGATGCCGGCGCGACGACCGACGCGCTGACGCGCCTGATGGGCAAGGGCGAAGCCGCCGCGCGGCGCGAGTTGATGGAGTTGCACGGGGATGCGATCGAGGTCGACGTGTGATCGACGCGTCGCACTGGCCGAACACCGGTCCGTGTTGAAATGCGCCGATGCAAGCGCAGGAGTTCATCCGCAAGTGGAGCCCCGGCTCGCCGGCTCACGAGCTGAACGAGCGCGCCGGCGCGCAGCCGCATTTCATTGACCTGTGTCGCCTGCTCGGCGTGCCGGAGCCGGGCGACCCCGAGGCGTATTGCTTCGAGCGCGGTGTCACCAAGACCGGCAGCACCGCCCTGCGCACCGACGGCTTCGCCGACGTTTGGCTGCGTGGCCACTTCGCATGGGAATACAAGGCACCGGGCAGAAGCCTGGATGCAGCGCTCAAGCAGTTGATGATGTACGCGCTGCCGCTGGAGAGCCCGCCGCTGCTCGTCGTCAGCGACCGCCAGCGCGTCGAGATCCACACCCACTTCACCGGCACGCCGAGCGAGAAGCACGTGCTGCTGCTCGAAGACTTCGGTCACCCCGAGGTGCAGGAGAAGCTGCGCTGGCTGTGGCAGGCGCCCGAGCGCTTCAAGCCCCGGCGCAGCAACCGCGACATCACCGAGGAAGCCGCGCGTACCTTCGCCGGCACCGCCGAGCGATTGCGGGATTCCGGCGTTGCGGCCGAGGCGGTGAGCCACTTCCTCACCCAATGCCTGTTCTGCTTCTTTGCCGAAGACGTGGGCCTGCTGCCCGAGAGGCTGTTCGAGCGCCTCGTCGGCGTGCAGGTCTCTCCCGAGCGCTTGCGCCTGCAACTGCACACGCTGTTCGAGACCATGCAGCGCGGCGGCCTGTTCGGCGTCGACGACATCGCCTGGTTCAACGGCGGCCTGTTCAAGACTGCCGCCGTGCCGCCCTTGACGGCCGGCGACGTCGCCGCGCTGCGGGCCGCCAGCAGCCTGAACTGGAGCGCCATCGACGCCACGATCTTCGGCACCCTGTTCGAGCGCGGCCTGGACCCGGCCAAGCGCAGCCAGCTCGGCGCGCAGTTCACCGACGCCGGCACCATCCTGCGCCTCGTCGAGCCGGTGGTGCAGCGCCCTCTGCTGGCCGAGTGGGCCGTGCAGCGCGGCGTCGTTGAAGCGGCGCTCGCGAAAAGCAAGCGCTATGGCGACAAGGCCTGGCGCGCCGGGCAACAGGCCTTTGTCGGCTTTCTCGAGCGCCTGCGCAACTACCGCGTGCTCGACCCGGCCTGCGGCAGCGGCAACTTCCTCTACCTCGCGCTCAAGTGCCTGAAGGACATCGAGCACCAGGTCAACCTGGAGGCCGAAGCGCTGGGCCTGGAGCGCCAGCACGACGTGACCGGGCCGCACAACGTGCTCGGCATCGAGATCAACGAATACGCCGCCGAACTGGCGCGGGTGACGGTGTGGATCGGCGAGCTGCAGTGGCGCATCCAGCGCGGCTACGGCTTCAAGCTCAACCCGGTGCTCGAGCCGCTGGACCACATCGAGTGCCGCGACGCATTGATGAACGCCGATGGCAGCGAGGCGGCGTGGCCGCGGGCGGATGCGGTGGTGGGCAACCCGCCGTTCGTGGGCGTGGCACGCAAGCGCCGCGAGTTGGGCGATGCCTACGTGAGTCAACTCGACGCCGTGTTCGCTCCGCGCGTGCCCGGCGCATCCGACCTCGTGTGCTACTGGTTCGACAAGGCGCTGCGCGCCATCGAAGCGGGCCAATCGAGCCGGGCCGGGCTGGTCGCCACGAACTCGATTCGTGGGGGCGCCAACCGCCGCGCGCTGGAGCACATCACCGAGCGTGGGCGCATTTTCGAAGCCTGGGCCGACGAGGCATGGGTGAACAACGGCGCCGCGGTTCGCGTCTCGCTCGTCTGCTTCGATGGCAACGCAAGCGCGCATGCTGCGACACTCGACGGGCAGGCCGTGTCGGTCATCTATGCGGATTTGACGGCACCGGCGCACGCGGGTGATTTGCTGAACGTCAGCACTGCTTCGACGTTAGGCGAGAACCTCGGCGCCAGCTTCCAGGGCGCGTCGAAGAAGGCCAAGTTCGAAATCGATGCCGAGCTTGCGCGGCAATGGCTGCGCTTGCCCAACCCGAACGGCCGGCCGAACTCCGACGTGCTCAAGCCGTGGGCGAATGGCTTCGAACTCAGCCGCGGCGCGCAGCATCAGTGGATCATCGACTTCGGCATCGAGATGCCGGAGGCGGCTGCTGCGCTTTATGAGACGCCTTACGCGTATGCCGTGCAGAAGGTCAAACCCGATCGGCTCACGAACAACCGCGAGGCCTATCGCAGATTCTGGTGGCGGTTTGCAGAGCCGCGACCTGGCTTGCGAACGGCATTGCGCGCTCTTCCCCGATTCATCGCCACCGTGGCGCACTCCAAGCATCGCTTCTTCGTCTGGCTGCCGGTGACGACCTCACCGGACCAGGCGCTCATCACGGTCGCCCGCGCCGATGACGCCACCATCGGCGTTCTGCATAGCCGCTTCCATGAGCTATGGTCGCTGCGCCTTGGCACGTCGCTCGAAGACCGCCCGCGCTACACGCCGACGACCTGCTTCGAAACCTTCCCTTTCCCCGCCGGCCTCACCCCCGCCGACACCGCCCACCAGCGCACCGAGGCGCTGCCGGGTGGCGCGCAGATACCGGCCGGCCTAACGCCTGAAGTGCGCTTGCATGGCGAGGCCATCGCCCGCGCCGCGAAGCGCCTGTGCGACCTGCGCGATGCCTGGCTGAACCCGGCCGAGTGGACCGAGCGCGTGCCCGAGGTCGTGCCGCTGGGCATGAGCCTCTCGCCGTACCCCGACCGCATCGTCGCCCGGCCGGATTTCGAGCGCGAGCTCGCCAAGCGCACGCTCACGAACCTCTACAACCAGCGCCCGGCTTGGCTCGCGCAAGCCCATGAAGTGCTGGACGCCGCGGTCGCCGTCGCCTATGGCTGGGCCGACGTCGCGCCGACGACGAGCGACGACGAGATCCTGCGCCGGCTGCTGGCGCTGAACCTGGCGCGGGCGAGCGCCGGCTAGACGCGAGGCGCGCTACAGTGCCGTGACCAAGGAGGCACCATGTCGACGACCCCGAACCGACCGCCCGATGCGTTGAAGGCCCATCAAGCGTTCGTCGCGCTCGCACAGCAGCGTCTGGAGGAATTCAACCGCAGCGGCAAGTCGGTTCCCTGGGCCGAGATGCGCGAGTACATGCGGGACAAGGCGGTCGGCCGCCCGGCCACGCGTCCGCAGGCGCACTTCGCTGGCACACTCTAGGCCGAGGCTTGACACTGAGGAGCCGGAGCATGGGACACACCGAACACATCATTGCCGAACTGGCGACGCTCGATGAGGCGGAGCAGGCGCGCCTGCTTGCGTTTCTGCGCGAGTTGAAGGCAGCGCGCACGCTCACGGCGCAGCAACTGGAAGACCGCAAGAAACTGTCCGCCGCACTGGCGCCGTTCAGGGTGCAACTCGCTGGCTACCGTTTCGACCGTGAAGAGGCGAACGCCCGCTGATCGGCTGCCATGGCTGACAGGACCTTCCTCGACAGCAACATACTGCTCTACGCGCTAGGCGACGACGACGCCCGGCGCCAGGTGGCTGAGGCGCTGCTGACCCAGCGACCGGTGGTGTCGGCGCAGGTTCTGGCCGAAGCGTCGTCGGTATTGCGTCGCAAGTTCGGGCGCGAGCCGTCGGCCATAGCGAAGGTTCTCGACGAGGTTCTTGCTCGCGTGCATTGCGAGCCTGTCTCCGCCCAGACCGTGTTGTCGGCGCTGCATTTGGGCGAGCGGCTCGGGTATTCGCACTACGACAGCCAGATCATCGCGGCGGCGCTGGCTGCCGACTGCAGCGTGCTTTACTCCGAGGACATGCAGCACGGTCAACTCATCGACGGCCGGCTGACCATCGTCAACCCGTTCGTGGCTTGAGCACACGATGACTGCCGCGAACCTCGTTGCGCATCTGCGCCTGCGCCCGACCATGCTGTCGGATCTGGACTTCGTGATCGGCGTCGAGCGCGAGCCCGCGAACCGGCCGTTCATCGCGGAGTGGGAGCGCACGCAACACGAGGGCGCGGTGCGCTTCCCGGACTTTCGCCACTTCATCGTCGAGGCCGGGCCGGGGACGCAGGCGGTGGGCTTCGTGATCCTGCAGGGCTGCCGCGGCCAGCACCGCTCGGTCGAGCTCAAGCGCATCGTGCTGCAGACCAAGGGCCAGGGCCTCGGCCGTGCCTGCGTGCGCCAGCTCAAGCGCATCGCCTTTCGCGACCTGCGCGCGCACCGCTTCTGGCTCGACTTCAAGGCCGACAACCAGCGCGCCCGCGCGCTCTACGAGAGCGAAGGCTTCGTCGTCGAAGGCACGCTGCGCGAAGCCGTGAGCATCGACGGCGGCTACGCGTCGCTGCTCGTGATGTCCATCCTCGATGCCGAGTATGCGGCGCGCCGGGCGGCGGGCCTGGAAGCCGGCTGATCGCGCATCGCGCGCTGCCGCTGGATATACAATTCGGCGGTGTTTATCCAGACGCTGCGAGGAGCGGGCGATGCAAGTATCCAAATGGGGCAACAGCCTGGCAATTCGCCTTCCGGTATCGGTTGTCGAAGTGCTGGGGTTGAAGGCGGGCGACGATGTCGAAGTGCGTGTGGCCGGAGAAGACCAATTCGAGGTCAAGCGCACACCGAGCAATCGCGAGGTTCTTGCGCGGTTGCGCAAGTTTCGCGGCCTGCTGCCGGCCGATTTCAAGTTTGATCGGCTGGAGGCCAATGAGAGATAGGCATTGAGCCGCGGCTCGAAGGCTCGCGCATTCTTCGATACCAACATCCCGCTCTATCTGCTGTCGGGCGACGCGCGCAAGGCGTCGCTTGCCGAAGACCTGATGGCCGAGGGCGGCACGATCAGCGTGCAGGTACTGAACGAGTTCACTGCCGTGGCACGGCGCAAGCACACGACACCGTGGCCGAAGATCGAGGTCATGTTGGGCGCATTGAAGCAGGTCTGCGACGTGGAGCCGTTGACGCCGGCCGTCCACGAGCGCGCGATCGTGCTGGCCCAGCGCTGGCGCATTCCGATCTACGAAGCGATGATCGCTGCCAGTGCCTTGGAGGCCGGTTGCACGGTCCTTTATTCCGAGGATTTTCAGGATGGTCGGATCGTCGACGGCATGATCATTCGAAATCCATTTGCCTGACTCGGCATCGGCGGACCGCAACTCGCATCCGCAGCGCGCCGAGGTGCAGTGCACGTCCGCGAACGCCCGCACTGGCTTCCAAACAACCTCCCTCAACAAGGCCCCTGGTCATGAACCCTTCGCCTCCTGACCTATTCGAACTGGAACTCGAAGCGTTCGAGGACTTCGCCGCTTCGCCGCCAATGGAAGACTACGCGATGGACGCCGGCACTCTCCAGGGCCTGGCTGCAGCGCTGGCAATCGGCCCGCGCGTGATCTCGCCCGCGATCTGGTTGCCCTGGGTGTGGGACGTGCACTGCGGCCAACGTTCCCCTTCGTTCGGCAGCACGGTTCAAGCCAATGCAGTCATCGCGACGGTGATGAGGCAGTACAACGCCGTCGTGACGGCGTTCGAGGTGCCGCAGGGTTCGCGCTTCGTTCCTTTGTACCGACAAAGCGCGCAATGGGGCGCGGCCGAGTTTTGCCAGGGCTTCATGATCGGCGTGAACCTGGCGGTCGAGGACTGGGCCCCGCTGCTGGCGAAGCAGTCCGACTTGCTGGCGCCGATCCGGACCTTGGCACAGCAGAATCCCGAGGCGCCGACGGCGTTGGACGACATGTCTCTCGCCGCAGTGGTACGGGACATCGAACCCCACCTCGTGCGCATCCGCGACTTCTGGCGTGCCCTGGGCAACACCCTGCCGCCGCTGAGCGCACAGCAGGTGTGGGAGATTGTGCGAGATCGACTGGAACTCTTTCGCAAGCCGTTTCCGCACGACGCGGTCGCGCTGGCGCATGCACACCGCGAGACCGTGGCGCCGCGTCTCGTGCGGGTTCTCGAAGACCTCGCCCTCGACGCCACGCCGGCACGCGATGGCAATCACGTGCTGCACCTGTTCGCAATGGCCCTGCTGGCTTGCTGGCGCGACGCGCGGGCTTATCGGCCACTGCTGGCGCTTGCGCACAACAGCCCCGAGGTGATCGACGACCTGTTCGGCGACGCGCTGACGGAGCTCTATGGGCGCACCATCGCCAGCGTATGCGATGGCGACATGCGGCCCTTGCAGGAACTGGTCGACGATCGCAGCGTCTCGGTATGGGTGCGCAGTGCACTGCTCGAAGCTTGGAAGGTTCGCGTAGTGGAAGGCGACGCGCCGGTTGAGCCGTTCGAGCGCTTCCTGCTCGACGTCGGCCGCCAGTGTGCCGAGCGGCTGCGCCACGGCGAGCGCGAACCCGAGCGTTTCGAAATGCTCGACGATGTGGCCGGCCAGGCCTGCGACATCGGTTCGACGCTGTTGCTCGAACCCGTACGCCAATGGTTTGCCGAGCGGCTGATCGACGAGAGGTACATCGACCGGCCGTTCTTTGAGCGCGAATTCGCGCTCCCTCACGAAGAGCGTTTGAGCCGCCTGCGCCGCCACAGGCAAGGCTATATCGACGACGTGGCCGCGGAAATGCGCTGGTGGGGCGCTGGTGACGTTGACGATGACGAGTTTGCGCTCGATGCACTGCCGCCATCGACGGCGACCTTCGTGCGCGCGAGCCCCAAGATCGGCCGCAACGACCCGTGCCCGTGCGGCAGTGGCCGCAAGTACAAGAAATGCCACGGCGCCAACTGAACCCGACTCTCGATGAACCAGACTTCGCTCGCTTTCGAATCCGGCCCGCCCGACGGCCCCCGCGACGCCATCACGCTCGCCCACTACGCCGAGCGCGCCTACCTCGAATACGCGCTCTCGGTCGTCAAAGGCCGCGCGTTGCCCGACGTATGCGACGGCCAGAAGCCGGTCCAGCGGCGCATCCTCTACGCGATGGAGCGCATGGGCCTGGCGTTCACGACCGCGAGCGGCCCCAAGGCCGTGAAGAGCGCGCGCGTCGTCGGCGACGTGCTCGGGCGCTTCCATCCGCACGGCGACCAGGCCGCCTACGACGCGCTGGTGCGCATGGCGCAGGACTTCAGCCAGCGCTACCCGCTGATCGACGGCCAGGGCAATTTCGGCTCGCGCGACGGCGACGGCGCGGCGGCGATGCGCTACACCGAGGCGCGCCTGGCGCCGATCACGCGCCTGTTGCTCGACGAGATCGACGAAGGAACGGTGGATTTCATTCCGAACTACGACGGCTCGACCGAGGAGCCGCGGCAACTGCCGGCGCGCCTGCCCTTCGTGCTGCTCAACGGCGCGAGCGGCATTGCCGTGGGCCTTGCGACCGAGGTGCCGAGCCACAACCTGCGCGAAGTCGCTGCCGCCGCGGTGGCGCTGCTCAAGGACGAGCATCTCGCCGACGACGCGCTCTACGAATTGATCCCCGCGCCCGACTACCCTGGCGGCGGGCAGATCATCAGCAGCGCCGAAGACATCCGCGCCGCCTACGCCAGCGGGCGCGGCTCGCTCAAGGTGCGCGCACGCTGGAAGATCGAGGAACTCGCGCGCGGCCAGTGGCAACTCGTCGTCACCGAGTTGCCGCCGGGCACGAGCACGCAGCGCGTGCTCGAAGAGATCGAGGAGATCACGAACCCCAAGGTCAAGGCGGGCAAGAAGGCGCTCGCCGCCGAGCAGCTTCAGCTCAAGGCCAGCCTGCTCGCGGTGCTCGACGCGGTGCGCGACGAATCGGGCCGCGAGGCCGCGGTGCGCCTGGTGTTCGAACCGAAGACGCGCACCGTCGAACAGCAAGACCTCATTACCGCGCTGCTCGCGCACACCAGCCTCGAGAGCTCGGCGCCGATCAACCTGACGATGATCGGCGCCGACGGCCGGCCAACGCAGAAGAGCCTGCGCCAGATCCTCGCCGAGTGGCTGGGCTTTCGCCAGCAGACGGTGCAGCGGCGCACGCAGTTTCGGCTCGCCAAGGTGCAAGAGCGCATCCACATCCTCGAAGGGCGGCAACTCGTGCTGCTCAACCTGGACGAGGTGATCCGCATCATCCGCGAGGCCGACGAACCCAAGCCGGCGCTGATCGCCGCGTTCGCCTTGAGCGATCGGCAGGCCGAGGACATCCTCGAGATCCGCCTGCGCCAACTGGCGCGACTCGAATCGATACGCATCGAGCAGGAACTGGCGACGCTGCGCACCGAGCAGGGCAAGCTCGAAGACATCCTGGCCAGCCCGGCGGCCTTGAAGCGCACGCTCGTCAAGGAGATCGAGGCCGACGCGAAGCAGCACGGCGACGAGCGGCGCACGCTGGTGCAGGCCGAGAAGAAGGCGGTCGCCGAAATCCGGCTGGTCGATGAACCGGTGACCGTCGTCGTTAGCGAGAAGGGCTGGGTGAGGGCGCTCAAGGGCCACGAGATCGACCTGACCAGCCTCGCCTTCAAGCCCGGCGATGCGCTCTACGGCTGCTTTGCCTGCCGCAGCGTCGACACGCTGGCGGTGATTGGCAGCGACGGCCGCGTCTACTCGGTCGCCGTCGGCGCGCTGCCCGGCGGGCGCGGCGATGGGCAGCCGGTCACGTCGCTGATCGATCTGGAACTCGGCACCCAGCCCGCGCACTACTTTGCTGGCGACGGTGAGCAGATGCTCGCGCTCGCGGGCAGCGCGGGCTTCGGCCTGCTGGCGCGCCTCT
This sequence comes from uncultured bacterium, assembly GCA_903830565.1. Classification (GTDB taxonomy): domain Bacteria; phylum Pseudomonadota; class Gammaproteobacteria; order Burkholderiales; family Burkholderiaceae_C; genus CAIKUF01. Next base: position 28,673 of record CAIKUF010000273.1, on the reverse strand, counting down.
CTGACCTGCTGAGCCGCCAGCGCGGCGGCAAGACCTTTCTCGCGCTTGAAGTCGGCGAGAAGCCGCTCGCGCCCAGCGTCGTGCCAAGTGGCGAGTTGCTGGGTGCGCAACTGGCCTGCCTGTCAGCGACGGGGCGATTGCTTGTGTTTCCGCTCGACGAGCTCAAGCACCAGCCCAAGGGCGGACGCGGCCTGACGCTGATGGACGTGGACGCGAAGGACGCGCTGGCCAGCGTCGCCGCGTTCACGCAGGCGCTGCGCGTGCTCGGCAGCGGGCGCGGCGGCAAGGCCAAGGACGAAGTGCTCAAGGGCGCCGCGCTGGCCGCGCATGTCGGCAAGCGGGCGCGCAAGGGCAAGCTCGTCGGCGGGATGAAGGCGCAGCGGGTGCTGGCGGCGTGATGTCGCCGCACGGCATCGCCTGGGCTGTCGCGCGCCGAGCACGAGTGTCATGAGCAAGTCCAAGCGCGGCTCGCGCGAGCCCACGCCCAAGCCGAACCTGGTGCCACCCGCACTGCCCACGCCTGCCGCGCCGGCATCGAGTGGGCAGGGCAGGTTCGCGCTCGCAGCCTGGGGCCTCGGCGGCGTGGCGCTGCTCGCGGCTGTGTTGGCGCTCTGGCTGCTGCGCGAGACCGGGCGGGGCGCACCTGCGACGGCGCCGGCGCCGCCGCCCGTCGCCGCCGCGCCAGCATCATCGCCAGCCAGCGGTGTGCGTCCGGATTACGTGGCCAACGCGCTGTGCGTCGAGTGCCACCAGGACGCTGCCAAGCTGTGGCAGCGGTCGCACCACGCGATGGCGATGGCGCTGCCCAGCGAAGAGAGCGTGCGCGGCGACTTCGCTAACGCCACATTCAAGCATCAGGGCGTGAGCTCGCGTTTCTTCCGCAAGGACGGCAAGTACTTCGTCAACACCGACGGGCCGGACGGCAAGCTCGCCGACTTCGAGATCAAGTACACCTTCGGCATCGACCCGCTGCAGCAGTATCTGATCGAGCTTCCCGGCGGGCGGCTGCAGGCGCTGACGATCGCCTGGGACACGGCCAAGAAGCGCTGGTTCCACCTCTATCCGAACGAGAAGGCGCCGGGCGGCGACGTGATGCACTGGAGCGGCAACTACCAGACCGCGAACACGATGTGCATCGAGTGCCATACGACGGGCTACGAGAAGCGCTACGACGAGAAGAGCCACGCTTTCGATTCGCGCTGGAAAGAGATCAACGTGAGCTGCCAGTCGTGCCACGGCGCGGGATCGGCGCACGTCGCCTGGGCGCAGGCGCTGCCCAAGGGCGTGCCGCTGTCGGCCGCCGCTGCAGCATCGGCGCCGCTGGGCTATGGCCTGCCGGTCGACTTTCGAACCGCAGGCGGGCCGGGCGAGGTCGAGGTCTGCGCTGCCTGCCACTCGCGGCGCAGCAACCTGACGGCAACGGCGATGGCCGGCGAGCCGCTGCTCGATAACTTCCAACCTGCGCGGCTGACACCGAACCTGTACCACGCCGACGGCCAGCAGCGCGAGGAGGTCTACGTCTACGGCTCGCTGCGCCAGAGCAAGATGTATCGCTTCGGCGTGCGCTGCTCCGACTGCCACAACGCGCACACCGGCAAGCTCAAGGGTGAAGGCAACGGCGTCTGCCGGCAATGTCACACGAAGCCGGCGAACCCGCGCTTTCCGAGCGCGGCGGGTGAGTTCGACAGCCCGGCGCACCACTTCCACAAGCCGGGCACGCCGGCCGCGCAGTGCGCGGCCTGCCACATGCCGATCAAGAACTACATGGTCGTGCACGCGCGGCCCGACCACAGCATGCGCGTGCCGCGGCCCGATCTCGATGCCGTGACCGGCGCGCCCGACGCTTGCACCGCCTGCCACAGGAACAAGACCCCGGCCTGGGCGGCGCAGGCGGCCGAGCGCTGGTGGGGCACGAAGCGGCGTCAGGTTCCGCACTACGGGCAGGCACTGGCCGCCGCGCGCGTCGGCGCGCCTGGCGCTGACGATGCTCTCGCGCGGCTGGTCGCTGACGGCGCCAACCCGGCCATCGTTCGCGCGAGTGCGCTCGAAGCCTTGCGCGCCTACCCGCGCGGGCACGAGGCCGAGCGCATTGCCGCGACGCACGACGCCGATGCCGAAGTGCGCGCCGCAGCCGCGGACAGCCTGGAGAATCTTCCTCCCGCCGAGCGCGTGCAGGCACTGGCACCGCTGTTGCGAGACCCGGTTCGAGCGGTGCGCGCCACCACCGCACGCGCGCTCGCATCGGTCGACCCGGCAAGCTTCGACGCCGCGACACGCCAGGCTTTCGATGCCGCCCTCGCCGAGTACATTGCCGCGCAGAGCACCTCGCTCGACATGCCGGGTGCGCGCCTGAACCTCGCCGTGATCTACCAGAACACCGGCCAGCCCGATCTTGCCGAGGCGAACTACCTCGCTGCCTTGCGCATCGACCCCGACTTCACGCCGGCGCGCGCCAACCTGGCGCAGTTCTACGGCGCACGGGCACGCCTCGAAGACGCCGAGCGCGTGCTCGCCGAAGGCGTCAAGCGCGTTCCCGCGCAGGGCGAGCTGCAGTACTCGCTCGGTCTCGTGCTGGCCGAGCAGGGCCGCATGATGGACGCGGCGGCCGCGCTGGGCAAGGCAGCGACGCTCATGCCCGAGCGCGCGCGCGTGCGCTACAACCTCGGCCTCGCGCTCCAGCAAAACGGCAACAGCGCCGAGGCGCAGCGCGCGTTTGCCGAGGCCTGGCGCCTCGACCCGCGCGACCCGGCGGTGCCTTATGCGCTGGCGCTGCTTCACGCCAATGAGCGCCGCTGGAGCGATGCGCTGCTGTGGGCCGAGCGTACGCAGGCCGCTGACCCATCCAACCCGCAAGCGCAACTGCTCGTGCAGCGCCTGAAGGCGCAGCGCGACAGCGCGGCGAGCGCGTCCGCGCGCTGAGCCAGCGCGCCATCCGCCGCGCGCTTGCGCCGTCGCAAAATGCGCCACTGCGGCATCAGGCCCAATAGCTCCTCGTGTCAAGACCCAGGAGAGACCCATGAGATCAGGACTGAACGTCAGCCGTCGCCTCGTGCTCGCGCTGGCCGCCATTGCCCTCAGCGCTTGTGCTCAGCTCGCTCCAGTGGCCGACCCCTTGCCGTCGTGGAACGACGGCCCGGCCAAGGACGCCATCGTCGAGTTCGTTCGCAAGACGACCGACGCCGCCAGCCCACAGTTCGTGCCGCCCGCGCAGCGCGTCGCCACCTTCGATCAGGACGGCACGCTGTGGGTCGAGCAGCCGATGTACGCCCAGGTCGTGTTCGCGCTCGACCGCGTGAAGGACGTCGTCAAGGCGCAGCCGGCGCTCGCTGGCGAAGAGCCGTTCAAGACCGTGCTCAGCGGCGATCGCACGGCGATGGCCAAGCTCGGCGAGGCAGACATCATGAAGATCGTCGCCGCGTCGCAAGCCGGGCTGACGATCGAGGCCTTCCAGGACGTGGTCAAGGCCTGGGCGGCGACGGCCAAGCACCCGAAGTTCCAGCGCCCGTACACCGAGCTCGTCTACGCGCCGATGCTCGAGGTGCTGAAGTACCTGCGCGCGAACGGCTACCGCACCTACATCGTCACCGGCGGCGGGCAGGAATTCGTGCGCGCCTTCGCCGAGGCGGTCTACGGCATCCCGCCGGAGCAAGTGATGGGGACGCTGCTCAAGGTCGACTACAGCGTGCCCGGCGGCACGCCGACGCTGACCAACGCGCCGGCGCTGTTCTTCGTCAACGACAAGGAAGGCAAGCCGGTCGGCATCAACCTGCTGATCGGCCGCCGGCCGCAGGCGGCGTTCGGCAATTCGAATGGCGACCAGCAGATGCTCGAATGGACGACCGGCGGGCTGGGCGCACGCCTCGGGATGCTGGTGCTGCACGACGACGCGAAGCGCGAGTTCGCCTACGGCCCCGCCGCCGGCCTGCCCGAGAGCCGGATCGGCACCTTCACGCAGCCCCTTTACGACGAGGCCAAGGCCAAGGGCTGGACGGTCATCAGCATCAAGAACGACTGGAAGCGCGTCTTTGCCTTCGAGTAGACACGGCGGCCACTCTGTCATCCCCGCGAAGGCGGGGATCCATGTTTGCACGGAGACACCTCTGGATCCCCGCCTTCGCGGGGACGACGCAGTATGTCGGTGCTTTGAAACCGAAACCGGATAGGCGTCAAGCATGAGCGACTTCAGCTTCTACTGGCACGACTACGAGACCTTCGGCGTCGTGCCGCGGCGCGACCGGCCGGCGCAGTTCGCGGGCATCCGCACCGACGCCGATCTGAACGAGATCGGCGCGCCGCTGATGCACTTCTGCCAGCCGGCGCCAGACTATCTGCCCGACCCCGAATCGTGCCTGCTGACCGGCATCCTGCCCCAGGCCTGTCTGGCCGGGGGCCTGCCCGAGCATGCCTTCGCCTCCGCCATCGAGGCCGAACTCGCCCAGCTAGGCACGACCGGCGTCGGCTACAACAGCATCCGCTTCGACGACGAGGTCACGCGCCATCTGTTCTGGCGCAACCTGACCGACCCTTACGCCCGCGAGTGGCAGAACGACTGCGCGCGCTGGGACTTGCTGGACGTCGTGCGCTGCACCTACGCGCTGCGCCCGCAGGGCATAGCGTGGCCACGGCACGCCGACGGCCGTCCGTCGTTCAAGCTTGAACACCTGACCGCCGCCAACGGCATCGCGCATGCCGAGGCGCACGACGCGCTCGCCGACGTGCGGGCGACGATCGCGTTGGCCCGGCTCGTGAAGGAACTTCAGCCCAAGCTGTGGCAGTTCTGCCTGCGCCTGCGCAAGAAGGACGCCGTGCTGGCCGAGATCGGCTTCGCCGGCCCCGGGCCCTTCCTGCACGTCTCGGGCATGTACCCGCCGGAGCGTGGCTGCATCGCCGTCGTTTGGCCGTTAGGCCCGCACCCGACGAACAAAAACGAACTGATCGTGTGGGACCTCGCATCCGACCCGAGCGAGCTCTTTGGGCTCGATGCGCAGGCGATCCGCGAGCGCATGTTCGCCCGCCAGGACGACCTGCCCGAAGGCGTAGCGCGGCTTCCGATCAAGACCATCCACATCAACAAGTCGCCGATTGTCGTCGGCAACCTGAAGACCCTCGCCGACGCGCAGGCCGAGCATTGGGGGCTGGACGTCGCGAAGGCGCTGCGCCATGCCGAGATCGCGGCCCGTGAACCGGCGATTCCGCGCCAGCGCTGGGCCGAGGTGTTCGCGCGCGCCAAGCCCGAGCGCGCGCCCGACGTCGATGAGGACTTGTACAGCGGCTTCGTCGGCAACAGCGACCGGCGCACGCTCGAGCGCCTGCGAAGCATGAGTGCCGACAAGCTCGCCGCGGCGCGGCCCGCCTTCGACGATGCGCGGCTCGAAGAGATCGTGTTCCGCTACCGCGCGCGCAACTTCCCGCGCACGCTCTCAGAGGCCGAGCAGGCGCGCTGGGTGGCGCATTGCAGTCATCGCCTGCACCGCGAGGCCGGCGGTGGGTTCACCCTGGCGGCGTTTCTCGAGCGCATTGATGCGCTCGCCGAGAGCGCCGACGAGCGCGGGCAGGCGATCCTCGGCGCGCTGGTCGACTACGCGGAGCAGATTGCCCCGCCCGTCGATCCCTGACGCGGCCGGCCTCGCCCATCGAGCGTGCCGGCGGCCACGAGCCAGGCTTCGCGGCCGCGCGCTGCGCTCAGGGCTTGGCTGGTGCGCGCGCCGCGGGAGCGCCGTCCGCGGCTGCCGCCTGCGCCGCTTCGAGCTGCTTGATATCGGCAGCCGACAACTGCGGCCGGTTGACCTTGATCGTCAGCTTGTTCAGCTTGGCGCTGAGCGGGAAGGGCGGCCTGTAGTCGGCATCGTTGACGCCGGTCAGGGTGTCGGAGCCGACGTCGAAGCTCTCGTCCCATTGCAGAATCATCGGCAGCGTGTGTTCCATCGCTATCGTCTGCACCGCCTTGCCGTCGACCTTGAGCGTGCCGGTGCCGCCGCGGCCGAGGCCGCTCATGTTGTTGAACGCGAGCGTGCCGACGCCCAGACCGTCGTACTTGAAGTCGAACTCCAGCGTGTGCTTGCCGGGCGAGAGCGCTTCCGCGCCTTCCCACTTGATGCGCTTCAAGTCGACGAGATTCCACAGGAACACCGGCTTGCCCTTGAGCAGGTAAAAGCCGTAGCCGCCAAAGCGGCCACCGGAGGTCACGATCATGCCCTCGGCGCCGCCCTGCGGCACGTCGATGTCGGCCGTGAAGGTGTAGGACGAGTTGAGGATGAACGGCGAGTCGCCCTGCGGCAGGCCCACCATCGGCCGCGTGTAGACGAACTCGGTGCGCCCGGCGGTGATGTTCGGTCGCGGCGCGACGATGCGCGCCGCGACCGACGCGTCCATCGGGAAGACCTGGTGCTTCTTCGCTTCGGCGACGAACGCCTTGCGCATCTCGGCCACCTTCTGCGGATACCTGGCCGCCAGGTCCTCGGTCTGCGAGAAGTCGTTCTTCAGGTTGTAGAGCTGGAACACCTGGTTGTTCAGCGGATCGGGGTTTGCGGCGCCGAAAGCCTCCCACGGCGCGCGATTGACCTTGGTGCTGAGCACCCAGCCGTCGTCGTACAACGCCCACTGGCCAAACATCTCGAAGTACTGCGTCTTGTGCCGCGAGGCCACCTTCGCATTGGCTGGATCGAAGGTGTAGGCAAAGCTCGTGCCCTCGATGGGTGCCTGCTTGATGCCGTCGACCATCTGCGGCGCCTTGATCCCGGCGGCCTCGAGAATCGTCGGCACGACGTCGATCACGTGCACGAATTGCTCGCGCAGCGCACCCTTGTCCTTGATCCGCGCCGGCCACGACACGACCATGTTCTGGTTGATGCCGCCCAGCCTTGACGCGTTTTGCTTGAACCAGTCGAACGGTGTGTCGAAGGCCCACGACCAGCCGGCCGACATGTGGTTGTAGGTCTGCTCGGTGCCCCAGACGTCGTAGAACTTCATCTGCACGTCGACCGGCAGTTGGTTCAATCCGTTGAAGAACGCGACTTCGTTCGGCGTGCCCATAGGCCCGCCCTCGGCGCTGGTGCCGTTGTCGCCGTTGATGTAGATGACGAGCGTGTTGTCGAGCTTGCCCAGGTCCTCAAATGCCTGGATCACGCGCCCGATCTCGTTGTCGCTGTAGGCGGCGTAGGCGGCGAAGACCTCGACCTGGCGGATGAAGAGCTTCTTCTCGTCGGCGCTGAGCTGGTCCCAGGGCTTGAGCATGCTGCTGGGCCACGGCGTGATCTGCGAATCCTGCGCGATCACGCCAAGCTTCTTCTGGTTCTCGAAGATGCGCTGGCGCAGCTTCTCGTAGCCGTCGTCGAAGAGGTGCATGGCGCTGATCTTGTCGACCCACTCCTTGGTCGGGTGGTGCGGCGCGTGCGTCGCGCCCGGCGCGTACTTGATGAAGATCGGCTTGCTCGGGTCGATCTGGTGGATGCGCGTCATGTAGTCGATGGCGTCGTCGGCCATCGCGGTGACGAGGTTCCACGTTCCCGGCGGCTTGCCGAGGAACGGATAGATCTGTGTCGTGTTGCGGAACAGGTTCGGCTCCCACTGGTTGGCGTCGCCGCCGATGAAGCCGTAAAAGTACTCGAAGCCCATGCCGACAGGCCACTGGTCGAATGGACCGACCTGGCTGGCTGCGAAGGCAGGCACGTTGTGGTCCTTGCCGAACCAGGCCGTGCTGTAGCCGTTGTCGACCAGCATGCGGCCGATGGTCGCCTTGTCCTTGCCGATGATGCTGTTGTAGCCCGGGAAGCCCGTCGACTGCTCGGAGATGACGCCGAAGCCGGCCGAGTGGTGGTTGCGCCCGGTGATCAGCGCGGCGCGTGTGGGCGAGCACAGCGCGGTCGAGAAGACGCGGTTGTAGCGCAAGCCTTCCTTGGCGATGCGGTCCATGGTCGGCGTCGGGATCACGCCGCCGAAGGTGCTCGGCACGCCGAAGCCGGCGTCGTCGGTGATGATGAGAAGCACATTGGGCGCGCCCTTGGGAGGCACCACGCGCGGCGCCCACCAGGCCTTGGACTGCAGGGCGTCGGTCTTGATCACGCCGCCGAATTTCGGGTCAGGCGGTGGGAGTTGCTTCGGGCTGACCGTCGTCGTCGCGCTGGGTGAACCGAGCGTGCCGGTGACGACCTGCGCCGCCACGGGGCTGGCCATCGCCAGTGCGCCGGCAACGCAGGCGAGTGCTCTCGAAATGGGCCGAATGTATCGCATGGACTCCTCCTCCGTCGTTATCTGCGGGAAGAAACTCTAGCAAACCCCGCCCGCTTTTGCCACGGGCAGGGTCTCTTGCGTCCTGCGGTCAATGAGGCTCAGGTACTCAGCCGGGGACGGCGTCCGCTGCCGCCTTGTACGACTCGATCTGGTCGAAGTTGAGGTACTTGTAGATCGTGCCGCTGGCCGCGCCCAGGCCGGAAACGCCCGCCATGTATTCGTCCTTGGTCGGGATGCGCCCGAGGCGAGCGCAGATCGCTGCCAATTCCGCCGAGCCGAGGTAGACGTTCGAGTTCTTGCCGAGCCGGTTCGGGAAGTTGCGCGTGCTGGTCGAGAACACCGTCGCGCCTTCCTTCACCTGCGCCTGGTTGCCCATGCACAGGCTGCAGCCAGGCATCTCCATGCGCGCGCCGGCCGTGCCGAGTACGCCGTAGTGGCCTTCCTCGCTGAGCTGCTGCGCGTCCATCTTGGTGGGAGGCGCGACCCACAGCTTGACCGGGATGTCGCGCTTGCCTTCGAGCAGCTTGCTCGCAGCGCGGAAGTGCCCGATGTTGGTCATGCAACTGCCGATGAAGACCTCGTCGATCTTCGCGCCGGCGACCTCGGAGAGCGTCTTCACGTCGTCGGGGTCGTTCGGGCAGGCGAGGATGGGCTCATGGATGTCGGCGAGGTCGATCTCGATCACCGCCGCGTATTCGGCGTCGGCGTCGGCCTTCAAGAGCTTCGGGTCGGCGAGCCAGGCTTCCTGCGCGGCGATGCGCCGTGCCAGCGTGCGTGCGTCCTGGTAGCCGCTGGCGATCATCTGCTTCATCAGCACGATGTTGCTGCGCAGGTACTCCTTCACCGGCTCGGCATTCAAGTGCACCGTGCAGCCGGCGGCGCTGCGTTCGGCCGAGGCGTCGCTGAGTTCGAAGGCCTGTTCCACCTTCAGGTCGGGCAGGCCCTCGATCTCGAGGATGCGGCCCGAGAAGATGTTCTTCTTGCCCTTCTTCTCGACCGTCAGCAACCCGGCCTTGATCGCGTAGAGCGGGATCGCGTTGACGAGATCGCGCAGCGTCACGCCGGGTTGCAGCGTGCCCTTGAAGCGCACGAGCACGCTCTCGGGCATATCGAGCGGCATCACGCCGGTGGCCGCGGCGAAGGCGACCAGGCCCGAGCCGGCCGGGAAGCTGATGCCGATCGGAAAGCGCGTGTGGCTGTCGCCGCCGGTGCCGACGGTGTCGGGCAGCAGCAGGCGGTTCAGCCACGAGTGGATGACGCCATCGCCCGGGCGCAGGCTGACGCCGCCGCGCGTGCTGATGAATGCCGGCAGCTCGTGGTGCATCTTCACGTCGACCGGCTTCGGGTAGGCCGCGGTGTGGCAGAAGCTCTGCATCACGAGGTCGGCCGAGAAGCCGAGGCAGGCCAGGTCCTTCAGCTCGTCGCGCGTCATCGGGCCGGTCGTGTCCTGCGAGCCGACCGAGCTCATGTGCGGCTCGCAATACGTGTCCGGGCGCACGCCGAGCTGGTTGCCGCCCGCCACCGGCAGGCCGCAGGCCTTGCCGACGATCTTCTGCGCCAGCGTGTAGCCTTGAAGGGTGTCGGCCGGGTTGTGCGGCAGGCGGAACAGCGTGGACGGCGGCAGGCCAAGCGCCGCGCGTGCCTTGGCGGTGAGGCCGCGGCCGACGATCAGCGGAATGCGGCCGCCGGCACGCACTTCGTCGAACAGCACGTCGCTCTTGACCTTGAACTCGGCGACACACAAGCCGTCCTTCAAGGCCTTGCCTTCGTAGGGGCGCAGCTCGACGACGTCGCCCATCGCCATCTGGCTCACGTCGAGCTCGATGGGCAGCGCGCCGGCGTCTTCCATCGTGTTGTAAAAGATAGGCGCGATCTTGGCCCCCAGGCACACGCCGCCGAAACGCTTGTTCGGAACGAAGGGAATGTCTTCGCCGGTGAACCACAGCACCGAGTTGGTCGCCGACTTGCGGCTCGAACCCGTGCCGACGACGTCGCCGACGTAGGCGACGAGGTTGCCGCGCGCGCGCAGGTCTTCGATGAACTTGACCGGGCCGCGCTTGCCGTCTTCCTCGGGCGTGATGCCGGGGCGCGCGTTCTTCAGCATCGCCAGCGCGTGCAGCGGAATGTCGGGCCGGCTCCAGGCGTCGGGCGCGGGCGAGAGATCGTCGGTGTTGGTCTCTCCGCCGACCTTGAACACGCTGACGGTGATGCTTCGCGGCACTTCGGGCCGGCTCGTGAACCACTCGCCGTCGGCCCAGCTTTGCAGCACGGCTTTCGCGTTCGCGTTGCCGGCGTCGGCCTTGGCCTTCACGTCGTGGAAGGCGTCGAACATCAGCAGCGTCTTCTTGAGCGCGGCGGCGGCAATCGAGCCGACCACGGCATCGTCCAGCAGGTCGACGAGCGGCGCGATGTTGTAGCCGCCGAGCATGGTGCCCAGCAACTCGGTCGCCTTCTCGCGCGAGATCAGCGGGCAGCGCTCGCTGCCGTGGGCCACCGCGGCGAGGTAGCTCGCCTTGACCTTGGCCGCGTCGTCCACGCCGGCCGGAACGCGGTGCGTGATCAGCTCGACCAGGGCGGCCTCCTCACCGGCCGGCGGCGCCTTGAGCAATTCGATCAACGCGGCGGTCTGCTGCGCCGACAGCGGCAGCGGCGGGATGCCGAGCGCGGCGCGCTCGGCGACATGGGTTCGGTAGGCTTCAAGCATGGGAACTTCCGAGGTTGCGTGTGAAAAGGCGAGGCGGGCCGCGAGGGGGAAGCGTGAGACCTACTTCTTGGGGGTTGCGGGAGTCGCCGCATTGGCCGCTGCGCCCTTGGCGGCGGCGACGGCGGCGCGCTGCTCGGACTGTGTGCAGGCGTCGACCAGGCGATGGCCTTCGCGGTTGTCGAGCAGCATCGACTTGACCGGGATCTGCAGCCACACCACGGCCGCCTTGCGGTCGACCAGGCGCACGGCGCCGGTCGTCGTTTCCTCGGGAACCATGACGTAGCTCTGGCCCTTGAAGCGGACGCGGAACAGGCCGGGCTTGCCGTCGACCGGGTCAACGTCCACGGTCTGGTTGAACTCGCAATCGGCCTTGCCGGTGAGCACGCGCGCCGCGATGTCGAGTTGGTTGGCGCTGACCGTCTCCGAAGTTTCGATGCCGAGCGCCAGGCCCTTGGCTTCGGACTTCACCTCCTCGCGCGACGTGGCCGGCTTGGGCGCGGGCTTGGCGGCAGGAGCGGTCTGGGCGATCACAGCGGCGCCGGACAGGCAAAAGGCGAGGGCGAGGGTCAGGGGGGCGAAGCGATGCATGGTCAGTTTCCGGGAGTTGATCAACAGGCTATTTTCCGACGAGCGGGCACTTGGCTTCAAGCGCCGTCGCCTTCGAGTGAAAAAAAGGGTGCCGGTGCGAGGCCGCGGCGACAGGCCATTCACGCGCGGCCACCGTCGAAGAAGGCCCGCTGCGCCTCTTCCGGCAAGGGCTGCCCGGTGCGGTGAGCGAGTTCCAGCACGTGCCAGAAGTAGCGGTAGCTTGCACGGTCGTGCAGCGCGGCAGCGGCTCCGGGCGGATGGCTGATCGGCGCCCACTGAGCGGCCTGTGCCGCCAGCAGGATGCAGACCGCCTGGTCGACCTCGGCTGCCGAAGGTGCGAAGGCATCGACGATCGTGCGGATCTGGTCCGGATGGATGCTCCACATGCGCGTGAATCCGAAGCTGCGCGCGGCCTTTTCGGCCACCGCTTCGAGCAGGTCGAGCTGCCTGAATTCGGTGACCACGCTGTGCGAAGGCGTTTTCGCATGCGCATGGCAGGCTGCCGAAATTTTGAGCTTGGCGCGCACGACCAGCGGGTGTTCGAACTGGCCGGTTGCGCTCATCGCCGACTGCGGGATCGCGCCGCGATGCGCGGAGACGAAATCCATCAGCCCGAACGACAGCGACTCGACGCGCGGGTGCGCGGCGATGGCCGCCACCTCGGCCAGCGCTCCGTGCGTCTCGATCAGCACGTGCAGCGGCACCGGCCGTGGCAGGCCGTGCAGGCTGGAGAGGCGGTCGATCTCGTCGCAGCCGCGCTGCAGGTCGGCCAGGCCGTGGACCTTGGGCAGCATCAGGTAGGCCAGGCGCTGCCCACAGTGGCGCAGAACGATATCGGCCTCGAGACCGAACGCCGCGTGCCGCACCGGGTGCAGCCGGGCGCCGACGCGGCCGTGCCGGTTCAGCGGGGAGGCGACGAGCTCGGCGATGCGGTGCGCGTGCTCGACCTCGCCGCCGATCGGTGCGCCGTCCTCGCAGTCGAGCGTGACGTCGAACACCGGGCCCATCTCGGCCTGCATCTCGAGGCTCTTGCGCATGCGCGGCTCGACCCCGGCGTAGTGGTCGCACACCGGTAGCTCAGGCGCGGCATCGCCCGCTTCGAACAGTGCCTGGCGCGGGGCTATGGGCACCGCGATCGGCCCGTGCCGAGGCGACAAGGCTTGCGGCTGCCGGTTAGAGCAGATGCTTGACGCCGGCCTGCTCCTCGAGCAGTTCCTTGAGCGTGAGGTCGATGCGCTGCTGCGAGAACGCGTCGATCGCCAGGCCCTCGACGATCTTGTACTCGCCGCCCGCGGTCGTGACCGGGAAGCCGAACATCACGTCCTTCGGGATGCCGTATTCGCCGTTGCTCGGCACGCCCATCGTGACCCACTTGCCGTTGCTGCCGAGCGCCCAGTCGCGCATGTGGTCGATGGCCGCGTTGGCCGCCGACGCCGCCGACGACACGCCGCGCGCGGCGATGATCGCCGCGCCGCGCTTGCCGACGGTGGGCAGGAAGGTGTCGGCGTTCCAGGCCTCGTCGTTGATGATCTGCTTGACGCTGGCGCCGCCGAGCGTCGCGAAGCGGTAGTCGGCATACATGGTCGGCGAATGGTTGCCCCACACGCAGAGCTTCTCGATGCCGGCCACCGGCTTGCCGGTCTTGCTGGCGATCTGGCTTAGCGCGCGGTTGTGGTCCAGGCGCAGCATCGCGGTGAAGTTCTTGGCCGGCAGGTCGGGCGCGCTCTTCATCGCGATGTAGGCATTCGTGTTGGCCGGGTTGCCGACCACCAGCACCTTCACGTTGCGCTTGGCGACGGCGTTGAGCGCCTTGCCTTGGGCGGTGAAGATCTGCGCATTGACGGCCAGCAGTTCGGCGCGCTCCATGCCCGGGCCGCGCGGGCGCGAGCCGATGAGAAGCGCATAGTCGACATCCTTGAACGCCGTCATCGGGTCGCTGTGGGCTTGCATGCCGGCAAGCAGCGGGAAGGCGCAGTCCTGCAACTCCATCATCACGCCTTGCAAGGCCTGCTGCGGCTTTTCCAGCGGGACTTCGAGCAGGCTCAGGATCACGGGCTGGTCCTTGCCCAGCATCTCGCCAGAGGCGATGCGAAACAGGATGGCGTAGCCGATCTGGCCAGCGGCGCCGGTGACGGCGACGCGTACGGGTGTCTTGCTCATGGGGGGCTCCGGGTGAGGTCGAGGGTGGGCGAGCGGCGCGGCACCATGGCGGTGCTGGCATCCGTGCAAGTGTAGCCAAGCGCACCGGTTGCGAGAAGCGCTTCGAACAGGTCTTCTGTCTTGCATCAGACCTCTTGTCTGATGTGCTGGACGACGCCCTGGGCCTGTGCTGCAATGCCGCGGATGGCTTCATCGACCAGCGCCTCCTCTGCCAGACCGGCAGCGACCGATCCGGCGTTCGGTGCGGCACCGGCGTTCAGTCCCCTGTACCGCCAGATCAAGGCCTTGCTCACGCGCAGTCTGCAGGGTGGCGAGTGGCGACCGGGTGAGGCGATTCCGAGCGAAGTCGAACTCGCGGCGCGCTTCAAGGTCAGCCAGGGCACGGTGCGCAAGGCGATCGACGCGCTGGCCGACGAGAACCTGCTCGTACGGCGCCAGGGCAAGGGCACCTTCGTCGCCACCCACGCCGAGGAGCACGTGCAGTTCCGCTTCCTGCGCCTGATCCCCGACGAAGGCGAGGTCGGCGGCATGGCGCGCCGCTTCATCGACTGCCGGCGCCAGCGCGCGTCGTCCGACGTGGCGCGCGCGCTCGCGCTGAAGGCGGGCGACGCGGTCGTGCAGGTGCGGCGCGTGCTGTCGTTTCGCGGCAAGCCGGTCGTACTGGACGACATCTGGCTGCCCGGGCAGGCGTTCAAGGGCCTGACCGCCGACCGCCTGGCCGAGTACAAGGGGCCGATGTACGGCCTGTTCGAGTCCGAATTTGGCGTCCGAATGATTCGAGCGGAAGAAAAGCTGCGCGCCCTCGCCGCCGATGCCGAGGCCGCGGAGTTGCTGGAACTGCCCGCCGGCGCGCCACTTCTGAGCGTGGAGAGGCTGTCGTTCACCTACGGCGACCGGCCGGTCGAACTCCGGCGCGGGCTGTACGACACCACGACGCACCACTACCGCAACGAACTGAACTGATGCGCTGGATCATGACCGCGGCCGAACCTGCGTGGCAGAGTGGCGCGTTGCCATAAAATCTTCCGACTAGGCCACGGTTTCCCCTGTAGAGAGAACAAGGATGGGTATGGCAGAGACTGCAAAGACACGACCGGGCACGATGCACTTGATCGACGCATTGCAGTACCGCCTTCCCCTGGCCGGGCTGGTGTCCATCCTGCACCGTGCCAGCGGCGGCGTCCTGTTCATCCTGTTGCCCTTCGTCATCTGGATGTTCGACACCAGCGTGACCTCGGAAGTCTCGTTCGACAGCTTCACCAGCGCCTTTGTCGTAGGGATCGGGTTCGTGCCCGGCTGGCTCGTCAAGGTCGTTGCGCTGTTCCTCATCTGGGCCTACCTGCATCACTTTATTGCCGGCCTGCGCCACCTGTGGATGGACGCCACGCATAGCGTGAGCGCCCAGTTCGGGCGCCGATCGGCGATGTTCACGCTCGGGCTGAGCCTGCTGCTGACGGTGCTGCTGGGCGCCAAGCTCTTCGGCGCGTACTGACGCTCATTCGTCAGGGCCCGTCGCTCGCCGCCGCCAAGACAAGACCAGGAGACTCTTTCCCATGGCCCAGAATTTCGGTTCCAAGCGCCTCGTGCTCGGTGCGCACTACGGCCTGCGCGACTGGCTGTCGCAGCGCATCACGGCCGCGCTGATGGCGCTGTTCACAGTCACCCTGCTGGTGCAGGTGCTGCTGCCGGGCGAGTTGGGGTACGACCGCTGGGCCGGCATCTTCTCGGCCCAGTGGATGAAGGTGCTGACCTTCGTCGTCATCCTGAGCCTGGTGCAGCACGCGTGGGTCGGCATGCGCGACATCCTGATGGACTATGTGAAGCCGGTCGGCCTTCGCCTGCTGGCGCAGGTGGTGACGATCGTCTGGTTGCTCGGCTGCGCCGGCTGGGCAGTGCAGGTTCTCTGGAGACTTTGATGGCGCTAACTTCCAAACTGAGCCGACGCAAGTTCGACGTCGTCATCGTCGGCGCCGGCGGCTCGGGCATGCGTGCCTCGCTGCAACTGGCGCGCGCCGGGTTGAACGTGGCCGTGCTGTCCAAGGTGTTCCCGACCCGTTCGCACACGGTCGCTGCGCAGGGCGGCATCGGCGCATCTCTCGGCAACATGTCGGAAGACAACTGGCACTATCACTTCTACGACACGATCAAGGGTTCCGACTGGCTCGGCGACCAGGACGCGATCGAGTTCATGTGCCGCGAGGCGCCCAAGGTCGTCTACGAGCTCGAGCATTTCGGCATGCCCTTCGACCGCAACGCCGACGGCACGATCTACCAGCGCCCGTTCGGCGGCCACACCGCGAACTACGGCGAGAAGCCGGTGCAGCGAGCCTGCGCCGCCGCCGACCGCACCGGCCACGCGATGCTGCACACGCTGTACCAGCAGAACCTGAAGGCGCGCACGAACTTCTTCGTCGAGTGGATGGCGCTGGACCTGATACGCGACGCCGATGGCGACGTGCTGGGCGTTACCGCGCTCGAGATGGAAACCGGCGAGCTACACATCTTGGAGGCCAAGACGACGCTGCTCGCCACCGGCGGCGCCGGGCGCATCTACGCCGCGAGCACCAACGCCTTCATCAATACCGGCGACGGCCTGGGCATCGCCGCGCGCGCCGGCATTCCGCTGCAGGACATGGAGTTCTGGCAGTTCCACCCGACCGGCGTTGCCGGCGTCGGCGTGCTGCTGACCGAGGGCTGCCGCGGCGAAGGCGCGATCCTGCGCAACAGCGACGGCGAGCGCTTCATGGAACGCTACGCGCCGACGCTGAAGGACCTGGCCCCGCGCGACTTCGTCTCGCGCTGCATGGACCAGGAGATCAAGGAAGGCCGCGGCTGCGGGCCGAACAAGGACTACGTCGTCCTCGACATGACGCACCTCGGCGCCGAGACGATCATGAAGCGCCTGCCGTCGATCTTCGAGATCGGCCACAACTTCGCCAACGTCGACATCACCAAGGAACCGATTCCGGTCGTGCCGACGCTGCACTACCAGATGGGCGGCATCCCGACGAATCTGAACGGCCAGGTCGTCGTGCCCAAGGGCGGCGATCCGATCGCGCCGGTGGCCGGCCTGTACGCCGTCGGCGAATGTTCCTGCGTCAGCGTCCACGGCGCGAACCGCCTGGGCACGAATTCGCTGCTCGACCTGGTCGTCTTCGGCCGTGCGGCGGGTAGCCACATCGTCGAATTCAACGAGAAGAACAAGGCCCACAAGCCGCTGCCCGCCGATGCCGCCGACGGCTCGCTGGCGCGACTGGCACGGCTCGATGGCAGCACGTCGGGCGAGTACGCGCAGGACGTGGCCGATGACATTCGCGCGACGATGCAGCGCCACGCCGCGGTGTTCCGTACCCAGGCCTTGATGGACGAGGGCGTGAAGAAGATCGCCGATGTCGCCGCACGCGCCGAATCGATCGGCTTGAAGGACAAGTCCAAGGTCTTCAATACGGCCCGCATCGAGGCGCTGGAAGTGGCGAACCTGGTCGAAGTGGCGCGGGCGACGATGGTCTCCGCCGCCGCTCGCCACGAGTGCCGCGGCGCGCACACGGTGCGCGACTACGAGCGAGCGGCCGACGATCCGCTGCATCCGCTCGGCCGCAACGATGCCGAGTGGATGAAGCACACGTTGTGGTACAGCCAGGGCGATCGCCTTGAGTACAAGCCGGTGCGCACCAAGCCATTGACGGTGGAGACCGTGCCGCCCAAAGTCCGCACCTTCTGAGCCCGGGAACCGACATGAGCCATTGGAACTTCAACGCGACACGGCGGGCCGAGCGCCGGGCCACTCCCAAGCCGGCCCGCGCCGTCCGCGAGACGCGGCTGGCGCTCGTGGCGTCCAGGCCGGCCCCGGCCGGCCCGGAGCCGCGCCACTCTCTCCCCTCGGGGGATCGGACGACGTACCCGTCGGACGAGGGGCTGTCATGACCAAGCGCACGTTCCAGATCTACCGCTACGACCCGGACACCGACGCCAAGCCGCGCATGCAGACGCTCGAGGCCGAACTCGACGGCTCCGAGCGCATGCTGCTCGACGCGCTGATCAAGCTCAAGGCCGTCGATCCGACGCTGAGTTTTCGCCGCTCCTGTCGCGAAGGCGTGTGCGGCTCGGACGGCATGAACATCAACGGCAAGAACGGCCTGGCGTGCCTAACCAACATGCGCACGCTGCCGGGCACGATTGTCTTGAAGCCGCTGCCCGGGCTGCCGGTGATCCGCGACCTGATCGTCGACATGACGCTGTTCTTCACGCAGTACGAGTCGATCAAGCCCTACCTCGTGAACGACACGCCGCCGCCCGACAAGGAGCGCCTGCAGACGCCCGAGGAGCGCGAGGAACTCAACGGCCTGTACGAGTGCATCCTGTGCGCGAGCTGCTCCACCTCGTGCCCGAGCTTCTGGTGGAACCCCGACAAGTTTGTCGGTCCGGCCGGCCTGCTGCAGGCCTACCGCTTCATCGCCGACAGCCGCGACCAGGACACCGCCGCGCGGCTGGACAACCTCGAAGATCCGTATCGCCTGTTCCGCTGCCACAGCATCCTCAATTGTGTCGACGTCTGCCCCAAGGGCTTGAACCCGACGAAGGCGATCGGCAAGATCAAGGAAATGATGGTGCGCCGCGCCGTGTGACGCGACCGCACATTCGGCTGGTGCCATGACCGATATGCCTGACCTGGTCGACGCCCGAACGCTGAGCCGCCTGCGCTGGCGCTGCCGGCGTGGGCTGCTGGAGAACGATCTCTTCATCGAGCGCTTCTTTGCGCGCCACGCGGCGACGCTCACGCAGGCGCATGCGCAGGGCCTGCAGGCGCTGATGGACCTGCCCGATCACGATCTGCTCGACCTCTTCCTGGCCCGCACCGAACCCGCGGGCGCGCTGGCCCGGCCCGACGTTTCCGAAGTGCTGGGCCTGATGCGCGAGCCGCGGATGCACGCCGCCTGAGAACCGTTTGCCGAACCGATTTCACCGAGAGCCTCCCCTGAACGATCCACCGAAGGAATAGCCATGACCCCGTCTGACGTGAAAGCAACGCTGTCGTTTTCCGATGGCAGCCCCGAAATGCAACTGCCGATCTACAAGGGCTCGGTAGGACCGGATGTGATCGACATCCGCAAGCTCTATGCGCAAACCGGCAAGTTCACCTACGACCCCGGTTTCTTGTCGACGGCCTCGTGCGCGTCGAGCATCACCTACATCGACGGCGACAAGGGCGAGCTGCTCTACCGCGGCTACCCGATCGAGCAGCTGGCGCAGAACTGCGACTACATGGAGACTTGCTACCTGCTGCTCAATGGCGAACTGCCGAACGTGGCCGAGCGGGCTGCGTTCACCAGGCTCGTGACGCGCCACACGATGGTCAACGAGCAGATGCAGTTCTTCCTGCGCGGCTTCCGCCGCGACGCGCACCCGATGGCAATCATGACCGGCCTCGTCGGTGCGCTGTCGGCCTTCTATCACGACAGCACCGACATCAACAACCCGACCCACCGCGAGATCTCGGCGATTCGCCTGATCGCCAAGATGCCGACGCTGGTCGCGATGGCCTACAAGTACACGACGGGCCAGCCTTACCTGTACCCGCAGAACAACCTCTCGTACGCCAGCAACTTCATGCGCATGATGTTCGCGACGCCGTGCGAGGAGTACGAGCCAAACGACGTTCTCGTGCGGGCGATGGACCGCATCTTCATCCTCCACGCCGACCACGAGCAGAACGCTTCGACGTCGACGGTGCGCCTGTGCGGTTCGTCCGGCACCAACCCGTTCGCGGCGATCGCCGCCGGCGTGGCCTGCCTGTGGGGCCCGGCGCACGGCGGCGCCAACGAGGCGGCGCTGAACATGCTCGAGGAAGTGCAGAAGATGGGCGGCGTCGACAAGATCGGCGAGTTCATCAAGCAGGTCAAGGACAAGAACTCGGGCATCAAGCTGATGGGCTTCGGCCACCGCGTGTACAAGAACTACGACCCGCGCGCCAAGCTGATGCGCGAGACCTGCCACGAGGTGCTCGATTCGCTCGGCCTGCACGACGATCCTCTGTTCAAGCTCGCGATGACGCTGGAGAAGATCGCCCTCGAGGACGAGTACTTCGTCTCCCGCAAGCTCTACCCGAACGTCGACTTTTACTCGGGCATCGTGCAGCGCGCGATCGGCATTCCGGTGCCGCTGTTCACGGCCATCTTCGCGCTTGCGCGCACGGTCGGCTGGATCGCGCAACTCAACGAGATGATCGGCGACCCGGAATACAAGATCGGCCGCCCGCGCCAGCTCTTCACCGGCGCCACGGCACGCACGGTGGTGCCGATCGCCAAGCGCGGCTGAGGTTCAAGGACGGCGCTTTGGCGCCGCCCGCGGCTTGCCGGCCGGGCGCGGCGCCGGCACCGCGGCGGCGAGCCCGTTGCGAAAGTGCTGCTGGCTGAGTGCGGCTGCCGCGACGGGGTCGCGGCGCTCGAGTGCCGACATCAGGGCTTTGTGCTCGGCCAGCGATTCACCCAGCCGCCCCTGCCTGAACAGCGAGTGGTGGCGGTTGAGCTTCATCACCTTGCGCAGGTCGGCAACGATCTGGCTGCGCCAGCGGTTGCCGGCGATGGCCAGCACGCGCAGGTGAAAGGCCTCGTTCAGCGCGAAGAAGCGCGCGCGGTCGCGGAGCGCCGCTTCGAGCTCGGCGTGCAGCGCGGACAACTCGGCGATCTCGGCGTCGCTCGCGCTGCTGGCCACCGCTGCGGCGGCATCGCTCTCGAGCAGGCCGAGCAGGTGGTAGATGTCGGTCACGTCGCGCTCGGACATCTCGGTCACGTAGGCACCGCGGCGTACCTTCATCGTCACCAGGCCCTCGACGGCGAGCACCTTCAGTGCTTCGCGCAACGGCGTGCGGCTGATGCCCAGCTCGGCGACCAGGCGCAACTCGTCGATGCGGCTGCCCGGCTCGAGCGTGCGGGCGAAGATCTGCTCGCGCAACCGCTCGGCGACTTCCTGGTAGAGCGCGCGCGGGGCGAGCGGAGCGGTATCGTTCATGCGGCGAAAGCGTTCTTCGATTCCAATTGCATTTATAATTATGCCCGCTTGAGCCGAAGATACAAGTCGAACTGACGAGGGCGTCACGCCGCCCATCCACCGCCGGAGGCATGCATGTCCGATTCCGCCCGTACACCGCCGCAGCGCGCGACTCTCGCCGACTGGGCCAAGGCCGCGGCCAAGTCAGCTCCCGGTGGCGACCTCGCTGCGCTGAACTGGCGCACGCCGGAAGGCATCGTCGTCAAGCCGCTGTACACGGCGGCTGATACCGTCAGTCTGCCAAACGCCGACACCTTGCCCGGCTTCGCGCCCTTTGTTCGCGGCCCTCAGGCGACGATGTACGCCGCGCGGCCGTGGACGATCCGCCAGTACGCCGGCTTCTCGACCGCCGAGGAAAGCAACGCCTTCTACCGCCAGGCTTTGGTAGGCGGTGCGCAGGGCGTGTCGGTCGCGTTCGACCTCGCCACCCACCGCGGCTACGACAGCGACCACCCACGGGTGACCGGCGACGTCGGCAAGGCGGGTGTCGCGATCGATTCGGTCGAAGACATGAAGATCCTCTTCGACGGCATCGCGCTCGATCGCGTCAGCGTCTCGATGACGATGAACGGCGCCGTCTTGCCGGTGCTGGCCGGCTACATCGTCGCCGCCGAAGAGCAGGGTGTGAGCGAGGAGAAGTTGTCGGGGACCATCCAGAACGACATCCTGAAGGAGTTCATGGTCCGCAACACCTACATCTATCCGCCGGCGCCGTCGATGCGCATCGTCGGCGACATCATCGAGTACACGGCCAAGAGGATGCCGAAGTTCAACTCGATCAGCATCTCCGGCTACCACATGCAGGAGGCCGGCGCGAACCAGGCGCTCGAGCTCGCGTTCACGCTCGCCGACGGCAAGGAGTACGTCAAGACCGCGCTCGCCCAGGGCCTGCCCGTCGACGAGTTCGCGCCGCGGCTGTCGTTCTTCTGGGCGATCGGCATGAACTTCTACCTCGAGATCGCGAAGATGCGCGCGGCGCGCCTGCTGTGGCATCGCATCATGAGCGGCTTCGATGCCAGGAACCCGAAGAGCCTGATGCTGCGCACGCACTGCCAGACCTCGGGCTGGAGCCTCGCCGAGCAGGACCCGTACAACAACGTCGTGCGCACGACCATCGAGGCGATGGCGGCCGTGTTCGGCGGCACGCAAAGCCTGCACACGAACAGCTTCGACGAGGCGATCGCGTTGCCGACCGAATTCAGCGCCCGCATCGCCCGCAACACACAGCTCGTGATCCAGGAAGAGACGCACATCACGAACGTGATCGACCCCTGGGCCGGCAGCTACCTGATGGAGAAGCTGACGCAGGACATGGCCGACGCGGCGTGGGCGATCATCGAGGAAGTCGAGGCGTTAGGCGGCATGGTCAAGGCCGTCGCCAGCGGCTGGGCCAAGCTCAAGATCGAGGCCAGCGCGGCCGAGAAGCAGGCCCGCATCGATTCGGGCAAGGACGTGATCGTCGGCGTCAACAAGTACCGCCTCGCGAGCGAGGATGCGCTGCAGACGCGCGAAGTCGACAACGTGATGGTGCGCGACAGCCAGATCGCCAGGCTGAAGAGCCTGCGTGCGCAGCGTGATGCCGCTGCAGTGCAAGCCGCGCTGGGCGCGCTGACGGCCTGTGCCGATGGCAGCACGCCGGGCAATCTGCTCGACCTCGCCGTCAAGGCAACGCGGCTGCGCGCCACGGTCGGTGAGATCAGCGACGCACTGGAGAAGGCCTGGGGCCGCCACCGCGCCGACACGCAGCAGGTCAGCGGCGTCTACGCCGCGGCCTACGATTCGGCTGAAGGCTGGGCCGCACTGCAGGGCGAGATCGCGGCCTTCGCCGAGACCCAGGGCCGGCGTCCGCGGGTAATGATCGCCAAGCTCGGCCAGGACGGCCACGACCGCGGCGCCAAGGTCGTCGCCACGGCGTTTGCCGACCTCGGTTTCGACGTCGACATCGGGCCGCTGTTCCAGACGCCCGAGGAATGCGCGCGCCAGGCGATCGAGAACGACGTGCACGCGGTCGGCGTGTCGACGCTCGCCGCCGGGCACAAGACGCTGGTGCCGGCGATCATCGCGGCACTGAAGGCGCAGGGTGGCGACGACATCGTGGTCTTCGTCGGCGGCGTGATCCCGAAGCAGGATTACGAGTTCCTCTTCGATGCCGGCGTGAAGGGCATCTACGGCCCGGGAACGCCGATCCCGGCGAGCGCGAAGGACGTGCTCGAACAGATCCGCAAGACGCTCGCGGCCTGAACGCCCGCCATGCTCGATCCGGTCGATCAGGCGCTTCTAGACGCATTGCTCGGCACAGCCAGTGCCTCGCAGCGGCGCGCCGTCGCCAAGGCGATCACGCTGCTCGAATCGACGCGCGCCGACCACCGCATCCGTGCGGAGGAACTTCTCAACGCGCTGCTGCCCAGGACCGGGCAGTCGCTGCGCCTCGGGATCAGCGGCGTGCCCGGGGTCGGCAAGAGCACCTTCATCGAAGCCCTGGGCCTCTTTCTGATCGCGCACGGCCATCGCGTCGCCGTGCTCGCGGTGGATCCATCGTCGAGCGTCTCCGGCGGGTCCATCCTCGGCGACAAGACGCGCATGGAGCGCCTCTCGGTGGACGAGCGCGCGTTCATCCGCCCGAGCCCGGCCGGCGGCACGCTGGGCGGCGTGGCGGCGAAGACGCGCGAGGCGATGCTGGTCTGCGAGGCCGCGGGCCACGACATCGTGATCGTCGAGACGGTCGGCGTCGGCCAAAGCGAAACCGCGGTCGCCGGGATGACCGACATGTTCGTCCTCATGCAGTTGCCCAACGCCGGCGACGACCTGCAGGCGATCAAGAAGGGCGTGATGGAACTGGCCGACCTCATCGTCGTCAACAAGGCCGATCTGGGCGAAGACGCGGCGACGCGCGCGCGGTCTCAGATCACCTCGGCGCTGCGGCTATTCGGACAACAGGGCCACCCCGACCACGGCGCGGATTCGTGGCAGCCGCAGGTGATGCAACTCAGCGCGCTCAAGGGCACCGGCCTCGACGCGTTCTGGCAAGCCGTGACGCGCTTTCGCGAGATGCAAACCGCGGGTGGGCGCTTGGCCGCGCGCCGCCATACTCAGGACCAGGCCTGGATGTGGGAGCGCATCGAGGCCGGCCTGCACCGGCGATTCAATGCCGATCCGGCGGTGCGCGATGCGCTGCCCTCGATCACCGCCGACGTGCGTGCCGGGCGCCTTGCGCCTTCGGTGGCCGCGCGCCGCCTGCTCGAACTGATGAACCAAGTACCCCATTTCGCAAGTACGCACACATGAAATCGCGCCTTTCGGGCCATGGCAGCGTTGCAAATCCTCGCGATACCACTCGGTATCGCTGCGGTTTGCGCCTCGCCCTGACCCGAAACGCATCGATTTCACTGCGTGTGCGTACTTGCGAAACGGGGTACTAAGCGAGGAGAAGACCGCATGCACGACATCATCGAACTGCTCGAAAAGAAGCGCGAGGCCGCACGCCAAGGTGGCGGCGCGCGCCGTATCGAGGCCCAGCACGCCAAGGGCAAGCTGACCGCGCGCGAGCGCATCGAACTCCTGCTCGACGAAGGCAGCTTCGAGGAATGGGACATGTTCGTCGAGCACCGCTGCGCCGATTTCGGCATGCAGGACACACGGGTGCCCGGCGACGGCGTCGTCACCGGCTACGGCATGATCAACGGGCGCCTGGTGTTCGTCTTCAGTCAGGACTTCACCGTCTTCGGCGGTGCGCTCTCCGAGGCCCACGCCGAGAAGATCTGCAAGGTGATGGACCAGGCAATGAAGGTCGGCGCGCCGGTGATCGGCCTGAACGACTCGGGCGGCGCGCGCATCCAGGAAGGCGTGGCCTCGCTCGGCGGCTATGCCGAGGTCTTCCAGCGCAACGTGATGGCCTCGGGCGTCGTGCCGCAGATCAGCATGATCATGGGGCCGTGCGCGGGCGGCGCGGTGTATTCGCCGGCGATGACCGACTTCATCTTCATGGTCAAGGACAGCTCTTACATGTTCGTCACCGGCCCCGAGGTCGTGAAGACGGTGACGCACGAGGAGGTGAGCGCAGAAGACCTCGGCGGCGCGGTGACGCACACCACGAAGAGCGGCGTCGCCGATCGCGCGTTCGACAACGATGTCGATGCGCTGCTGATGCTGCGCCGACTCTTCAACTACCTGCCGCTGAACAACCGCGAGAAGCCGCCGATGCGGCGCTCTGACGACCCCGGCGAGCGCATCGACATGTCGCTCAACACGCTGGTTCCCGACAACCCGAACAAGTCCTACGACATCAAGGAGCTGATCGTCAAGACGGTCGACGACGGCGACTTCTTCGAGCTGCAGCCCGACTACGCGAAGAACATCGTGATCGGCTTCGCTCGCATGGAAGGCCACACGGTCGGCATCGTCGCCAACCAGCCGCTCGTGCTGGCGGGGTGCCTGGACATCAAGAGCGCGATCAAGGCGGCGCGCTTCGTGCGCTTTTGCGACGCCTTCAACATCCCGGTGCTGACCTTCGTCGACGTTCCGGGGTTCATGCCCGGCACGGCGCAGGAGTACGGCGGCATCATCAAGCACGGCGCCAAGCTGCTCTACGCCTATGCCGAGTGCACGGTGCCCAAGATCACGGTGATCACGCGCAAGGCCTACGGCGGCGCCTACGACGTGATGAGCTCCAAGCACCTGCGCGGAGACGTCAACTTCGCCTGGCCTAACGCCGAAATCGCGGTGATGGGGGCCAAGGGCGCGGTCGAGATCATCTTTCGCGACGACAAGGGCGATCCCGAAAAGCTCGCCGCGCGCGAGGCCGAGTACAAGGCGCGCTTCGCCAACCCGTTCGTCGCCGGTGCGCGCGGCTACATTGACGACGTGATTCAGCCGCACGAAACGAGAAAGCGCATCTGTCGCTCGCTGGTCATGCTGCGCGACAAGAAGCTCGACAACCCGTGGCGCAAGCACGGGAACATTCCCCTGTGATGATGCCCCCCAGTCGCTTCGCTCCTGCCCCCAAGGGGCGCCTCCCTTCGGCCCGGCAGAGCCGGATCCTCGGGAGTGGCTTGATGCTGGCGCCGCTGCGCGCGCCGTTCAATACCGGGTCCTGATCATGTTGAAGAAGATTCTGATTGCCAATCGTGGGGAAAGCGGCTGCTATGCGGCCGCTTCGGCGAAGCCAAATGGCCTGCTGCGCGACGCGCAGGCAGGCGATCTCGCCGCGGAGACACACCATGTTTAAGAAGATTCTGATTGCCAACCGCGGCGAGATTGCCTGCCGCGTCATCAAGTCGGCGCGCAAGATGGGCATTGCTACCGTCGCCGTCTACTCGGATGCCGACCGCGATGCGCGCCATGTCGAGCTCGCCGACGAGGCGGTGTTCATCGGGCTAGCGCCGAGCCGCGAGTCCTACCTCGTTGCCGACAAGATCATCGCCGCCGCCAAGCAGACCGGCGCCGAGGCCGTGCACCCGGGCTACGGCTTCCTGAGCGAGAACGCTGCCTTCGCTCGCCGCGCCGAGGAAGAGGGCATCGTCTTCATCGGCCCCAAGCACGCGTCCATCGCGGCGATGGGTGACAAGATCGCTTCGAAGAAGCTCGCCACCGAGGCCAAGGTCA
This sequence comes from uncultured bacterium, assembly GCA_903830565.1. Classification (GTDB taxonomy): domain Bacteria; phylum Pseudomonadota; class Gammaproteobacteria; order Burkholderiales; family Burkholderiaceae_C; genus CAIKUF01. Next base: position 2,344 of record CAIKUF010000273.1, on the reverse strand, counting down.
ACACGATTCCGGGCGTCAACGCGGCCATTGACACGCCCGAGCAGGCGGTCGAGATCGCCAAGGGCATCGGCTACCCGGTGATGATCAAGGCCAGCGCCGGCGGCGGCGGCAAGGGCCTGCGCGTGGCCTGGAACGACAAGGAAGCCTTCGGTGGCTTCAGCGCCTGCCGTAGCGAGGCGCTGAGCAGCTTCGGCGACGACCGCGTGTTCGTCGAGAAGTTCGTCGAGGAGCCGCGTCACATCGAGATCCAGGTTCTGGGCGATGCGCACGGCAATGTGGTCTACCTTAACGAGCGCGAGTGCTCGATCCAGCGCCGGCACCAGAAGGTGATCGAGGAAGCGCCGTCGCCCTTCATCAGCGATGCGACGCGCAAGGCGATGGGCGAGCAAGCGGTGCGCCTGGCCAAGGCGGTGAACTACCAGAGCGCGGGAACGGTCGAGTTCGTGGTCGGCAAGGACCAGAGCTTTTATTTCCTCGAGATGAACACGCGGCTGCAGGTCGAGCACCCGGTCACCGAGTGCATCACCGGGCTCGACCTCGTCGAGCAGATGATCCGCGTCGCGGCCGGCGAGAAGCTGGCCTTCACCCAGGCCGACATCCCCCGCCGCGGCTGGGCGATGGAGTGCCGCATCAACGCCGAAGACCCGTTCCGCAGCTTCTTGCCCTCTACCGGACGCCTCGTGAAGTACCAGCCGCCGGCGCAGACCATGGAGGCCGCGCGGCCCATGCCTGAGGGCGGTGGCGAGGGGTTGACGACGAACGCCTTCGGCGGCGTTCGGGTCGACACCGGCGTCTACGAGGGCGGCGAGATTCCGATCTACTACGACTCGATGCTTGCCAAGTTGATCGTGCATGGCCTCGACCGCGACGACGCCATCCGGCGCATGCGCGATGCGCTCAATGCCTTCGTGATCCGCGGCATCTCGACCAACATCCCGTTCCAGTCTGCGCTGCTCGCGCACCCCGCGTTCGTTGCCGGCGACTTCAACACCGGCTTCATCGCCGAGCAATATCCGAAGGGCTTTTCGGCGGCGCTGGTGCCGCGCGACGACCCGAGCTTCCTGCTCGCCCTGGCCGGCGCGGCGCACCGGCGCATGCGCGAGCGCGCGACGCGCATCACGGGGCAGTTGCCGGGCCACGAGTTGCAGATCGCCGACGACTTCGTGATCGTGCTCACCGACGACAACGGCCAGCGCCAGCAGACGGCGGTCAACGTGCGTCGTGCCGACTCCGGCTACAAGGTCACGATCGCGGGCAAGACGTCGAGCCTCGTCTTCCATGGCTCGCTGCGCGACATCGCTGTCCATGGCGACATCGACGGGCGGCCGTTCTGTGCCCAGATCGAGCGCGTCGGCCTGCACTACCGCATCGTCTACAACGGGCTGCAGATCGAAGCCCGTGTGCTCTCGGCGCGCGCCGCCGAGTTGCAGGCCGTGATGCCGTTCAAGGAGCCGCCCGATCTGTCGAAGTTCCTGCTCTCGCCGATGCCCGGGCTGCTGGTCGACGTGGCCGTGAAACCGGGGCAGAAAGTGAATGCCGGCGAGCGCCTGGCGGTCATCGAGGCGATGAAGATGGAGAACATCCTTGTCGCCACGCAAGACGGCGTCGTCGCCGAGGTGCTGGCCGCCAAGGGTGAGAGCCTGGCGGTTGATCAACCGATACTGAGCTTCGCATGACGACGAGCAGCAAGCCCTTTCGCATCCTCGGTATCCAGCAGATCGCCATCGGTGGCGCGGACAAGATGCGGCTGCGCGCCCTATGGGTCGACATCCTGGGCCTCGCGATCAAGAGCAACTTCGTCTCCGAGCGCGAGAACGTCGACGAGGACGTCTGCCAGCTCGGCAGCGGGCCGACCGCGGTCGAGGTCGACCTGATGCAGCCTCTTGACGCCGAGAAGAAGCCCGCGGTGCACGCGACGCCGCTCAACCATGTCGGCCTGTGGGTCGACGACCTGCCCAAGGCCGTCGAGTGGATGACGGCGAACGGCGTGCGCTTCGCGCCCGGCGGGATCCGCAAGGGCGCCAGCGGCTACGACATCTGTTTCATCCATCCGAAGGCGAGCGACGAATTCCCGCTCGCCGGTGAAGGCGTGCTGATCGAGCTTGTGCAGGCGCCGCCGGAGCTTGTCGCCGCGCTCGGCTAGTTCCGGCGCCCGCGGTGGCGCGTGACCGTTTGCAACGGTCGGCGGGTCATATTCGGCCGCTGAGTATTTTCCAATCCAGGTATGAGCCTGAAGCGAGCGTGAAGTGAGGCTGTTCGGTGGTCGAGTTGATCTGGTCAAAAGAGACAGTCTATCGACCCGCCGGTGTGACTGCTTTTACTTGATCAGGCCCCTGCCAGGCCG
>CAIKUF010000272.1 GCA_903830565.1 uncultured bacterium | reverse complement strand
GTTGAGCATGGAGACGACGACCGGCATGTCGGCGCCGCCGATGGCCATCACCATGTGCACGCCGAACAGCAGCGCGACCACGGTCATCACGAGCAGCGGCGTCATGCCGTCCTGGATGCTGTGCGCGTTCAGGAAGGCGTGGCCGAACCAGATCACGATCAACAGGCCCGCCAGGTTGAGCCAGTGCCGGCCCGGCAGCAGCAACGGCTTGCCGCCGATCTTGCCCGAGAGCTTGCCGAACGCGATCACCGAGCCCGCGAAGGTGACGGCGCCGATGAGGATGCCGATGTAGATCTCGATCTCGTGGATCGACTTCTCGGCCGCGGTCGGAAACACGGTCGAGGTGTCGACGTAGCTCGCGAAGCCGACCAGGCACGCGGCCAAGCCCACGAGGCTGTGCATCAACGCGACGAGTTCGGGCATCTGCGTCATCTGCACCTTCTTCGCGGCGAAGAGGCCGGTGCTGCCGCCGACGACGAGCGCGCCGATGATCCAGGCATAGCCGGACGGCGTGACCCGCGGCCCGAGCACCGTGGCGAGCACGGCGATGGTCATGCCGACGATGCCGAGCAGGTTGCCGCGGCGTGCGGTCTCGGGGTTCGCGAGACCGCCCAGGCTGAGGATGAAGAGAATGGTGGCGCCGATGTAGGAGACGGTGGCCAGGCTGTCAGTCATTTCCGTTTCCTTGTTTTTATTTGCGGAACATCGCCAGCATGCGCCGCGTGACCGCGAAGCCGCCGAACATGTTGACGGCGGTGAGCGCGAGCGCGAGCACGGCCATGCCGAGAATCAGCGTCGTCGGCCGATCCGAGCTTGCACCCGCCAGCGGCGGCGCGATCTGCACCAGCGCGCCGATGGCGATGATCGACGAGATGGCGTTGGTGACGCTCATCAAGGGCGTGTGCAGCGCGGGCGTGACGTTCCAGATCACCATGTAGCCGATGAAGCAGGCGAGCACGAAGACGGTGAAGTGCGCGAGGAAGGTGGCCGGCGCGAAGAAGCCGACGAAAAGGAAGGCCAGCGCGCCGACACCGAACACGGTGGCCAGCGATTTGCTAGACATCGGCTCGCTGGCGCCATGGCCGTGGCCCTTGGGCGCGGCCACTGCGGCCGCCGGCTTGGCTGGCGCCACGGCCGGGAGCTTGGGTGGCGGTGGCGGCCAGGTGATGCTGCCCTCCTTAATGACCGTGAGGCCGCGGATGGCGTCGTCTTCCATGTTGACGTTGACGACGCCGTCCTTGGTCTTGCACAGCTCTTCGGTCACGCGCAGCAGGTTGGTCGAGTACAGCGTCGAGGCCTGCTTGGCCAGGCGGCTCACGAGATCGGTGTAGCCGATGATGGTCACGCCGTGGCGGACCACGGCCTCGCCGGGAACGGTCAGTTCGCAGTTGCCGCCCTGCTCGCCGGCCATGTCGACGATGACGCTGCCCGGCTTCATGCTTTTCACCATCTCGGCGGTGATGAGCTTGGGCGCGGGCTTGCCGGGGATCAGCGCGGTGGTGATGATGATGTCCGCGTCCTTGGCCTGCTTGGCGTACATCTCGCGCTGGGCCTGCTGGAAGCCCTCGCTCATCACCTTGGCATAGCCGCCGCCGCCGGAGCCTTCTTCCTCGTAGTCGACCTTGACGAATTCGCCGCCCAGCGAGACGACCTGGTCGGCCACTTCGGCGCGGGTGTCGTTGGCGCGCACGATGGCGCCCAGGTTGGCGGCGGTGCCGATCGCCGCCAGGCCGGCGACACCGGCACCGGCGATGAAGACCTTGGCCGGCGGAATCTTGCCGGCGGCGGTGATCTGGCCGTTGAAGAAGCGGCCGAAGGCGTTGGCGGCCTCGATCACGGCGCGGTAGCCGCTGATGCCGGCCATGGAGGTCAACGCGTCCATCTTCTGGGCCCGCGACAACTGGCGCGGCAAGGAGTCGATGGCGAGCACGGTGGCGCGCTTACCCGCAAGCTGCTGCATGAGCTCGGGGTTCTGCGCCGGCCAGATGAAGCTGATCAAGCTGCCGCCTTCGCGCATCAGACCGACTTCGGCCGGGCTCGGGGCGCGCACCTTGAAGACGATGTCCGACTTGGCCCAGAGTTCGGCCGCTGTCGGAACGACCTCGGCACCGGCAGCGCGGTAGGTGTCGTCGCCGAAGTTTGCGGCGTCGCCGGCACCGCTTTCCACGGCCACCGAGAACCCCAGCTTGACGAGCTTTTCCACCACGTCGGGCACGGTCGCGACGCGTTTCTCGCCAGCTGCGGTTTCCTTTGGAACTCCGATGATCAAAGCCATGACTTCAACTCCTCAGGTATCTAGGGCACCCAAACTCCCGAAGCTTACACAATCGCGCGCCAGCCTCCGGCGCGGAACGCGGCCTTAACATCGCAAGCATGTTCGCCCGTTGGAAGCCGAGCGTCACTGTGGCCGCGGTCGTGCAGCGCGAGCACGGAGGCGAAGCCCAGTTCCTGCTCGTCGAGGAGCACACGCCCGAGGGCCTGAAACTCAACAACCCGGCGGGCCACCTCGACCCGGGCGAGTCGCCCGAGCAGGCCGCGGTGCGCGAGGTGCTCGAAGAGACCGCCTGCGCGTTCACGCCCGACCGCCTGGTCGGCGTCTATCTGTCGCGCTTCGTGCGTCCCGCCAGCGGTGAAGACGTCACCTTTGTCCGCTTTGCGTTCGGCGGCACGGTGGGCGAACCCGACCCGGCGCGCGCGCTCGACGACGGCATCGTGCGCACACTGTGGATGACGCTCGCCGAGGTGCGAGCGAGTCGCGTGCGGCACCGCAGCCCGCATGTGCTCGGCTGCATCGAGGACTTCATCGCCGGCCGGCGCTACCCGCTGGAGGCGATCACGACGCACGCGTCGCTGTACGAGCCCGAACTCAAGCGTTGAGGATCAAGCCAGGGCCAGTTCGCTGTCGCTGCGATAGCGCGCGAGTTCGGCAATCGTGAACATCGGATAGCCGTGCAGCCGCGAGAAGCCGACGAGCGCTTCGCCGCGCATCATGCTGCCGTCTTCATTCATCAGATCGCACAGCACTGCGGCCGGGCGCAAGCCGGCCAGGCGCGCCAAGTCGACCGCACCCTCGGTGTGGCCGCGCCGCTCCAGAACGCCGCCGGGCGCAGCGCGGAGCGGAAACACATGGCCGGGGCTCACAAGGTCCTCGGGCTTCGCATCGCGTGCGATCGCGGCCTGGATGGTCGCCACGCGATCGGCCGCGCTGACGCCGGTCGTCACCCCGTCACGGGCTTCGATGGAGACTGTGAACGCCGTGCCGTAGCGACTGGCGTTGTGCGCGACCATGAGCGGCAGCGCCAGACGCTGCAAGAACTCGTCGGCCAGGCACAGGCAAACGATGCCCGAGCATTCGCGGATCATCAAGGCCATGGTCGGCACGGTGACGCGCTCGGCCGCGACGATCAAATCGGCCTCGTTCTCGCGCTCGTCGTCGTCGAGCAGGATCACGGCACGGCCCTGGCGGATGGCGTCCAGCGCAAACCTCAGTCGAGGCGGCGCGGCGCGGCTGGCAAGAGAAGTTGGAGACATGATTGAAACGTCCTCGCAATGCTCGTGGGAGCGGGTTGGCGAAAGCGTTTCAGGGCGCGCGGACGCAACCTGCCCACGCCGGGGGACGGCGCGGGCTGGCCACATCCGCACATCTTCTTTCATCCGGACTGTGCCGCCAAAGCGAGGTGCCCGCGCAAATGTGCAAACACCGTCGCCACAGCGGAAGACCGTCGGCTCCGGCATCGCACCGGATCTGCTGACCTCTTCGTGCAGGCAAGAAGAGCGCTCGCGGGCTCGTTGCTTGCGCAACCTACCGCCGGTGGGGAATTCCACCCCGCCCTGAAGACGTGCGCCGGCCTCGCGACCGGCAGCGCCATCTTACGGCGAGCCCGCGCAATGACGGCGTCGCCAGGGCGACAGCGTGCCCGCCTAAAATTCCGCTGATGAAACCCCTGCGCATCGTCGTCGGCCTGTCGGGCGGCGTCGACTCGGCGGTGGCCGCGCATCTGCTCAAGCAATCCGGCCACGACGTCGTCGCCGTCTTCATGAAGAACTGGGAGGACGACGACGGTGACGAGTACTGCTCGTCGCGCCAGGACTTCCTCGACGCGGCGAGCGTCGCCGACGTGCTCGGCATCGAGATCGAGCACGCGAACTTCGCGGCCGACTACCGGGACCGCGTGTTCGCCGAGTTCCTGCGCGAATACGAGGCCGGGCGCACACCCAACCCCGATGTGCTGTGCAACGCCGAGATCAAGTTCAAGGCCTTCCTTGACCACGCGCTGCATCTGGGTGCCGAGAAGATTGCCACCGGCCACTACGCCAGGGTTCGCGAACGGGGCGGGAGCTTCGAACTGCTCAAGGGCCTGGACCCGCTGAAGGACCAGAGCTACTTCCTGCACCGCCTGAACCAGGCCCAGCTCGCGAAGACGCTGTTCCCGCTCGGCGATCTGGCGAAGACCGAGGTGCGCCGCATCGCCGCCGAGATCGGGCTGCCCAACGCGAAGAAGAAGGACTCGACCGGCATCTGCTTCATCGGCGAACGGCCGTTCCGCGAGTTCCTGAACCGCTACCTCGCCAACGCGCCAGGGCCGATCAAGGATGATCGCGGTCGGACAGTCGGCGAGCACGTGGGCCTCTCGTTCTACACGCTGGGCCAGCGCAAGGGCATCGGCATCGGCGGCCTGAAGGAGTTCGGCGCGAAGGGCGGCAGCGAGCACGCACCCTGGTTCGTCGCCCGCAAGGACATGGCGGCCAACACCCTCTACGTCGTGCAGGGGCACGACCACCCGTGGCTGCAATCGAGCACGCTGGCTGCCGACGACGCGAGCTGGGTCGCGGGCCCAGCGCCGGCGCCGGGTCGCTACAGCGCCAAGACGCGCTATCGCCAGGCCGACGCGGCCTGCATATTGGACTCGCCCACCGCCAGCGACTTCACGCTGGCGTTCGACGCCCCGCAATGGGCCGCAACGCCGGGCCAGTCCGCAGTGCTGTACGACGGCGAAGTCTGCCTTGGCGGCGGCGTGATTGGGCGCGCGGGTTGAGTGAACGCCCGTCATCGATCTAACGCCCATTCAAAGTGGCAGGCAACCTGGTGCTCACGCGCCTGGCCGTGGTCGACGGCTGAGCCGAGGTCGCCGGGCGGTGGCGACTGCTCGCGGCAGATCGGCTGCCCCTGTGCGGATCGCGGTTGGAAGCGGCAGCCGCCCGGCGGGTTGGCCGGGCCCGACGTGGACCGACCAAGCGAGAGGCGTTCGCCATTGCGACACAATCCCGTACCCTCGCGGCGCAATGGCTCCGGCCGCGCCTGAACTCACACCAACTCGACATGACCGACCCATCGAATTCCGCGGCCGCACCGGCGCTGTCCAGCCTGCGCATCGACCGCGGGGCACCAGCGCCCGCCCGCAAGCGACGTTGGCAGCGCTGGGTGATTGGCGTGATGGTCGTCTGCTTCGTGGCCTTCTTCGCGCTACAGCAGCACAAGACGACGGTGATGCTGACCTCGGTGTTGACGGCTTATCCGTCGCAGCAGTACGCGCAGCTCACGGCATCGGGCTATGTGGTCGCGCAGCGCCGCGCGGCGGTGGCCAGCAAGGCGACGGGCCGCCTCGTCGAGCTTCGCGTGCGCGAAGGCTCGGTCGTGAAGAAGGACGAGATCCTCGCCCGCCTCGACGCGAGCGACATCGAAGCCGGCATCCTCGCCTCGCAGGCCGGCGTGCGCATGGCCGAGGCCGGGCTGCGTCAGGCCGAGGCCGGGCTGCGCCAGGCGCTCGTGGAGCAGGGCAACGCCGATGCCGAACTCGCGCGAAGCAAGAGCCTGCAGGCGCAGAACTTCGTCTCGCAGCAGGCCGTCGACGCGGCGCAGCGGCGCGCCGACGCGGCGCGCGCATCGGCCGCTTCGGCACAAGCCTCGATCGGGCAGGCGCAGGCCGCGGTCGGCCAGGCGCAGGCGCAGCTCAAGGTGCAGCAGGTCAACGCCGACTACGCGCTGATCCGCGCCCCGTTCGACGGCGTGGTGCTGGTCAAGAACGCCAACGTCGGCGACATCATCACGCCGTTCTCCAGCGCCGCGGGCAGCCTCGGTTCGGTGGTCACGATGGCCGACATGAGCACGCTCGAAGTCGAGGCCGACGTGTCGGAGAGCAACCTCGCCAAGGCACGCATCGGGCAGCCGGTGGAGATCGTCCTCGACGCCCTGCCCGACACGCGCTTTCGCGGCAGCGTGGTCAGCATCGTGCCGACGGTGGACCGCGCGAAGGCGACGGTGATGATGAAGATCCGCTTCGACAAGCTCGATTCGCGCATCCTGCCCGAGATGAGCGCCAAGGTGACCATCCTCTCGCAGCCGGCGACCGACGCCGATCAGCAGCCGGTGCTGGCGGTCAACCCGCTGGCGGTGGTCGAGCGCGACGGCAAGAAGCAGGTGCTGCGCGTCAAGGATGACACCGTCGAATCGGTCGACGTGACCATTGGGCGCAAGCTCGGCGACACGGTCGAGCTGCGCGGCGCGCTGAAGTCGGGTGACAAGCTCGTCCTCTCGCCCTCCACCAAACTCGCTGCCGGCGACAAGATCGAGGTGACGAGCAAGTGATAGTCGCCGTCTTGGCGAGCAGCGAGTCGCGATGACCCCTTCGCTGATCCACATCCACGAACTCTCCAAGGCCTACCAGCGCGGCGAGCAGTGCATTCCGGTGCTCGAGGGCGTGAACCTGGACGTCGCCGCTGGCGAGTTCGTCGCCTTGATGGGCCCCAGCGGCTCGGGCAAGAGCACGCTGCTGAACCTGATCGCGGGCATCGACAAACCGAGCTCGGGCCGCATCGAGATCGCCGGCGTCGACATCGCGACGCTGAGCGAGGGCGAGCTCGCGGACTGGCGCGCCGTCAACGTGGGTTTCATCTTTCAGTTCTACAACCTGATGCCGGTGCTGACCGCGTTCGAGAACGTCGAGCTGCCGCTGCTGCTCACGCGCCTCTCGCGCAGCGAGCGCAAGCGGCACGTGCAGGCCGCGCTCGAGCGCGTGAGCCTCGCCGACCGCATCGACCACTACCCGAACGAGCTCTCGGGCGGCCAGCAGCAGCGGGTGGCGATCGCGCGTGCGATCGTCTCCGACCCGACGCTGATCGTCGCCGACGAGCCGACCGGCGACCTCGACCGCGTGACCGGCGGCGAGGTGCTCGACCTGCTGGAGCAGCTCAACCGCGAACTCGGCAAGACGATCGTGATGGTCACCCACGACCCGAAGGCGGCGGCGCGCGCGCGGCGCCTGATCCACCTCGAAAAGGGCGAACTGGTGCCGGACGACGCGACGACCGTGCCGTGACCGCAGTGGTGACATCGCGCATGGCGCCGAACGCCCTCACCCCCGCCCTCTCCCGCAAACGGGAGAGGGTTGGGGTGAGGGTCCGCCGCGGAGCCTAGCAACACGCCATGTTCCTCCTTCGTCTGCTGCTGAAGAACGCGTTTCGCCACCGCCTGCGCACGCTCTTGACGATGATCGGCCTCATCGTCGCGATCTGCGCCTTCGGCCTGCTGCGCACCATCGTCGACGCCTGGTACAACGGTGCCGAGGCTACGTCGAGCACGCGGCTCATCACCCGCAACGCGACCTCGCTCACCTTCCCGCTGCCGCTCAACTACGCCGAGCGCATCCGCACCGTCGACGGCGTGTCCTCGGTCTCGTGGTCGAACTGGTTCGGCGGCGTCTACATCACCGAGCGCAATTTCTTTCCGCAGTTCGCCGTCGAGCCGGTGAGCTACCTCGCGCTCTACCCCGAGTACGTGCTGAGCGACACCGAGAAGAAGGCCTTCCTGCTCGACCGCCAGGGCGCCATCGTCGGGCGCAAGCTCGCGAACCAGTTCGGCTGGAAGGTCGGCGACCAGATCCCGCTGCGCGGCACCATCTTCCCCGGCACCTGGACCTTCAACCTGCGCGGCATCTACGACGGCGCCGACGCGAAGACCGACGAGTCGCTGTTCATCTTCCACTGGAAGCTGCTCTCGGAGACGATTCGCAAGCGCAGCATGGAGAGCGCCGATTACGTGGGCGTGTTCGTCGTCGGCATCGACGAGCCGAGCAACGCGCCGCTGATCTCGCAGCAAATCGACGCCTTGTTCAAGAACTCGCGCGCCGAGACGCTGACCGAGACCGAGAAGGCGTTCCAGCTCGGCTTCGTCGCCATGAGCGAGGCCATCCTCAGCGCGGTGCGCGCGGTCAGCCTCGTGATCGTCGTCATCATCATGGCGGTGATGGCCAACACGATGACGATGACGGCCCGTGAGCGCCTGGCCGAGTACGCGACGCTCAAGGCGCTGGGCTTCGGGCCAGCCTTCATCGCCTGGCTGCTGTTCGGCGAGAGCCTCGTCATCGCGCTGATCGGCGGCGGCATCGGGATCCTGGTCACGCTGCCTGTCGCGGCGGCGTTCGCCAAGGCGGTCGGCGCGCTGTTCCCGGTCTTCATCGTCTCGCCGCTGACGATGGCGCTGCAAATGCTGGCCAGCGTCGTCGTCGGCCTGATCGCCGCCGCGTGGCCAGCGTGGAAGATGTCTCGCATCAACATCGTGAACGGCCTGCGGCACGTCGGATGAAGGCCATCCCGCTCGCTTACATCGCGCGCAACCTATGGGTGCGGCGGGTGACGACGCTGCTCACGGCGGGCGGCATGGCGCTGGTCGTGTTCGTGTTCACGACCGTGCTGATGATGAGCGAGGGCATTCGCGCGACCCTCGTCGCCACTGGTCAGCCGGACAACGTGATGGTGCTGCGCAAGGGCGCCGGTGCCGAGATCAACAGCGGCATCACGCGCGACCAGGCGGCGGTGATAGAGAGCCTGCCCGGCATCGCGACCAACGGCACCGGTGAGCGCCTGCTGAGCAAGGAGCCGGTCGTCCTCAACACGCTGCCCAAGCGCAACGGAACGCCGAGCAACGTCACGGTGCGCGGCACCTCGGCGCTGGGCATGGAACTGCGCCCGCAGGCCAAGATCGTGCAAGGGCGGATGTTCCGCCCGGGCACGTCGGAGATCGTCGTCGGCCGCTCCGTGGCCAGCGGCTTTCAGGGTGCGACGCTCGGTGAGACGCTGCGCTTCGCGCAGCGCGACTGGCACATCGTCGGCGTGTTCGACTCCGGCGGCACGGGCTTCGATTCCGAGATCTGGGGCGACTCGGAGCAGATGCTGCAGGCCTTTCACCGCCGCGCCTTCTCGACCATCGTGCTGCGCCTTGCGGACGCGGGCGAATTCCAGCGCATGCGCGAGGCCATCGACAGCGATGTGCGCCTGCAGCTCGAAGCCAAGCCCGAGATCCAGTTCTACGCCGAACAGAGCGAGGCGCTGGCCACCTTCATCCGCATCCTCGGGCTGTCGCTGTCGATGATCTTCTCGATCGGCGCCATCGTCGGCGCAATGATCACGATGTTCGCCGCCGTCGCCCAGCGCACGGGCGAGATCGGCACCCTGCGCGCGCTCGGCTTTCGGCGCAGCGCGGTGCTGCTGGCATTTCTCGGCGAGGCGCTGCTGCTCTCGCTGGTCGGCGGTGCGATCGGCCTCGTCGCCGCGTCGGCGATGCAGGCGGTGGGCATCTCGACGGTCAACTTCCAGACCTTCAGCGAGCTCGCGTTCCAGCTCAAGCTGACGCCGGGGATCGTCGTTCGCACGCTGCTCTTCGCGCTAACGATGGGCCTTGTCGGCGGCTTCATTCCGGCCTGGCGCGCGGCGCAGATGAAGATCGTCGACTGCCTGCGCGAAGCCTGATCCCGAGTTCGGATCAATAGAGCAACGTCGTCATCCCCGCGCTGGCGGGGATCCCCGCGAGGCATGACCCGCAGCTGGATCCCCGCCTGCGCGGGGATGACACGGCAATTCTGCGGTCTTGAATTGGAATCCGATTGCGCTGCGCTGCGTTGCCTAAGGCGGCGGCTCGCCGCTGCCGTGGCCGCCGTTCTTCTTGTCGTCGCCGGCCAGCATTCGGCGTTGCGCCTCGATGGCGCGCAACCTCGCATCGACGACCGACGCTTCGATGAAGTCGTTCGAAGCGCCGGTGCGCACAAGGCGCTGCGCGGCGCGCAGGCGCTCGATGGCGCCGCTGATGTCGCCGATGGCGAGCTGCGCCTCGGCATCGGCGCGCAGCGAGCGCAGCGGCTGGCCGAGCCGCGCCCAGACCTGGCCCAGCGTCTTCCACGCCGCGGCGTCCTGCGGGTGCGTCGCGACCCAGGTCTGCAGCGCCTCGGCGCTGCCCCGCAGTTCGGCCACCGCGAGCGGCCCCTGTTGCGCGGCTTGCGGGTTGTTCGGCGCGCTGGTCTGCGCATGGGCGGCGAGCGCGATCTGGCTCTGCAGCAGCAGCACTGGGCGCGAAGCTTCGTTGTGCAGCGGCACCAGCGCGGCGGCTGCGCGCGCGGCGTCGCCGCGTTCGAGCATCGATTGCGCGGCCAGCAGCCGCACCGCACGCAGTGCACGGTCGTCGTTGCGCGGGCTGCCCTGGGCGAGGTTCATCGCCAGCGCCAGCGCCGCGTCGGCGCGCGCCCAGTCGAGCAGCAGCGTCGCCGAAAGCGCGCTCGCGTAGGCCGCGCCCAGGCGCTCGGCGACGCTCGCGTTGCCGGGCGCGGCGGCGTTGGCGCTCAAGCCTTCGAGACGGCGCAGGGCGTCGGCGCGGGTGTCCATCAGCACGCGGGCGCGGGCCTGCGCCGTCGCATGTTCGAGCGTCGTGTAGAGCGGCGCGGCGTCGGTCATGCTGGCGCGGGCGCGCGCTTCGCCGATGCGCTCGACCGTCAGCGGGTGGGTGCGCAGGTAGGGAAAGTTGCCGCTGTCGTTCAGGCGCGAAGACTGGTCGAGCTTCTCGAACATGGCCGCCATGCCGGCCGCAGAGTAGCCAGCCTGGTTCAGCACGCCGTAGCCGACGCGATCGGCCTCGCGCTCCATGTCGCGCGAGAAGTTGAGCTGGCTCTGGATCGCCGCTGCCTGTCCGCCGGTGACCACCGCGTTGCCGGCGTCGGGTGTGCGACTGCGGCTCATCGCCAGCATGCCGAGGATGGTCGCCGCCACAGCGAGGAGGGACGCCTGCCGGCTCGGCGCGATGCTGCGCGCGATGTGGCGCTGCGTGATGTGCGACAACTCGTGCGCGAGCACCGCCGCCAGCTCGTCGCGCGAGGTCGTCATCGCGATCAGCCCGAGGTGCACGCCGATGAAGCCACCCGGCAGGGCGAACGCGTTGACGCTGCGCTCGCGCACGAGGAAGGGCTCGAAGGTGTAGCGCAGTTCGAGCTCGACGCCGATCTCGCCGCGCGCGCGCGCCGCCGCAACCAGCGGCTGCCAGATCGACTGCAGGTATTCGAGCAGCACCGGGTCGTCCAGGTAGTCGGGGTCGCGCCGGATCTCGCGCATGATCTGTTCGCCGATCAGCCGCTCGGCGCCGACGCTCAAGTCGTCGGCGACCGAATCGCCGAGCGAGGGCAGCGTGTTGGGCGATTGCGCATGCGCGGGCCAAGCGAACAGAGACGCCGCGCACAGCAGCGCGACGAGCCGTTTCGGCAAGCTTGGGCGCGCGTTCAAGGGGCGAGTCCTGTAGGCATGGTGGTGTGCAGAGCGCAGGCGCTGTGGCGGCGCGGGCGCGGGTGGCTATCATGCCAGCGCAACGTTGCCCCTTTGTTAAGCCTCGCGGCTTACACCATGACCGAGCCCGAATCCCCGCTCACGCACTTCGACGCCCAGGGCCAAGCCCACATGGTCGACGTCGCCGCGAAGGCCGAGACGCACCGCATCGCGCGCGCCGGCGGCGTGATCCGCATGCAGCCGCAGACGCTGGCGCTGATCGAAAGCGGCAGCGCCGCCAAGGGCGACGTGCTCGGCATCGCCCGCGTCGCCGCGATCCAGGCCGCCAAGCGCACGAGCGAGCTGATTCCCCTGTGCCACCCTTTGCCGATCACGCGCGTCGCGGTGAGCTTCGAGATCGACCGCACGCATAGCGCAGTCCACTGCACGGCGCAGGTCGAGACCGTCGGCCGCACGGGCGTCGAGATGGAGGCGCTGACCGCGGTGCAGGTCGGCCTCTTGACCATCTACGACATGTGCAAGGCGGCCGACCGCGGCATGGTGATGGGCGAGATCCGCGTGCTCGAAAAGCACGGCGGCAAATCGGGCGACTGGGTCGCGGTCACCTAGGGAGGCAGCCGACGCTGGCTAGGCCTGTGTCGGCAGCGTCTTGCGGCTAGGCCGCCTTCGAACGGTACAGAACCATCGGCAGCTTGGCAAAGTGTGCATCGCAGGTGAGCAGGTCGGCGCCGCGCGACTGGGCCGTCGCGTAGACGATGGCGTCGGCCGTGGCGAGCTTGTGCTGGCGATGCAACTCGGCCGAGACGAGCGCAATATGTGTGTCAAGCGGCACAAGGACGCACTTCTGGGTGTAGGCGATGACCTGGTCGGCCCGCTCTTCGCCGACCTCCCTCATCATCCACTTTGAGAGTTCGAGTTGCACTATCGTGGGAACGATCCACTCGCCACGTGGCGGAAGTTCCTTCGCCAAGCGAAGGCCCAAAGGTGTGCCCGTCAACCACTCGATCCACACTGAAGTGTCGACCACTCGCATCAATAGCGGTCCTTCCGGTCGCGATAGGCATGCGTCTTTGCGCCTTTGGCAATGCCCGCCAAGTGTTCGAGTTCAGGCACCGGCATGAGCAGCACGCCCAGACCTTTGGGCATGAAGACAAACTCCTGCCCTGCCTGCCATCGATGCTCTTCGCGGATAGCCTTGGGGATGGAGATCTGGAACTTGCCCGAGAGTGTGGCGACAGCGCTCATGGTCTTACCCTTGATGTATCGATTCCGGTTCGGTAAGAATACCGTACTGGCGCACTGCGGCGAACCCTGAGTGCAAGCCGCTGACCCGGCGCCCTCATTTGAAGTCACCATAGCTAATCGACCGCGTCGGCGCCTGGCATTGGAAGGGCGCCGCGGCGGTGTCGCCTTCGAGCAGGTCGCAGACTTCGAAGAAGTCGTCCGAGCCCTCGTTGTGGAATTCCTTCAGCCGCTGGGCCACGTAGCGCGCAGCGTCGTGCTGGCCGTCGTCGTCGAGCGAGCGCGCCCAGGACATCATCAGGCGCGTGTCGAGCAGGTAGTGCGTCACCCGCGCGAAGGCGTGCCCGGGGTCGGCGATATGCTCGTCGGTGGTGACGGCGGCATAGTCGGCATGGTGGCTGAACAGCCAGCTGCGCTGGCCGACGGCAATGCGCTGGGCCAGCGGCGATGCGTCCGCGCCCGGGGCGAAGATGACGATCACGCGGTTGTAGTCGTAGACCGCGGCAAAGCCGCCGACGAGCAGCAGCGCGGCGCCGATGCGCAGCGCGATCGCGCCGCGCTGGGCGCCGGTTTCGGGTGCGGGCGAGTCATCCTCGCGGCCCAGGCACAGCCCGAACGCGAACGCCGTCGGCAGCAGGAAGTAGGCATACCACAGCGGGTATTCGAGCTGGCTGTGTACGGCCATCATCAGCACCATCACGAACGCGGCGCGCAGCGTCAGCGCGACGACCGGGTCTTCGCCATCTCGCCCCGCGCACCAGGCGCGATACAAGGCCCAGCCGAGCAAGCCGAGCAGCAGCAGCGCCAGCGGCACGCCGAGCTCGACCGCGAACTGCAGCGGCAGGTTGTGCGTGTGGTCGAAGAAGGCCACCGGGCGGCCCGGGAACGGCGTCAGCGTCCACGCGAAATTGAACTCGCCCCAGCCCACGCCCAGCCACGGCTCGTGCGCGATCATCGCCAGCGTGTTCGACCAGATCCCGAAGCGCGAACTCGAGATGTCGCCCTTGGCCAGTTGCGCATCGCCGCCGAACACTTGCTGGGCGTGGTGCGCCCACGCCGCGAGGCCGCCCCAAAGCAACGGCAATGCGAGGGGCAACGCGATCAGCAGGAGGCGAGTACGGCTAGAAAGCTTGCGGTCCACCAGACCCCAGACGCCGAGCATCACTAAGCCCAGCATGCCGGTGCGCGACGCGGTCAGGACGATGCCTGCCAGCAGCAGCGTGCCCAGCACCGGCGTGGCGATGCGCCCGACGCGTCCGCGCTCGGACATCCACACCAGCGCGACCAGCGACCACAGCAGCAGGCTGCTGAGGTGGTTGGGCTGGCGCAGGTTGCCGGCCGCGCGGCCGCCCGATATCGACGCGATGAGGTCGCCGTCTGTCCATTGCGGAGCGAAAACCTGGATCGCGCCGATTACCGCCCCGCACAGGCCGGCGACCAGCAGCGCGATGCACAGCGAGTGAAACGCCTGCGGCGCCTGGCCAGCACGCGTGATCGCCGCGCCGACGAGCACGACGAGCACCGTTGCTGCCAGCGTGCCGATCGTCGACAGCGCGAGCGGCCAGGGCTGGCTGGCCCACAGCGGCGCAACGCCAGCGGCAAGCGCCATCAGCAGCAGCGCCGCCAGCAGCGCCCCCAAGCCGCCGCGCCACGGCCGGATCCGCGCGTCGGCCGCATACGCGAGCATCAGCGCCCAGGCACCCCAGCCGATGAACGCCGCCGCCTGGTTGAAGAAGGTCGCCGAAGGCGGCAGGTTGAAAGCGATCAGCGTCGGGAAGGCCACCGCGACACAGGCGGCGGAGGTCCAGGCGGGCGGTGGGAGGACGGTCGAAGCGCCAGGTCCGGCGGGGGTCGTGGCAAAGCCGAAGTCAGGCATGAGGCAGTTGCGGTGTGGGAGCGAGGGCGGATTGTGGGGCATGGCTGAACGCGACCCCAGCGTCGCCCGCAGCCTCCGATATCACGAAAACGCAACGGCCTTGATCTTCAGCCGCAATGCGTTGCGGCCGAGCACGGCGTCGAGTGTGGCGATGCGCTTCGCGCCGGCCTGCTCGGCGCAGGCCAGATGCAAGGCGTCGCCGGCTCGCAGTGCATTCGGCGCATCCAGCGCCAAGCCGGCAGCGCGCTGAAAGTTCGCTGCGATCGGCGGCAGCAACAGCAAGTCGTTTGTCGCCAGCCGCTCGAACCGCTCCCAGGCATCCCGAGCTTGCGCCGCGTCGATCTGGCCGCTGCGTTGCTTGAGACCCAGCGCGCTGGCGAACTCGATGACGCACCACGTCGCCGAGACCAATTCGGCGCGGGTTCGGCCATACCACCGCGCGACCGCCGCGCTGTGCGCTTCGGGCACGATCAGCGCCACCAGCACGCTCGTGTCGACGTAGACCCTCACCTGCGCTGCGCCCCGAGCTGGCTTTGGGACCCGTGGGATCAATAGCGCGCGCCGCGGCGCAACTCGTCGATGACGGACGATCCCATGACCAGAGCGGCCCGCGCACTATCGAGTTCGGCCGCGAAAGCGGCGCGGCTCCAGCCGGATGACCGAATCGCCAGCGCCCCGTCGACCGTCACTTGCGCACGCAGCGTATCGCCGTCGCGCAACCCGAGTTGGCGCACGACCGCGGACGGTATGCGCAGCGCAAGGCTGTTGCCCCATTTGGCGACTTGAAGATCCATGGCCTGAATGGGTTCTACGGTGATGAGGTATCTACGGTGATGACTCTACATTCTAATGCGGTTTCAGGCCGGTGCAAGCCCCTTCATGTTGGCGCCGACCGAAAACTGAGCCACTTTTGAGGGTTATGCCGACCCAAAACTGAGCCAGGTGAACGACTACCCTGCTGCATTTTTGTGCAGCAGAGGACAAGGAGTGGTCACCATGGACATGATTGGCAAGATTCGGCGTTTGC
>CAIKUF010000271.1 GCA_903830565.1 uncultured bacterium | reverse complement strand
TCGATCGCCGCGCTCTCCGGCGGCAGCAACCGCGCCACCGCTCTGTCTTTGAATGTCTGTCCGTATCGAGCCACGTCCGTCCTTCATCGCCGCCCCCGGGGTTGATCTATGGAGGCGACAACTATTCTGACGCGGGGGGCAATCCGCACTCGCACGAAGCGCCGGCTTAGGTCACGGTCAAGACTCGCATTGTTAGACGAGGCACAGACGAACATTCGCGCTTCGCCAGAGAACATCACATTACCGCCCAGCAAGCGGTCAGTCAGAGAACCATCGGTCAGCAGGGCAGACAAGACACTGCTACTCATCGTGCCGGTTATGTTGTCAAACGACACGTAGTCGATTCCGCCGACCTGTAACGCGACCAGCTTCTTTGCGAGTTCAGCCTCGGACGCCGAACCGGAAACCCACGGCGTGACGGGTGCCCGCGAGCCTCGGATCAGTGCGCCCAGCGCTGACATGGACTTCGATTTGCCCGCGCCCTGAGCCGGCGCGTCTGCCAGATAGCCCGGTGCGATGTCAAGCGCACACCGACAGACTGCCGTGAAGATCGCCGACAGCATCGCGGCGCGGTCGTGAGCCGTGGCGAAGGGGAACAGTGACCAGGGCCGCCACAGTGCGCCTAGAGCCGCCACCACTTCGGCCCGTGTCGGCGACTCGGGCACCGGCTCGAAGGCGTCGTGAGGGAAGTCTGCGAAGACGCCAGTCGGTGCGTCATAGCCGGGAGCCTGCACGATGCGCCCATCGGCGCAAGCAAAGGGCAGTGAGACGTGAGCCTTCAATTCCTTGATGCCCATGGTCTCAGCCCCCCACCAATTCGGCGAGTTGGTCGATTGCGTCGCCCGGAACGTCGGCGGCGATATCCTGCCCCTTGTCGTTCCGTCTGTACAGCGCGACTCGCGAGCCGACAAGATGCGCGAGACGATGTTTGCGCACGAGGCGCACCGCACCATCATCAACCTGCACCAGCACGCCGCCACGGGTGAACAGATCAGGCTCGCCGGCTATCCATTCGACAAGCTCTGACACGAGTTCCGATTTGCAGCCGGGCCGCAGGTACAGGCGAAGGGGCTGGCGACGAAGCCTGTAGGTGACGCCGCCGTCATCAAAGGAGTACAAGATCGGCGAGGCACCGTACAGGTACAGCTTCCCGTCAGCAGCGCCGCCACGATGACCGGGGTTCAGTGGATCGAGACACAGAGCACCGTGAAAGCGTTCTCTGTTGTCGAGCACCTCGCCGACCGTCACCACGCGCCCGCCCTCAAGAGTTAATTGAAAGTCACCCATTAGCACGCGAGACAACGCACTGTTCAATGTGCGCTCTGTGCGCTGCTTTGCCTGTTCGGCCGGCACGCCAGCCGCAACCAGGCGCGCGACACCTGCCTCGATTCGGGCAGCAACCCATGCAGCGCGTGCGGCGGTGGCGGCGGGCTCGCCCTTTCCCTTCGCATCGTCAACGGCGGCGACATAACGAGCTTCCTCAGCGGCGGTGAGATCAGGCATCGCTGCCCGCGTGTCGAGCCAAGGACCATCGCTCAGGACTACGGGCGGGCCGCGCCGCGCCGACACGGGCGGATGGCAAACCGCTCCGCCGATGAAGTCCAGTCTGGCCGGCTGAAACATGGCCGCATCGAAGATGCCGCGTTCCAACAGTGAACCGCTGGCCGAGACTTCAATCCGACCATGCCCCGCAAGCCATAGCCGCTTCGCGAGCACTTCGCCGAATCGCTGGATGTCTGACGCGTCCTGAGCGACACAGTACAGCCGCTGGCCGCGCAGTCCGTGAACCTCGACATCACCGCTGTAGATGAAGCTCGAACCGCTGCTCCAGGCCACCACGCCCGCGTCAGCGACGGCAGGGCACGCCGCCTTCAGGATCGACCGCAAGTCGTCGCGTGAAAGCGCGGTGCCGTGGACGTCATAGTCAAGGATCACTAGGCCGGGCACACCCGAAGCGAACCCGAAATGCGCCTTCGTGCGGGCCAGCGCGCCGGTGTTGTCCTTAAGTGCGGCGGCCGTGACGATGCGACCGGCCGCGCTTCCGTCAACGGGCAGCGATGCACAAAGGGCTTGGTCCGTTCGCACCGACGACAGCAGGGCCGCGAGTCCCTGCGCGTCATCGAACGATCGCACCTCATAGGTTCCCTCGACCATCTGGCCCGCCGTGGTCTTCTCAAGCCCACTGACGCCGAGCCTGTAGGTCTTGCCGAGAGTGGCGGGCTTTGTGGCCGTGAAGACCGTTACTGCGCAAGGACTCATGCTGCACCCCTCAGCCGATAGAGCGCAGAGCGATGCGGTCGCCCCTCGCTATCGAAGATGGTTTGGCGGTCGGTAGTGATGGCATAGCCGGCGCGCTTGAGTTCCCCCACTCGCTGACTACAGTTCATCACGCCCAGCCGCTCGCGTGCGTCAATCGTCGATAGCGGGCCAGTGCGCAGCGCTTCTAGGATCAGAGCTTGTTGGCGGGCCTTTGCGGCGATGCCGGGCTCAAAGGCTTGCATGGCGCTTCTCCTTCACGCTCACCGCGTCAGAAATGAAGCGCCGCAGATCGTCGACTCGTCGGCTGTCGGAAGCAGACAACTCGGCTTGCACTTGTTCATATCGAGCGATCAGCGCCCGTGTCGCTTGCGCAACGAGTTCAAATTCGTCAACGACGTGCGCAGGATTCCGAGTCCTGTCTGCCTTTTCAGTCAGCAGAGCAACGCCGATTCTGATATCCCGGTCCTCAAGCGGCAGGCCGGTTTCCTCAACGAATGCGAGCCAGGCGCAGACATTTACAGGCTGTGGGCCGTCAGCGCGGACGATCCCCTCCGCGAGCAATATCTCGTCCTTATCCCAGAGCAACCGCCCATTCGGCAACTTGACGGGTACAACTCCATCCCAGTGCCCATGCCGTTTGAAGTGCGAGTATGGTTTGTGCGGCTCGACGCCGCGAAGACGGGCCGCCTGTCGGGTCGTGATTTTGAAGGAGTGGCGTTGCATTCTTGAGCACCGGCAGTTTTGATATCGCCAATGTCTCAGAATTGCCCTAAACCCACCAACGCCCCACGATCACCCCACGATCACCCCACATCGGATTCAACTCATCTTGTGCACTATGCGACGAGCAATCCCGAAGGGATCAGCGGCACTACCCGTGATGCCTTGTATAGGAGAAACTGCTATCTTCTCAATCTTGTAGCCTGTGGAGTCACAAAACTCCTTAACCTCCCTCAGACTCCACAACCAAAACTTTCCACTCTTGCCACGCTTTGCGCTCTCAAGTCCAGGAAGCCGGAGAAACTCCTTCCAGCTTATATCATTTCCTTTGGGGTTCTTTATGGCACCGTTTGCGCCAATCAGTGCTAGCTTCAGTTGCTGTGCCTTCAGTGGCTTTTCGGCAGGAGATGTTTCGCCCGCACAATCTGCGGTTACTCCCGACCATAGCGCAGCGGCCTCGCTCCAAAAGCCCGCAGTCAAGAGGTGGTGGGCAACGCCGCGAAGTGCATCGGGCGAAATGACCCGCTTGCCTTCTAGCTCTGTGCTGGCGAGCAATCCGCCCGCTTCCAAGCTCCATAGCAGTTGCGTTGCCAGACGACCCCGGTCCGAGTCATCCCCCGTGTCGGCCGCCACGCAGAGCAACCCTGCCTGATCGAAATTCAATAAATCCGGGAGTTCACCTCGCCTTGCGCGATTGATATAGAAATCACGGGGGGACAAGAAGCTCGGAAGCGTCAAGAGTGAAACAAATTTCCGGCGGTCGCTCATATTTCACCCTGTTCAAGCAACCCCTGTTCCCCGAAGGGGAGGCAGGCGGGGAACAGGGAACCGCGCTTTTCGCTCCGTCGAGCTAGCCTCAATTCACATCCTAGCAGGACACACGCGCAGACGCAAATGAAAAGAGGCCCCGCAGGGCCTCAAGGTCGGCACAATGTTCAACTGCCTAGTTCATCGTCGGTAGGCGCATTGCAACCTGCAAATCGAGGGGCCGCAGTTCGTTGCACAGTGCCCGAGCACGTTCTAAGACCGTATGAGCCCACGCATCGCTGTCTGTGGCTTCACCTAGTTCAAAGAACTCCCAGTCCTCGCGGCGGAACCAATCGACAAAAATGCGTGCTGGCGTGTTTAGCATGATGACTAGCTCTTTGTCGCTTAACGCCTCATTCCGCACAATCTCGGCAAGTTCGCAGTCTTGCTTCACCCCGGTAAGATACATCCAAAGCGATGCTGTCGCCTTGAGTTCGTCAGGTGTTGCAATGAAGTCAGTACCGGATAAATCGTCGGTACACTCCATTGCGGACATAACCGCTTGCTTGAGATTGAGTTTGATCTGGTTGTTCATGTGTATTCCTCAGTTGCTAAGGTAATGAGTCGAATTGAAGTACATGCAGCGAATCATGCAGGTGTTGCCCAAAGGGCATGTAACCGCTTTTCGATGGTCTGCATTGCCGGGCGCATATCCTCGACATTCAGCTTGACGTAGTGATGCGCGGTCACGTCGCCCGATGTCGAATGATTCATCAATCGCTTGACCATGCCCGCGTCAACGCCCGCACGGGTCGCCACCGTAGCGAAGGTGCGGCGCAGGTCGTGCAGGTGCCACGCGAAGCCGACCGATTCCCCGATGCGCTCGCACGCAGCGCGGTAGACCTTGACGGGGACATCGAACAGGCACCCGCCATCGGCTGTCGCGGTAGCTTCGGCGTCGATCAGGGCACGCAACGCTGCCCCGGCCGGAACCGAGTGCGGCTTCGAGTTCTTCGTGTGGGCAACGAAGATGACGCCCGCTTCGGAGTCCCAGCCCGACCGGGGCAGTTTGCGCAGTTCGTTCGCACGAAGCCCCGTCAGCATCAACGCCTTGAAGTACCTGACCACGCGCGCCGGCTCGCCAGCGAGCGAACGAGCCCACTTACCTTGCACGTCATCGGCGATGACGACATCGCGCGCTGCCACTTCTTCGGTGGCACCGAGTAGGGAGCGTACGCGCTGAATCAGGCCAGCGTCGCCGACCCCGTGCGCAGCGTGCGCATAGCGGGTAAGGGCACTGAGGGCGGCAAGAAGGCGGTTTGCGGGGGCAGGGCTGGCCGTGGCGATGGCACGGTACCGCGCTGCCACTGCCCGTGCGTCGAGTGCGTCTATGGGCTTGCCCTGCCACGCTGCCGCGTGCACTCCGATCACGCTTCGCAGGTCTGCCGCCGCCTTGGTGCCCAGTTTGCGCGCTGCCAGGTACTCGACAAGCACTGTCGCCAGTGTCGGGTAAGCGGCTAGCCGCCCCACCTTGACGAGTTGACCGCAGCGAGTGCTTGGGTCATTCGCGACGCTGTCAACCCATAGGTTGCCAGCGATGCGGCAGCAACTCGTCGATCCGGCTGTTCATGTGCGTTGGCAGCCGGGT
>CAIKUF010000270.1 GCA_903830565.1 uncultured bacterium | reverse complement strand
TCATCGACGAGGTGGGCTATCTGTCGTACTCGAACCGGCACGCCGACTTGCTGTTCGAACTCATCAGCCGGCGCTACCAGCACAAGAGCACGGTGGTGACGACCAACCGCGCCTTCGCCGAGTGGGGCGAGGTCTTCCCAAACGCAGCCTGTGTGGTCTCGTTGATCGACCGCCTGATGCACCGGGCCGAGGTGGTGCGCATCGACGGCGCCTCGTACCGCGCCAAGGAGGCCGATGAGCGCGATGCGCTGCGCAAGGCCGAGCGGGCAGCCAAGGCGCCGTCCTCACGCCCGCGCAAGGCCGCTCGATGAGCACGCACCCGCCATCGCCGCCGCCGACATCGACAGCCGCGGCGCTCATGCCGCGGCACTGGACACCCGAGCAGGCCTTGGCGGTCTTGGAGTGCCTGCAGCTGCTGCGCCAGGCGCTGTGGGCTGCATACGGCCCACAGGTGCAGCAGGCCTGGCGTGAACAACTCGTGCCGGATGGGCAGCCGCCCGAGTTCGATCCCGACGAGCCGTTCTGAACAGCCTTCGCCGGCCGCCTCCGTCACGAACAAGCAGATGGCCCCTCGCGGGGCCATCTGCACTTCATCGCCTCGGCATCGCTCATCGCAAAACCGCCACCTCGCCAGCGAATAGAGGCGGATCTACACCGGCGCCAACACCCCCGAGACCAGCAGGTTCGTATCGACGACGACGCGCACTCGGAGCGTCCCTTCAGCCGCCAAGACGCACTTGTCGTCGCTCACGCCGGACGGCGGCCACCTCGTCTGCCACCTCGTCTTCCGAGATTGGCGGCAGATTCAACGCATCCAAGCGTGCCAGCCCTTCACTGAGCCGCCGCGCAGCGGCCGCGCGTTCCTCGCGCGAGGCCAGAAACTCCACGAAGTCCACCACCTCGGCCACCCGGCTGGGCGGCAGCTTCTTCAGCCGCTCGATCAACTGCGATTCGATTGCCGTCATTGCCATGCTCCTCAAGACCTTTTCGCCCTTGCAGTGAGCGCGGGGGCAGGTCTTGAATCTATAAGCCCCCTCAAGACCCTTGGGCGCCGCACGAGTCGAGCCTCAAGTTTAAGCCCATCGATGCGTTACGCGTTCAGCGCGATGCGCGCGGCCTCCTCACGCGCGGTGACGTTGGGAATACCGGTTGTGAACCGATCCGAGATGTCTTGATCCGAGGTGTCCCGATCCGAGGCTGACGATGGCGGGCGATTGAGTTAGAGTCTCCCTGCGCCGTTCGACAACCTGCTCCTGCCCATTGCCCCTCTCGCAAAGCCGCCATGGATCGTTTGCTCGACACTTTGACCCAAGCTGAATTGCTGGCGTTGGCTCTGGAAGCCACTCGGCGTGGCGACTCAGGGCACTCCCTGGCCTATCTTAAGGAGGCTTGCTTGCGCGGCGACGCCAGCGCCGATGCGCTGTTCCTGCTGGGCAGCGAGTATGCGCAAGTGGGCCTGATGGCCGAGGCACTGGAAAGCATGGAGCGCGCCGTCACCCTGGCGCCCGATAACGCCACCGCGCGCTTTCAGTTGGGGCTGCTACACCTCACGAGCGGCCGGCCCGAACAAGCGCAGCAAGTGTGGCAACCCTTGGCCTTGATGGATCCTTCGCACCCGCAGGCCGCCTATATGGCCGCGTTTCACAAGGGCTTGACGCACTTGATTCACGATGAGTTCGACGACGCCACCCGGTGCCTGAGCGAGGGCATTGCGCTGAATAACGACAATCCTGCGCTGAGCGAGAACATGCAGAAGGTCATCGGCGAGATACAAGCCCTGCGGGCGAGGCAAGCCGAAGGGGCGGCCGCCGAGGGGGTGGCCAGGCCCGCCGAGTCCGCGAAGGCGGAACCTGAATTGCATGAATCCGAAGGCCACCTGTTCATCAACGCCTACACCCGCGGCAAGCCGCATTGATGGCTGCGCGCGCGAACATGGCCTCGGCGACAGACTTGCACGACGCCAAGATTCATCGGTTGCAGAGCTACTTGGCGAGTGACCCGGACAACCCAGCGCTACTGGCAGACCTTGC
>CAIKUF010000269.1 GCA_903830565.1 uncultured bacterium | reverse complement strand
CCACGTCGCCCTTTCTATGAGACTGGGGGTTCAAATTAAAGACCTGACCCCAGAGATGCAGAGACTCTACCTGGTACGGATTAGGTACCGGAAGTCGTACCTTGGCAGGTGGGCGGCGCGTACTTAGGCTTGTCGGTAGTCGAAAGATCGGTGTCGCAAGCCCAAAGCCCCGAGGTTGCGTCGCGCGTCCATGTAATGGCCTTGCCCAGCACAACAGCGGGGCCGCTGTTGAGCGTGCAGACGATCGTGGCGGCACCAGTACTCGCGCCCGTAGCACTGACACTACACGTAGCGGAGTCGTTCATATTTGACGCCGTCTTGACGCCTGCAGCATCGACGGCTAAGCCCTTCACAATCGCCTCTTCGACTGCATCCTTCCCGCTTGTAACCTCTTTCAGGCCCGTTATTACCTTGGCCTTGGCCGTGTAACCCTGATACGCCGGCAGCGCCACCGCCGCCAAGATGCCGATGATCGCAACGACGATCATCAATTCGATGAGGGTGAAACCTTGTTGTACACGCTTCATGGGAATCTCTCCTGGAAAGGAAGTGGTTGGAATGCCTCCTTTGGAATGCAGGCGCCGTGCCAAGCATTTGACGTGCCAGCGGCGTGACTTATGCACGGGATCCGACGCAACCGGTCACTGCTACCCGTGTGCTGCGGCGCCGGGCAGCCAGTGGGTGACAAAATTCGTCACTTGCGCCAGCGCCGATTCGCCGGCTCCGATCGTCCTCTGCCAGGCGATCACGTAGGATGCGCGATGTTTGATGCGACGACGACTGGAGCCGCGCAATGCGCACCACGCTCACCATCGATGACGATGTACTCGCCGCTGCAAGAGGCCTGGCCGCGCGGCAGCGCAAGACCCTGGGCGAAGTGATCTCGGCGCTTTCGAGGCAGGCATTGCAACCCGCTGCGTCGCGCCCGCTCGTGCGCAACGACCTGCCCGTATGACCGCGGTTCACCACTGGGTGCTACCATGACCTGACCCATCTTTACGGGAATATGGCCATGAAGACGACACTGGATTTGCCTGATGACGTGCTGCGCTCCGCGAAGACTCACGCGGCACAACACGACCGAACGCTCAAGGACGTGGTGGCTGATGCGTTGCGCGCTGCGCTGGCGGCCCCCATCAGCGCGTCGGCGGCACATCAAGAACTCCCGCCCGCGGCGGGCTCGGTCTCGATGCGCCCCGGCCTTGAGGGCGAGCCCGCAAGCCGGCGCTCGAAGGCCCACCGCAACCGCATCGACGCTTCAACAGCGGTTGCGCAGCGGCGGCGCCGTTTCGACGCCTTGCTGGCGCAGATCGACCTCGTTCCGGATCGCCAGGACGCTACCGACCCGCTGGCCTGGGACGAACTGGGGCTGCCACGATGATCGCGGTGGACACCTCGGCCGTGGTCGCCATCGCCTTCGGCGAAGCCGAGCGCGAGGAATTCCTGGATATCGTCGCCGCCGCCGATACCGCGTGGATCAGCACGGTCTCGGTGGTCGAAGCGCGGATGGTGGCCCATGGCCGCCGCGGCGCGCGGGCGGTGGTACTGCTTGACGACTTGCTGCGCCTGCCGCCATTCGCCATCACCCCGCCCGAGCATGCCGACATCGAGGCGGCCTACGGCGCGTTCATTGCGTTCGGAAAGGGAAGCGGCCACCCCGCGAGCCTGAACTTCGGCGACATCTTCAGCTACGCTCTGGCAAAGGTGCGCGACTTGCCGCTGCTCTACAAGGGCGACGACTTCGCACGAACGGACCTCCGTTCGGCGACGGCAAGACACTCATAGCGCCCCAGATTGCCGATGCCTCGTCGCGGCCTTCTCGCTTGGTCGCACCGGTCGCGCCCGGCGCTGCCTAGCCTTCTCACCCCACCCTGATCGTCTGCCCCGGCCTCAGCGCCTGAACCCGGTGCGGCGTCTTCAGTTGCGCGATCTCGGCCATCACGGTTTCGGTTTCGCCGGCCTTGGTGTGCGTGATGTAGACGTCCACGCTCGGGTTCAGCGGCCCGGCAAGCTGCGCCAGTTCGCCTTCGAGCGTGACCGGGGCAAGATGGCGGCTGATGCGCGCAAGAATGCGCTCGTCATTGCCGAACGCCGTCTCGATGACCAGGTGCGCGATCTTCATCTCGCGCAGGCGGTGCCAGAGCGCAGGGTTGCGACCGGTGTCGCCGGTGTAGACCCACCAGCCTTCGCTGCCTTCGACCGCGAATCCGCACGCGGGAACGGTGTGGCGGGCGCTCAGCACCTCGATCGCCTTGTTTCCCACCAGCAGGCGCTGGCCGTGCTCGATGGGCACGAACTCGAGCACTGGGTGCTCGGCGCTCGGCAAGCGTGTGAAGTCCGGCCAGATCACGCCGTTGAAGATGTGCGCGCGCAGTGCATCGAGCGTCGGCGCCAGCGCGTGCACCTTCACCGGCTTGCGCCGGGCCGCCTCCCGGGCGCGGATCACGCTGTCGGCGAGCAGGCCGATGGAGAGCACATGGTCCAGGTGCGAATGGCTGATCAGGATGTGGTCGATGCGCACCAGCTCGTCCATGCGCAGGTCGCCGACACCGGTGCCGGCGTCGACCAGCACGTCCTCGCCGAGCAGGAAAGCCGTCGTGCGGCAACCCGCAGCGATGGCGCCGGAGCACCCGAGCACGCGGATCAGCATGGGGTGCGGCCGCAGCCCGCTCAGACCTGCACGAATTGCATCTGTGTGCCCGCCAGCTCGATCACGTCGCCGTTGCGCAGCGGAACCGTCTCGCCCAAGACGGTCTTGCCGTTGACGATGGGGCGCGCGGCGCCTTCGACGTGTGCGAACACGTAGCCGGTCGGCCGCTTGGTGATCGAAGCCACCTGCACGCCAGGCTTGCCGACCGTCGTGACCACCTTCGTGAGCGTGACTTCGCGCCCGACCGCAGCGCCGTTGAGTACCTTGATCAATGCCGGCCCTGTCGCACCTGAAGCGCCCGAGCGATCGGCCGGCATCGACGCCAGATGGTGGGCCGCGGCACCCGGTACCGTGGTCGGGCCCTGCCGGTAGACCACCGTGCGCTCGTAATCCGTGCCTTCGTCGACCAGATACTTGATCTTGTACTTGCCAACCTCCACCACGTCGTTCTGGGCCAGGAGCTGCTTCTTGATCGCTTTGCCGTTGATGTAGGTGCCGTTGGTGCTGTTCAGGTCTTCGATGAACACGTCCGCGCCCACCATCTGCAGCACGGCATGCTCGCCGCTGACCGCCAGGTTGTCGATCACGATGTCGTTGTAAGGGCGCCGGCCAAGGGTGGTCTTGTCCTTGGTGATCGGTACCTCCTTGATCACGACCCCATCCAGCGATATGACCAGCTTGCCCATGCATGCCCCCTGAATTTGCTCAGTGCAGAGTATCGCGACAACAGTCCCTTACGTCGACTTGGCCTGGCTAGCGCCTGAACGGCCACCATGAGCGCGCAACCGGGTTGCTGCTGTGAACCCGCACGAGAATGACCGCGATATTATCTTTTCCGCCGGCATCGTTGGCGGCTGCGATCAGCGCCGCCCCGGCCGAGGGCAGCGATTCGTTGTCCAGCAGCAGGTAGGCGATGCTCGTATCGTCGAGCATGTCGGACAGGCCGTCCGAGCACAAGAGGTAGGTGTCGCCGGGCATCAACTCGTGCACATGCGTCTCGAGCAGCACGGTTTCCTCGACCCCCACGGCGCGCGTCACGAGGTTCTTGTTCGACGATAGCGCGGCCTGCTCGGCGGTGATCAGTCCGGCGTCGATCTGCTCCTGCAACAGCGAATGATCGTGCGTCACCTGCACGAGATGCCCGCCGCGCATGCGATAGGCACGCGAATCGCCGACATGGCCGAGCAGCAGCAAGCCTTCCCGGAACACGGCCAGCACGAGCGTCGTGCCCATGCCCGCGTAGTGCGGGTTCGAGTTCGAGGCGTTGAAGATCGCGCGATTGGCGTTGTCGACGCAGATGTCCATCGCCCGTCGGACCTCGGCATCGGTCGCCTCCGACGAGGCCTGCTCGAGCCAGCGTCCGAGTTCGGTGACGACGAACGACGTGACCATGCTGCTGGCCACCTCGCCGGCCAGATAGCCGCCCATGCCGTCGGCCAATGCGGCAAGCCTGGCGCCCTCGTGCACCGCCACGCAATCTTCGTTGTTCTTGCGCGCACGACCGGTGTCGGTCGCACTGAAGAATTCAAGGGGCATGACGGGCACGGGCATGGGTCGCTCGCCCGGATTGTGCCTCGGAACGCCTGGCCGAGGCTTCGGCGCCGGGGCTTGCTCGGGCCTGCCATGCGTGCGCATTCAACGGCAGCCTAGTCCAGCCGTGCTGCGATCGTGCGCAGTTCGTGCGCCAACTGGCGGCCGTCGGCCGGGCGGGCGTCGGGGCGCTTGCTAAGCATGGCCGCCACGCACAAGGCCAGCTCCTCGGGCAATTGCGGGCACACGCTGCGAATGTCGGGGGCGCGCTGATGGGCGATCTGACCCAACAACGCAGCCATCGACTCGGCTTCGTGCGGCAGGCGTCCGCACAGCAATTGGAACAGCACCACGCCCAGCGAATAAAGGTCGCTGCGCGCGTCAGCCGGTTGCCCGGTCAGTTGCTCGGGCGCCATGTACGCCGGCGTGCCCAGCAGCAAGCCGGTGCGCGTACGACCCACGTCGGTGGCGCGGGCGATGCCAAAGTCGGTCACCTTGGCCGTGCCCGTGGTCGGGTCGAACATCACGTTGGCTGGCTTGATGTCGCGATGAACCACGCCCTGGCGATGCGCGTGGGCGAGCGCTTCGGCGACCTGCGCGCCGATGCGAAGCACGAGCGCAGGCGGCAGCAGCCCCGGGGGCTGGGTGCAACGCCGCAGGTCGTGCCCGTGGACATGCTCCATCGCGATGTAGGCCAGGCCCTGGTCCTCGCCGGCCTCGAACACTTGGGCGATGCCTTCGTGCCGCAGGCGGGCGGCGGTCCCGGCTTCGCGAAGGAAGCGTCGCCTGGCTTCGGCCAGTGCCTCGCCGTCGAACTCGTCGCCGAGGGCGAGGGTCTTGAGGGCCACCGCGCGTCCGCTGGCCGAGTCGCGACCCAACAGGACGCTGCTCATCGCGCCGCGGCCGATCGCGCGCCCGACCTCGTAGCGGCCGAGGGTCCTGAGTGTGCCGGGCGGCGTGTTTGGCCGATCGCCTGCCTCGTCCGATGCACGTCGATGCTTCCCTCGTCCAAACCTGACGAACAAGATCGCAATCGACGCCGCAGCGCCTACGCCCACTGCAGCCCAAGCCGCCCAGTGCGTCAGGAACTCGCCGCCCATCATCTGCGCGCCGACAACGCGCCTGCCTTCAGGCCGCCGCGCCGCGCTCGCGCGAACGCCGCTGCAGCCACAAGCCGACGGCAACGACGAACGCCGCACCGACCACGCCGGCCGCGACGACGACCGCATGCGGCATTTCGCCGAAGTGGCCCGTCAGGCCGGGATCGGTGAACATCATCTCGCCAGCCAGGTAGCCGAGCATGCCGGCGCCGAGCGTGATGATGATCGGGAAGCGGTCCATCACCTTCACGAGCAGCGTGCTGCCGAAGATGATCAATGGGATGCTCACCGCGAGGCCGATCACGAGCAGCACCGCGCTGCCCTTGGCCGCCGCAGCGACGGCGAGCACGTTGTCGAGGCTCATCACCAGGTCGGCAACGAGGATGGTGCGGACCGCGGCCAGCAAGCTACCGACGTGCTTGTGCTCGCCTTCCTCGCCCTCGTCCTCGCTCAGCAGCGAGATACCGATGTAGAGCAGCAGCAGTGCGCCGACGATCTTCAGGTACGGCCACTTGAGCATCTCGACGGCCAGCAGCGTGAGCAGGATGCGCAGCACGATGGCCGCCGCGCTGCCCCAGAAGATGGCCTTGCCCTGCTGCTGCGGCGGCAGCGACCGCGCCGCGAGCGCGATCACCACCGCGTTGTCGCCCGAGAGGATGACGTTGGCGAGGATGATCGAGCCGAGCGCAGCCCAGAACGCTGTTGAGGTGGGGTCCATGCAGCCGGTTGGCGACGCCGGATTAGAGCAGCGCCTTGAGCAGCTTGCCCATCTCCGACGGGTTGCGCGTCACCGTGAAGCCGCACTCTTCCATGATCGCGAGCTTGGCGTCCGCGGTGTCGGCGCCGCCCGAGATCAGCGCGCCGGCGTGGCCCATGCGTTTGCCGGCCGGCGCGGTGACGCCGGCGATGAAGCCGACGATGGGCTTCTTCATGTTCGCCTTGCACCACTGCGCCGCTTCGGCTTCGTCGGGGCCGCCGATCTCGCCGATCATGATCACCGCATCGGTATCCGGGTCGTCGTTGAAGAGCCGCATGATGTCGATGTGCTTGAGGCCGTTGATCGGGTCGCCGCCGATGCCGACCGCGGTCGACTGGCCAAGACCGATGTCGGTCAGTTGCGCCACCGCCTCGTAGGTGAGCGTGCCCGAGCGGCTGACGACGCCGATGCGGCCCTTACGATGGATGTGGCCGGGCATGATGCCGATCTTAATTTCCTCGGGCGTGATCAGCCCCGGGCAGTTGGGGCCGAGCAGCAGCGTCTTCTTGCCGCCTGCGGCTTCCCTGCGCTTCATCTTGTTGCGCACTTCGAGCATGTCCTTGATGGGGATGCCTTCGGTGATGCAGATGGCGAGGTCGAGTTCGGCCTCCACGGCCTCCCAGATCGCCGCCGCGGCGCCGGCCGGCGGTACGTAGATCACGCTGACCGTTGCGCCGGTCTCCGCGGCGGCGTCCTTGACGCTGGCGAAGATCGGGATGCCTTCGAAGTCCTCGCCGGCCTTCTTCGGATTCACGCCGGCGACGAAGCAGTTCTTCCCGTTCGCGTATTCGCGGCACATGCGGGTGTGGAACTGCCCCGTCTTGCCGGTGATGCCCTGGGTGATGACCTTGGTGTCTTTGTTGATGAGGATCGACATGGTGGATTCCTTGCGCGCGGCGTTTACTTCTTCAGGGCGGCCATCACGGCCATCGCGGCCTCGGCCATCGAGTCGGCGCTGATGATGGGCAGGCCCGATTCGGCCAGGATCTTCTTGCCGATGTCCTCGTTCGTGCCCTTCATGCGCACGACCAGCGGCACGTTCAGGTTGACCGCCTTGCAGGCCGCAACCACGCCCTCGGCGATGGTGTCGCAGCGCATGATGCCGCCGAAGATGTTCACGAGGATCGCCTTCACCTTCGGGCTGGCGAGCATGATCTTGAACGCTTCGGTGACCTTCTCGGCGGTCGCGCCGCCGCCGACGTCGAGGAAGTTGGCCGGCTCGGCGCCGAACAGCTTGATCGTGTCCATGGTCGCCATCGCCAGGCCCGCGCCGTTCACCAGGCAGCCGATATTGCCGTCGAGCTGGATGTAGGCGAGGTCGAACTTGCTCGCCTCGACCTCCGCCGGGTCTTCCTCGTCGAGGTCGCGGTAGGCGACGATCTCGGGGTGGCGAAAGAGCGCGTTGCTGTCGAAGTTGAACTTCGCATCCAGCGCCTTGATGCCGCCCGGCTTGCCGTCCTTGCCAGCTTCGAGGATCAGCGGGTTGATCTCGGCCAGGCTGGCGTCGGTCGCCATGTAGCAGGTGTAGAGCTTCTTGAAGATGTCGATCGCCTGCGCCTGCGAGGCCTCGGGCACGCCGATGCCGCGCGCCAGTTCGAGGCCCTGCGCATCGGTCATCCCGTCGAGCGGGTCGACGAAGACCTTGATGATCTTCTCCGGCGTCTTGTGCGCCACTTCCTCGATGTCCATGCCGCCTTCGCTGCTGGCCATGATGGCGACCTTCTGCGACGCGCGGTCGGTGACCGCGGCGACGTAGTACTCCTTCTTGATGTCGGCCCCTTCCTCGATCAGCAGGCGGCGCACCTTCTGCCCCTCGGGGCCGGTCTGGTGCGTCTTGAGCTGCATGCCGAGGATCTCGTCGGCGAGCTTGCCCACTTCGCCCAGCGAGCGCGCGAGCTTGACGCCGCCGCCCTTGCCGCGCCCGCCGGCGTGGATCTGCGCCTTCACCACCCACACCGGGCCGCCGAGCTTTTGCGCTGCCTCGGTCGCTTCGCGGACCGAGAACGCGGGGTAGCCGCGCGGCACGGGCACGCCGGCCTGGCGCAGCAGTTCCTTGCCCTGATATTCATGAATCTTCATCGTGGAGTCTCTTGCTGAGGTTGGGATGAGGAAGGCACAGGCAGAGCCTGGGCCGTGGTGCCGCCGGCGCGGTACCAACGCGGGAAATGGATGCGCACCGCCTCGCCGCCTTCGCGCAGGGCGTGGCAGCGGTCGATCTGGAACGGGCGCTCGGACGACGCGGCGTCGCCGCGGGTGTCGATCACGGTGCCTGCGAACGCCTGCACCACGGCCGTCGGCAGCGTCATCGCCATCTCGGTGATGTGCGTGCAGCCGAGCACACCGCCGACGCGCTCGCGCAGGCCCTGGCGAAAGCGCTGCATCAGGTTCAGGCCGACGAGCCTCGCGTAGGCGTCGTCGTGCTCGTCGCATTGCCCGGCGAAGGGCATCGCGCGCGTCTCCGAGCCGGCTTCGACGATGTTGAAACGCTCGTCGACAACGAGGCGCAACACCAGATCATGGATCGGCTGGCCGGCCCGGCAGATGCCCGACGAGAGCGGCGTGTCGCGCGAGCGGATGTCGCTGAGGTGGGCGTCGACCTCCCACAAGCCGTCGCCGCGCGCATAGACCTCGATGTCTATGCCGCGTCGGTGCTGGAGGGTTCGCGCGGGAGAGGAGAAAGGCAGGGCCATCGACAGACTGGATTCACCGGATGCGCGCCAACTCCAGCACACGCAGTGCAAGGCTGTCGAATGTAGCATCTTGCGCAGTCGCGCCTCTCCTCTACTGCGGGGGCTGGCACAGGCAGTGCACCACTGCCGCGAAGGGCTGGCGGCGCGCCGCCACATCGGCCAGCCACCCGAGTTCCTGCTGCGCCTCGCGCACCGCGCCCGTCGGGATGCCCGTCTGCAGCGCGAAGAGCGTGGTCGGCAGGCCGAGCGCATGCGCGACCGAGCTGCTGAACATCTCGACGATGCGCTCGAACCGCCCCGGCTCGGCCTCGATGTAATTGACCGGCGCATCGGCGCCGAGCTTGGCACGCGTGCGCGCCGCGTCCAGTGCATCGAGATAGCCTCCGGTGCGGTCGACGAGGCCGCGCTCCTTGGCCTGGTCGCCAGTCCACACGCGGCCCTGCGCGACGAGGTCGATCTTCTCGGGCGTCGTCTTGCGCGCGCTGGCTACGCGCGACAGGAAGTCGGCGTAGACGCGGTCGATGCCCGACTGCACGAGTTCGGCGAAGCGCGGGGCTAGCGCCTTGCGTGGGTCGTAGCCGGAGCCGAGCCAGGTCGTCGTGTAGCCCGCGGTGTGAATCGACAGCTTGTCCATCAGCCCTTCGGCAGTGGGCAGCATGCCGAAGACGCCGATCGAGCCGGTGACCGTCGCCGGGTCGGCGATCACTTCGTCGGCGGAGAGCGAAATCCAGTAGCCGCCCGACGCCGCCACATCGCCCATCGACACCACCACCGGCTTGCCAGCGGCGCGGGTGAGCGCGAGTTCGCGCAGAACAAGCTCGGAGCCGTAGACGCTGCCGCCGGGCGAATTGACGCGCAGCACGACGGCCTTGACCTGTTCGTCTTCGCGCGCCTTGCGGATCAGGTCTGCCGTCGAACGCCCGCCGACGCGGCCCGGGGGCTCCCTGCCGTCGCTGATCTCGCCTTGGGCAACGACGACGCCGACCCCCTCGCCGCCCTTGGCCGGCTTCACGCGCGCCAGGTAGTCGCTGAAACTCACCTGGCGGAAGCTCTTGTGTTCCGTGGCCTGCGCGCCTCGCTCGATGAGGAGCTTGCGCAATTCGTCGCGCGTCTTCAGGCCATCGACGAGCTTGGACTCGAGCGCGAGATTGGCCATGTCGCCGCCCGCGGCCTTGAGGCTGCCGGGCAGCGCATCGATGCCTTTCGCAAAGCTGCCCTCGGGCAACTTGCGCGCCTTTTCGATGCCTCGCACGTACAGGCCCCACAGCGCGTCGTACAGGTAAGCCTCGGACTCGAGCGTCTCCTTCGACGGTTCGTTCGCGAAGAAGGGTTCGGCGGCGTTCTTGAACTTGCCCACGCGCAGCACGTTGGCGGCAACGCCCAGGCGGTCCAGCGCGTCGCGGTAGTAGCTGCGCATGCGGCCGTAGCCTTCCGGGACCACGGCGCCCATCGGGTCGAGGTAGATCTCGTTCGCGTGCGCGGCCAGGTAGTAGCGGCGCTGGTCGAACGCGCTGCCCCAGGCGACGACCTGCTTGCCGCTCGCCTTGAAACGTTCGATCGCGGCGGCGACCTCGTGCTGCGTGGCCAGCCCGCCGCCGGAGAGCTCGTCGAGCAGCAGCAGCGCGCGCTCGATCTTGGCGTCCTTCGTCGCCGCATCGAGGACGGCGATCACGTCGCGCAGGCGAATCTGCTCGTTCTCGCGGCCCTGCGCCTGTTGCAGCGCGGCGTCGCGCGCGTTGCCCGAGCGCTGCTCGACGATGGGGCCCGAGAAGTCGAGCACGAGGACGGTCTTGTCTTCGAGCTTGCCCGGCCCGCTGGTGATGAACGCATACACCAAGCCGACGACGAGCGCCAGAAAAACGAGGTTGAAGACCACTCGCCGGCTGGCATCGAGCAGCCGCCACAAGCCCCCCAGCACCCTGCGAACCGCACCACGCCGTTCCTGCGTCATCGATTGCTCCCTGAAGCCCCGGCAGAGATTGTGACGCGAGTCGCGCTCGCGCTGCGCCGGGCCGGGCCGTCAAGCCGGAGTTGAGATACTTCGCCATCGCATGCAGGCCATCTTCGCCGTCACCGTTCCGTTCTTCGCCCTCGTGCTGTGCGGCTACCTCGCGGCGCGCAGCCGGGCGCTGCCCGAGTCGGCCATCCCGGGCCTGAACCTGTTCGTGCTCTTCTTCGCGCTGCCGTGCATGCTGTTTCGCTTCGGCGCCAGCACGCCACTCGCGCGATTGATGGCGCCGGCGCTGATCGGCCTCTATGGCGTGTGCGCGCTGGGGATGGTCGGCTTCACGGTCGCGGTGACGCGACGGCGCAGGCCGGGCGGCCCTGGCGTCGATCTCAAGAACGCCGCCTTCAGCGCCCTCGTTGCGGCGTTTCCGAACTCGGGCTTCATGGGCGTGCCGCTTCTTGTCGCGCTGCTCGGCGAGCGCGCCGCCGGGCCGGTGATCGCGACCCTGCTGGTCGATCTCTTCGTCACCAGTTCGCTGTGCATCGCGCTCGCGCAACTGCACGCCCATGGCGGCGGCGATGCCCAGGCCGATCTGCCCACGGCCGCGCTGCGCGCCGTGCGCGGCACGCTGGCCAACCCACTGCCGTGGGCGATCGGCCTCGGATCTGTGTTCTCGCTCGCCGGCTGGACATTGCCCGACGCGCTCGGCCAGATCATCAAGATGCTGGCCGACGCGGCAACGCCGGTGGCGCTGTTCACGATCGGCGCCGTGCTCTGGCGCGCCGGGCAGCACGCGCACTCGCGAACACCGCCATCGCAATACGTCCCGGTGGCGTTGTTCAAGCTCGTGCTACATCCGCTGCTGATCGCGGGTGCGGGGTTGGCGGCGCAGGCCGTGGGCGCGCCACTGTCGAAGTTCGAACTCAGCGTCCTCGTGCTCACCGCCGCACTGCCGAGCGCAAGCAACGTGTCGCTGCTCGCCGAGCGTTACGGGGCCGACAATGGCCGCGTGGCACGCATCATCATGACCTCGACCGTGCTCGCGTTCGCGAGCTTCTCGGTGCTCGCCTGGGCACTGGGCATTCAAGCCACACCCTGACGATTTCATGAGCCCATTGAAGTCTTCCGACGACTCCGCCCCGGTCGCCGTGGTCAGTGCAATGCACGAAGAGTTGCGTGCACTGCTGCCACTGATGGACGGCGTTAGCCGCATCGCCCGCGCCGGGCGCGAGTTCCACCGCGGGCGCCTGCACGGCCAGCCGGTGGTGCTGGTGCTGAGTGGCAGCGGCAAGGTCGCCGCGGCGACCACGGTGTCGGTGCTGGCGAGCGATTT
>CAIKUF010000268.1 GCA_903830565.1 uncultured bacterium | reverse complement strand
GGTGGCCGCGCCCATCGAGGCGCAGATCAACGGCGTCGACAACATGCTCTACATGTCGTCGACCAGCTCGGCCAACGGCCAGTTGAGCCTGACCGTCTACTTCTCGCTCGACACCGACCCCGACATCGCGCAGGTGCAGGTACAAAACCGCGTCAACCTCGCGTTGCCGCAGTTGCCGACCGCGGTGACGCAGCAGGGCGTCTCGGTGCAGAAGCAGTCGGCGACGATCATGATGCTGCTCGCGGTGACGGGCGACCCCAAGCGCTACAGCGCCGAGTACGTCGCCAACTACGCCAACGTCTACGTGCTCGACGCGCTCAAGCGCGTTCCGGGCGCCGGCCAGGCGCAGGTCATGGGCGTGCCCGACCAGGCGATGCGGATCTGGATGAACCCCGACCGCATGGCGTCGCTGGGCATCACGACGAGCGACATCGCGAACGCGATCAGCACCCAGAACGCACTCTTCGGCGCCGGCCAGATCGGCCAGCAGCCCAGCGCCGGCCCGGTCGAGCTGACCTTCCCGGTGGTCACGCAGCGGCCCTTCACCGACCCGGCGCAGTACCAGAACATCATCCTGCGCGCGAGCCAAGACGGCAGCGCGATCGTTCGCGTCGGCGACGTCGCACGCGCC
The DNA here is from genome assembly GCA_903830565.1 of uncultured bacterium. Taxonomy (GTDB): domain Bacteria; phylum Pseudomonadota; class Gammaproteobacteria; order Burkholderiales; family Burkholderiaceae_C; genus CAIKUF01. The sequence goes on along the minus strand of CAIKUF010000268.1, from coordinate 8,156 downwards.
GAAGTGGGGCTGCGCCAGTACATCGTCGACACCAGGCTCAACAACACGCCGGCGACCTTCATCGCGATCTACCAACAGCCCGGCTCAAATGGCCTTCTCGTCTCGAAGGCGGTGCGCAAGACGCTGGAGGAGATGAAGCCGCGCTTTCCCGAAGGCGTGAGCTACGACGTAGCGCTGGACACCAACGACTTCGTTCGCCTGTCGATCGAGGAGGTGCTCAAGACGCTGGCCGAGGCGATAGTGCTGGTCGTGCTCGTCGTCTACCTGTTCCTGCAGAGTTTTCGCACGACGCTGATCTGCGGCGTGGCCATCATCGTCGCCCTGGTCGCCACCTTCGCCGGCATGCTGGCGCTCGGGTTCTCGATCAACCTGCTGACGCTCTTCGGCCTGATCCTTGCCATCGGCATGGTCGTCGACGACGCCATCGTCGTCGTCGAAAACGTCGAGCGCATCATGGCCCAGGACCACCTCTCGCCCAAGGACGCTACGCTGCGCGCGATGAGCGAGATTGGCAGCTCGCTGGTCGCGGTGGTGCTGGTGATGGCATCGGTGTTCGTGCCCGCCGCCTTCCTGCCGGGGACGACCGGACAGCTCTACAAGCAGTTCGCGATCACGATCGTGATCTCGGTCGCGGTCTCGGGCTTCGTTGCGCTGACGCTCACGCCCTCGATGTGCGCGCTGCTGCTCAAGCACAACCCGCCGCCGCAGCGCGGCTTCTTCGCCTGGTTCAACCGCCAGGTCGACCGCGTCACGCTGGGCTTCGGGCACGCGGTCGAGTTCGTCATCAAGCGCATGGTCGTCGCCTTCGTGCTGCTCGTCGTGTTCCTGTGGAGCATCTGGCAGCTCTTTCACGCGCTGCCGACGAGCTTCGTGCCGCCCGAAGACCAGGGCTACGCGATGGTTGCGATCATGATGCCGCAATCGGCCAGCCTGGATCGCGCGCAGGCAGTGTCCGAGCGCGTCGATGCCATCCTGGCCAAGATCCCCGGTGTCGACCGGCGCTCGATGATCACCGGCTACAGCCTGATCGACGGCGGCTTCAAGACCAACGCGGCGACGTTCTTCATCACCTTCACGGACTTCAAGGAACGCTACGCCTCGGCCGACACCGCGCGCGAGCAGAACGCGCGCGCCATCCTGATGGCGTTCTACGCGCAGGCCAAACAGATCGAGGAAGCCGTCGTGTTGCCGATCTCGCCGCCGCCCATCCCCGGCATCGGCACCACCGGCGGCTTCGAGTTCTGGCTGCAGGACACCGGCGCCGGCAGCCCGACCGACCTCGAGGCGCAGACCAAAGCCTTCATCGCGAAGGCGCGCGCGCGGCCCGAGCTGGCGGGCCTGAGCACGACCTTCAATGCCAGCGCGCAGCAACTGCGCGCCAACGTCGACCGCGAGAAGGCGACCCTGCTCGGCATACCGGTGCAGGACGTCTACAGCGCGATCCAGGCCCAGTTCGGCTCGCTCACCGCGAGCCAGTTCCTCCAGTTCAGCCGCGTCTGGTGGGTGATCGTGCAGTCCGACGCCAAGTTCCGCCAGCAGCCGGGCGACCTGACGCGGCTGTACACGCGATCGAACCAGAACAAGATGGTGCCGCTGGCCGCCGTCGTGACCACGCAGTGGACCGCCGGGCCCGACCTGCTGCCGCACTTCAACGGCTTTCCGGCGGCCAAGATCATCGGCAACCCGGCGCCCGGCTACAGCTCGGGGCAGGCCATCGCGGCGATGGAGGAACTCGCGGCCGACCTGCCGCCGGGCTATACCGCAGCTTGGTCCGGGCTGGCCTTCGAGGAGAAGAAGTCCGGCGGCACCTCGTCGCTCGCCTTCGTGTTCGGCCTGATCGTCGTCTTCCTCGTCCTCGCCGCACAGTACGAGTCGTGGACGTTGCCGGGCGCGGTGATGACGGCCATTCCGTTCGGCATCCTGGGTGCGCTACTAACGAATTATCTGCGTGGACTCGAGAACGACGTCTACTTCCAGATCGGCCTCCTGGTGCTGATCGGCCTGGGTGCCAAGAACGCGGTGCTGCGCGTCTCGGCGGCGGTGGATTTTCGCAAGCAGGGCAAGACCATCATGGAGGCCACCGTGCTCGCCGGCGAGCAGCGGCTGCGGCCGATCATCATGACCTCGCTCGCTTTCGCGGTCGGTTGCCTGCCGCTGGCGCTGGCCGTCGGCGCGGGCGCCAACGCGCGCCATTCGATAGGCACCGGCATCATCGGCGGCATGATCGGCGAGACGACGCTGGCCATGCTCTACGTGCCGCTGTTCTTCTACATCTTCGACCAGATCGCCGAGCGCAAGCAGGCCAAGGCGAACGCGAGCGCCGCAGCGGCGCCGGGGGACGCCTGATTTGAATTCCAATGCAAGAACGCAGAACTCCCGTGTCATCCCCGCGCAGGCGGGGATCCACGCGAACAATGAACCGCAGATGGATCCCCGCCTGCGCGGGGATGACGATGTTGCTGTACTGATCCGAGGTCGCAATGAGATGCGCCGCCTGACCATCGTCACGCTTGCCGCCGCGCTGCTCGCCGGCTGCACGATGGGCCCGGATTACCGGCGGCCCGAGATCGTTGCACCGAAGGCTTATCAGTACGAACCCGCCAACGCTGCCGCCACCGCCGACACGCTGTGGTGGAAGCAGTTCCAGGACCCGGTGCTCGACGCGCTGATCGCCGAGGCGCTGGCGCACAACACGAACATCGCGATCGCTGCCGCCAACGTCGAGCAGGCGGCGGCGGTGTTGACGCAGACGCGCTCGCAGCTCTTCCCGCAGGCCGGCTACGGCGCGACCGGCGAGCGCCAGCGCACGCCCGATACGGCCCTCTCGACGCTGATACCCAACTACCCGAACCCGGTCACGTCCTACCAGGCACTGCTCTCGGCGAGCTGGGAGATCGACCTCTGGGGCCGCATCCGCCGCCAATCCGAGGCCGCGCTGGCCAACGTGCTGGCCACCGACGAGGCGCGGCGCGGCGTCATCCTGTCGCTGGTGGCGACGACGGCGAACAGCTACCTGCAACTGCGCGGCCTGGATGCGCAGCTCGCCGTGGCCCAGCAGACGCTGGTCACCTACGGCGAATCGGTGAAGCTGTTCGAGTTGCAGTTCAAGTACGGCCAGGTCTCGCAGATGAACGTCGTGCAGGCGCAGTCGCAGTACGAGACGGCGGCGGCGCAGATCCCGCTCATCGAATCGCAGATCGCGCAGAACCAGAATGCGCTGGCGGTGCTGATCGGGCGCGACCCGGGGCCGATCGTGCGCGGCAAGTCGGTCTACGACCTGGCGCTGCCCAAGGTGCCCGCAGGCGTGCCGTCGGCGCTGCTCGATCGGCGCCCCGACCTCTTGCAGGCCGAGCAGCAGATCATCGCCGCCAACGCGCAGATCGGCGCCGCGAAGGCGCTGTACTTCCCGACGATCTCGCTCACCGGCGCCTTCGGCGGCGCGAGCAGCGAGCTCGGCAACCTGTTCAAGGGCGCGTCGCGGGTGTGGAACTACGCCGGGTCCATCACCGGGCCGATCTTCACCTTCGGCGCCGTCAGCGGCCAGGTCGCTCAGGCCGAGGCGACGCAGAGCGCGGCGCTGCTGAACTACCAGCTCTCGATTCGCAACGCCTTCGCCGATGTCGACAACGCGCTCGTCGCACACCAGAAGTTGCAGGAGCAACTGGCCGCGCAGGCGCGGCTCGTCGCCGCGCTGAAGGAGTATTCGCGCTATGCGCGTTTGCAGTACGACGGCGGCTACACCGCCTATTCGACCGTGCTGCAGGCCGAGCAGGCGCTGTTCCCGGCCGAGCTGAACCTGGCCTCGGTGCGCGCCTCGACCTTCAGCTCGGCGGTGAACATCTACAAGGCGATGGGCGGCGGCTGGGTCGGCGAGGCCGACAAGTTCACCGCCACCGGCGGCGCGCGGCCGCCCGAGAAGGCACCACCGCAGCCGCTGTTCTGAAGACTACTTCTTCGGCGCCACGCCGGCGTCACGCTGGCTTGCACTGTGCCACCGTTTCGCGCATCGCGCCGCCGGTGCGCGTGACGACTGCGTCGCGGCGGTGACGCCCAGGACGGTCACCGGGTGCGAGGAAGGCGATGATCTGCTCCTGATCGATGTGCGGTGGCACGTCGTGGTAGATGAACAGGCCGGGGATCTTCACGCCTGCCGTATGGGCGAGCGCGACGCACGCGAAGTACACGGCGCCGGCCCGCAGCGAGCCCTTGCGATTCGCATCCGTCGACACGGCGCACCGCCCTTTCGTCCCGTTGTGCCTGGCAGCGCAAGTCGGCATCGGCACCCATCGCCGTGGCTGCGCGTCGCCCTCCACCGTAAGGCGACGCGGATCAGGCCTGGCCTCGGCCCGCGCCGAGCCCAAGCAAACCTGCCGACACGCTGCTGCCACCACGCTGTCAGCAGGCCCCGCGCACCATGCCGTCTCCCACAACCCGAAGGAGAACTTCATGACCCAAGCCGCCACCCGAACCGACGCTATCGCCTGGTTTGAGATTCCAGTGCGCGACATCGAACGCGCACAGACTTTCTACTCCGCGCTGCTCGGTGCGCCGCTGCGCCGCGAGACCATGGGCAAGCACACGCTGGCCGTGTTCAGCTACGGCGAAGGCGGCGTCGGTGGCTGCCTGATGGCCGGCGACGACGTGCCCGAACCCTCAGCCGCGGGCACGCTGATCTACCTGGACGCCGGGCCGTCGCTCGACGCCGTGCTGGCGCGCGTGGCCGGCGCCGGCGGTCGCGTCACGACGCCCAAGGTGCAACTGCCCGAAGGCATGGGCTGCTTCGCGCACATCGCCGACACCGAAGGCAACCGCGTCGGGCTGCACGCGCCGGCCTGAACAGCGGTTGGCGGCGGTGCCCGCACAATGACGCGATGCGCCGCGCCGACCGCCTGTTCCAGATCGTCCAGCTCGTTCGCGGGCGGCGCCTCTCGACGGCCGAGTTCATCGCCCGGCGGCTCGAAGTCTCGGTGCGCACGGTCTACCGTGACATCGCCGATCTGCAGCGCCAGGGCGTTCCGATCGAAGGCGAGGCCGGCGTCGGCTACCGCATGCGCGCGGGCTTCGACCTGCCGCCACTGATGTTCACCCGCGACGAAGCGCAGGCCCTGGTCGCCGCCGTGCGGCTGGCGCAGCCGCGCCTGGATGAAACGCTGGCCGCGCGCGCCGAGAGTGCGCTCTCGAAGATCCTCGCCGTGCTGCCCGCCGCGGCGCGCGCCGCGGCCGAGAGCCTGGCCGTCTATGCGCCGCCGGTCGGCCCCGATGCGGCAACGCGGCGCCGGCTGGAGCAACTGCGTCTGGCCGCCGAGGCGCGCCACGTGGTGCGCCTGGTCTACCTCGACCTCAAGGGCGAGCGCAGCGAGCGCCGTCTGCGCCCGCTGGGCAGCTTCTTCTGGGGCCAGGTCTGGACGCTCGCCGCCTGGTGCGAACTGCGGCAGGCCTTTCGCAGCTTTCGCGTCGACCGCATCGAAGCGCTGGAGGTGCTGGACGAGCGCTTTCGCGACGAGCCTGGCAAGACACTGCCCGACCTCTTTCGCCTGACCAACCCGGAGCGCTGAGCATGATCCAACTGCACTACTTCCCCGGCAATGCGAGCCTCATCCCGCACCTGCTGCTCGAAGAGCTGGGCGTGCCCTTCGAACTCGTGCTCGTCGACCGCACGCGGCAGGCGCACAAGTCGCCCGAGTACCTGGCGCTGAACCCGAACGGGCTGATCCCGGTGCTCGTCGATTCGAGCGCCGCCAGCCCGCTCGTGCTCTACGAGACGGCGGCGATCTGCCTGCACCTCGTCGACACGCATGCGGCTGCCAAGCTGGCGCCTACGCCGGGAAGTGCCGCGCGGGCGCACTTCTACAAGTGGCTGGCGTGGCTGACGAACACGCTGCAGGCGGCGCTGATCATCTACTTCTACCCCGAGCGCTGGGCCGACGACGCGGCGGCCATCGCGCAGGTGAAGGCGCACGCCGAAGCCAAGATCGGCGCGATGCTGGACCAGCTAGCCGCCGAACTCGCCGCCCGCGGCCCGTGGCTGCTCGGCGCCGAGTTCAGCGTGGTCGACCTCTACGCGCTGGTGCTGTGCCGCTGGACGCGCGGCTTCGCCCGCCCCGCGCGCAGCCTGCCGCATCTCGGGCCCTACCTGCAGCGCCTGCTGGCGCGACCGGCGGTGCAGCGGGCGTTTGCGAGCGAGGGGATTGGGGAGCCGCTGGTGTAGGCGCTGGCGCAGGCAGCGGACGTGACCAGGGGGTCGGTGGCCGGCGACCCTTCGGATTGCCGTCCGCCGTGGGCGGCTATGCGAGCCAGGGATTGAGAAGCCGCGCTCCGCTGGCTTCGAAGTCGGCCACGTTGCGCGTCACCACCGTCATGCCATGAACGAGCGCCGTCGCGGCGATCATCGCGTCGCGCTCGCTCAGCTTGTTCGGCACGTGCAGCCGTGCGCATTGCAGCGCCACGGCGGCATCGACCGCGAGCACGCGGCCCGCGAACGCGGGCAGCACGTGACCATCCAGCCACGTGCGCATGATGGCACCCTGCACGGCGTCTCGCCGTTCGAGTTGAAGCACGCCCATCTCGAGCTCGAGCAGCGTGATCGCAGACACATACAGGCTGCCCGCCGGCACCTGGGCCGCCCACGCGGTGACCGAGCGATGGGCCTTGCCGGACTTGGCCTTGCGAAGCTCCGAAACGACGTTCGTGTCGAGCAGGAAGCTCACGTCAGATCCACCGGCTTCGCCAGCTTGCGAACACGCGGCGGAGCGAACCGGATCGTCTCGGCGCCGGGCGTTGCCAACAGATCAACGATGCTGGCACTCGGCCCGACCAGCGACTGGTAGGTCTCGATGCTGAGCAGCACGTGAGCGGGCCGGCCACGATCGGTGATGAACACCGGCCCGGCCTTGGCGGCCTTCTTGGCCTTGCTCGTGTCCTGATTGAACTCGCGGCTGGATAGGGTTGTTATCGGCATGGGCGACCTCCGGAAGTAATTGTAGCAACATGACTACAACTCCCCGCGCGACGCTCGGACAGACTTGTGCACGCCGTCGCCATAAAGGCGACCGGGTGAAACCGATCGGCACGCGCTGCTACGCCGCAAAGCAGGCATAGTCGATGCCAGACCGGAGTTGTCAGCATTGTCCCGCCTCTTTCCGGTGAGACATCTTTCGTCTGAATCTACTCGTCGATTCTGGACAGCGAAAGTGTCATGTCCTGGCGCCGCGACGAGGTCCCTTTACCGTAGCTGATCCGGGTGCGACTGCCGGTGGGAGGTGCTTGACCGTGACCCTCTTGCCAACGAACTCGATGCCATTCTGGTCAAGGCGTCGCTTTGCCTTTTCGGTGTCTGCGAACTGGACCTTTCCCGAAGCGACCCACAGCCACTTGGCCACAAACCTGCCTTCGCGCAGGTGTGCCTTGAGCTGTTCACGCGCTGCAGAGCGCTTCTTGATCACGGTGGTGATCTCATCGTGTTTAGCCGAGTGGGGCTCAACGGCGACCACCTCACCACTCGGTTCATGGCCGAGGAGGTAGTCCCAACGGTTTTCTTGATCATGGCCCTGCCTCACGGCCGTGTCCAATTCGAGGCTATCTGCAAAGGCGGATCGAATCGCATGCTCGAAATAGTCCCGGTGTGCTCCCGATACAGCGCCCAGGCCGTCAGCAACCATAGGTAGCAACGCAGAGTCCTTACGAAGCGCGTTTCTTACAGGCGTCTTCCGCGAGGTCTTCTTCAAGACTCGGCCTCATCTATGGCATCGTCTACTGCCTCGTTCACCGCCTTGCGGACGGCATCGCCAAAGCGGGACGAATACTCCGTGAGACCACCCCATCCTGCGACGTGCTCATTTTCGGAGCTCGGGTCGAGCTCGGAGATGTCCGTCGAGATGACCTTATCGTCGTCGTCGAAGTGGAGCAAATTCGCGCGGTAGTCCTTGGTGAGCGCAGCTTCTACAACATTTCGCATCGCCGGTGACTTGGCAACGTCGAACGCCTCGCACACAAGTTGCCAGCGGGCTTGGTGATCCTTCGTAAGCGGCTAGCCGCCCCACCTTGACGAGTTGACCGCAGCGAGTGCTTGGGTCATTCGCGACGCTGTCAACCCATAGGTTGCCAGCGATGCGGCAGCAACTCGTCGATCCGGCTGTTCATGTGCGTTGGCAGCCGGG
>CAIKUF010000267.1 GCA_903830565.1 uncultured bacterium | reverse complement strand
GTCGATCGCCGCGCTCTCCGGCGGCAGCAACCGCGCCACCGCTCTGTCTTTGAATGTCTGTCCGTATCGAGCCACGTCCGTCCTTCATCGCCGCCCCCGGGGTTGATCTATGGAGGCGACAACTATTCTGACGCGGGGGGAGGGTGATCGGTTGTCAGGACCAACCCTGAGAGATTCGCCAATCAGATCAACAACTTGCAGGCGTCCGCGTTTGTAAGGCTCACGGATTCAGGAATACGCCAACAAGCAGTATTTTGTATAGCGCATATGCTAATGTCTGGTCTGCACCTTTGCAACCGGGGGTTAGAGTGAACGTCACGGATGATTCGGCTTGGTGGCTCAACATGGATTTCGCTCAACGACTGGCAGCGTTTCGCAAAGAGCGCGGCCTCACCCAACAGGCGCTGGCTGATCGCGTGGCGGTGCACCTCACGCAGATCAACCGCTACGAGTCGGCTGACAGCCAGCCCACCCTGGACGTGATCCGGCGGCTGGCCATCGCGTTGACGGTGTCCGCAGATGAGCTAATTTTTGGGAAGGATGAACGCGGTCCCGATGAGGACTTGCGTTTGCAGTTCGAAGCGATCAGCCAGTTCGACGACGAGGACAAGGACTTGGCGCGCGGGCTGCTCGAAGGGCTGATCCTCAAGCACCAGGCGAAGCAGTCGATGGCACGTCAGGCCACACGCAATGCAGCGCATACCGCGCGCGTGAAGCCTGTATCGAAGCGTGCGATGGTGCGCGCCTGAAGGAGCACAACCCATGACGGAACTGGTAGTGAAGTTGCCCGACGAACTGGCGCAGCGCGCGCAGCGCGCGGGGCTGTTGTCGGACGGAGCGATTCAGCGGCTGTTGGAGGATGCGATGCGCCGTGAGGCGGGCGCCAAGCTGCTGGAGGTCGCCGCGCGGCTGCAGGCGGCAGGCATCGCACCGATGAGCGATGAGGAGATCGTCGCCGAGGTCAAGGCGGTGCGCGCCGAGCGGCGCGAGCGCCAGACGAAGAAGCCAGACGTGCAGTGAGAATCGTCCTCGATACGAATGTCATCGTCTCGGCGGTGATCTGGGGCGGCACGCCGCTCAGGCTGCTGCAGGCGGCGACCGCGGGCGACATCGATCTGTATACGTCGCCGGCGCTGCTGATCGAGTTGCGCGAGGTGCTCGGGCGAGAGCATCTGGCATCAAGGCTTGCGCAGCAACGCTCTTCGGTCGAGCAGGCCATCGGCCACTACGGGGACTTGGCGATCAGCGTGTCGCCGCTCTCGACGCCGCGCGTCGTGCCAGGCGACGCCGATGATGATCACGTCATCGCCGCCGCGTTGGCCGCTCATGCCAATCTGGTTGTCTCCGGCGACAAGCATCTGCTGTCGATGGGCAGCTATAAGGGCATCGGCATCGGCACCGCCGTCCAGGCGCTCGCAACGCTGGGCGTGACGGGTGGCTCTTGATCTCATCGAGCACCCGCGCCTGACCCCGGTGACACGCGCAAGACGCGGGGGTTTGAATTCAAGACGCGACCCCGGACCCGGAGCCCGTCGCATCAGCGAGCTTCCAGTGCCTCAGCGGATCGTCTGCAGGGATGTCCTCAGTGCTCCACGTCTCAAGCGCTCTGGACGGCATAGCCAGCGCCTGATCGACAACCGAACTCGCCAGTGTTCCTCGGGGAGCATCGAGCGTCAAATGGATGGCAGCGCCGGGATCAGGACAGTTCAGACAGAAGGTGAGCAGGTTTTCGCTGATCTGTTCAGGAGTGAGAGCCTGTGAATTTTTCAATTTCGCAGATGGATTCGATGCAGCGAAGCTTGCGCGCGTTGCGCAGGGACATGCCGACTCGATTCGAGAGGAAGGCTGCCTGGTGGAGCGGGCGTGCGTTGATGCAGACCCGGATGGGTCGCCAAGGCGGGTCGTGTTGGCCTATTTCCAGCGCCTCAGGCCGCAAACGCGAAGTTCAAGGCCATCATCCGCTTGAGATTGTGGGCCAGCGCGTGCCAGAGCAGCACGGCGCGCGCCTTCATCAGCCCACGCACGGTGAAGCGCTGCAAACCGCGGTTGCGCAGATGCGCGTTGGTGCACTCGATGCTGGCCGCTCGCTCCTTGTTGCGTATTTCGGAGGAGCGTGACCGCCCGTTTCGGCATCGTGACCGCCGAATTCGGGAGCGTGACCGATCATTTCGGTGATGTGACCGATGGACGTTTGGTAGCCGCCTGAAGGCGCTCGCCGGCCTGTCAAGTGGGCTGG
>CAIKUF010000266.1 GCA_903830565.1 uncultured bacterium | reverse complement strand
CCTGGCAGGGGCCTGATCAAGTAAAAGCAGTCACACCGGCGGGTCGATAGACTGTCTCTTTTGACCAGATCAACTCGACCACCGAACAGCCTCACTTCACGCTCGCTTCAGGCTCATACCTGGATTGGAAAATACTGCAACAGCCTCAATCGTCGGGCGGCAGGTCGGCGAACAGCGGCAGCTCGTAACGTGCCGTTGGCTCCTCGGCGCGGGCCACGTGCGCCGCCTCGGGCGCGGCCGCGCCGCCGACCAGATCGGCGATCTTGGCCAGCGCGCCGGCACGCACCCCGAGCAGGCGCAGGCGGCGCGTGAGGTCGACCCGCTTCAAGCACGCGCCCGCGGCGCGGCGGATGCCGCGCGCGTCCATCGTGTGCGCGGGCAACGTGAGGTCGCGCGTGACGATGCGAAAGTCGTCGAAGCGCAGCTTGATGCCGATCGTCTTGCTCGCATAGCCCTTGCGCGCGAGGTCGCCGGCGAGTTCGGTGCAAAGTTCGTTGAGCAGCCCGGTCAGCGCGGCCTTGTCGCGCACCGCGTGCAGGTCGCGCTCGAAGGTCGTCTCGCGGCTGATGCTCTTGGGTTCGCTGTAGGTCACGACCGGCCGCTCGTCGCGCCCATGCGCCGCCGCATGCAGCCAGGCGCCGGTCCTTTTGCCGAACTCGGCGAGCAGCAGCGCGGGGCTGGCCGCGGCAAGCTCGCCGATCGTGCGGATGCCCAGCGCTTCGAGCCGCGCCGACGCCTTAGGACCGATGCCGTTGATCTTTCGCGCCGCCAGCGGCCAGATGCGCTGCGGGATTTCGTCAGCCGTGAGCAGCGTCAGCCCGTCGGGCTTGTCGATCTCGGAGCAGATCTTCGAGAGCAGCTTGTTCGGCGTGATGCCGATCGAGCAGGTGAGACCCGTGGTCGCGAACACGGCCTGCTTGAGCGCACGGCCGACCGCCTGCCCGCCGTCCGCCTGCGCGCCGGGCAGGGCGGAGATGTCGACATAGATCTCGTCGATGCCGCGGTCTTCGACGATCGGCGCGATGGCGCGCACGGCGGCCTTGAATAACCGCGAGTACTTTCGGTAGGCGTCGAAGTCCACCGGCAGCAGCACGGCATCCGGAGCGAGCGCCGCGGCCTTCATCAGGCCGATGCCCGAGTGCACGCCGAAGGCCCGCGCCTCGTAGGTTGCAGTGGTGATGACGCCGCGGCCGGCATAACTGCGAAGCTGAGCATATCTGCGCGTGCCGTCGGCCAGCACTTCGGGCGCATGGTCGCGCCCGCCGCCGATCACCACCGGTCGGCCGCGCAGGTCGGGGTAGCGCAGCAGTTCGACCGACGCGTAGAAGGCGTCCATGTCGAGGTGGGCGATCAGGCGCTTCGCCACGGGCGGTGCGTCGACGAGGCTGTACATGCATAGGGGGTATCCGCTTAGCTCCAGTGCGGCTACCATAGCTGGATGAATATCCAGCATATCGCATCTGCGGTTGCATGCAAAGACTGGCGGCGCGGGCACTGCGCTATGGTGTGCGTCTTCTCGCGCACAGGGATTCCGCAATGAACATCACCCAAGCCGAGAAGGCGACTCGATTCCGCGCCCTGCACGAGCAAGGCGGCGCGTTCGTGATTGCCAACTCGTGGGACGCCGGCTCGGCGCGCATCCTCGCCGCGCTCGGCTTTGCAGCGCTGGCAACGTCGAGCGGTGCGGCGGCCGCAACGCTGGGCCGGCGCGACGGCGCCATCACGCGCGGCGAGGCGCTCGCGATGGCGCAGGCCATCACTGGCGCGACCGATTTGCCGGTGTCGGGCGACCTGGAGAACGGTTTCGGCGACGCGCCCGAGACGGTGGCGCAGACGATTCGCCTCGCCGCTGCGGCGGGCCTGGTCGGCGGCTCGATCGAGGACGCCTGCGATGTGGCGGAGGCGCCGCGGCTGTACGACATCGGCCACGCGACCGAACGCATCGCGGCAGCTGCCGAGGCCGCGCGTTCGCTCGCTTTCCCGTTCACGCTGACCGCGCGCGCCGAGAACTTCATTCGCGGTAAGCCGGACCTGGGCGATACGATCCGCCGTCTGCAGGCCTTCGAGCGCGCCGGCGCCGACGTGCTGTTCGCGCCCGGGTTGCCGGACTTGGCGGCTGTGCGCGCGGTCTGCGCTGCGGTCAAGAAGCCGGTCAACTTCATGGTTGCGATCCGCGGGCGCTCGTTCAGCGTCGCCGAGCTCGAAGCGGCCGGCGTGCGCCGGATCAGCCTCGCGCAGTCGCTCTACCGCGCCGCGATGAGCGGCCTTGTAGCGGCTGCGTGCGAGGTCCGCGATCTGGGGACCTTCGGCTACCTCGACGCTGCGTTGACGACGCCCGAGCTGAACGAACTGCTGTGCGGCGAATGACAGCCACCGACGCCCCGGCGCAGACGGCGCGCCTTGCGATCACCCCGCTTCGCGCCGAGCACGCGCCGTTGCTGTTCCCGCTGCTGGCCGACCCGCGTCTGTATGCCTACGTGCCCGACTCGGCGCGGGCGACAGTGGCTGCGCTCGCGCAGCGCTTTGCTCAGCTCGAGCTTGGCGCGCCCGAGGCGTCGGGCGAGGTCTGGCTCAACTGGGTGCTGATGCGCCGAGACAGAGGCGCGCCGGTTGGAACGCTGCAGGCGACGGTGGCGCCGCACTCGCATGCGTGGATCGGTTACACGCTTGAACCCTCGGCGTGGGGGCAGGGCTTCGCGAGCGAGGCCTGCACGTGGCTGCTCGCCGACCTGCCGCAACGCTATGGCGTGCGCGAGATTGCGGCCAGCGTCGATGTGCGCAACGCAAGATCCATCGCGCTGCTCGAACGGTTGGGCTTCGAACGCGTCACCACAGAAGTAGCCGAGTTGCGGGGCGAGCCGAGCACCGACCACCGCTATCGCCTCCTGTGCAAGCCTTGAGGCGCGCGCTCATCGGCGCGCGGACGCGGCGCGCAGCAGCAGCGCTGCCAGCGCGAGCACGGCAAACGCGGCACCGGCGAGGAAGGTCGCGCATGCGCCGAGGCCGGTCCACAACGCACCGGCCAGGCCGCTCGCGACCAGCATCGCCAGCCCGCTGAGGAGATTGAAGAAGCCGTAGGCCGTGCCGCGCAGGTCGGGTGGAGCGCTGTCGGCGACCATCCGTGCCAGCAGGCCCTGCGTCACCGCGAGGTGCAGGCCCCACAGCGAGATGCCGGCCCAGACCCAGCCCCAGTGGTTACTCGCTGCGAGCGCGAGGTCGGCGCCGATCAGCAGCGCGAGCCCGAGCGCAAGCAGGCGGCCGTGGTCCATGCGGTCGGACAGCTTGCCGAACGGGTAGGCAGCAGCCGAGTAGACGAGGTTCATGCCGACCAGCACCAGCGGCGTCCAAGCCAGGGCAAGGCCGCCTTCCGACGCGCGCAGCACGAGGAAGGCTTCGCTGAAGCGCGCCAGCGTGAACACTGCGCCGAGCGCTACCACCCACCAGTAGGCGCTGGGCTGGCGGCGCAAGGCTTCGCGCCGGATCGGGTTCAGACGCTGCGGCCCGGCTGCGCGCTCGGGCTCCTGCACGCCGAAAGCGAGCAGCGCGACCGACAGCAGGGCCGGGATCACGGCGACCCAGAACACGGCGCGAAAGTCGTTCGCCCACAGCAGCATGAGCGCGATCGCGAGCAGCGGGCCGGCGAAGGCGCCGACGGTGTCCAGCGCCTGGCGCAGGCCGAACGCCGCGCCGCGAATGGCCTCGGGCGCGAGGTCGGCCACCAGCGCGTCCCGCGGCGCGCCGCGCATGCCCTTGCCGGTGCGGTCGATCAGGCGCGCGGCGAGCACCCAGCCCGAGCTCGCGGCGAGCGCGAACAGCGGCTTCGAAAGCGCGCCCAGGCCATAGCCGAGGACGGCGAGCGGCTTCCTGCGCCCGATCCAGTCGGACAGCACGCCCGAGAACACCTTGACGATCAGCGCCGTCGCCTCGGCGGTGCCCTCGATGAGGCCGACCGTCAGCGCGCTCGCGCCGAGCGTCGTCACCATGAACACTGGCAGCAGGCTGTGGATCAGCTCGGACGACACGTCCATCAGCAGGCTCACGAAGCCGAGCGCCCAGATGCTGCGCGGGATGGCGGGGGTGGGGCTCATGGTCGCGGTGGATCGGGGCCGATGCAGGCTGGCATGGTCTCACGCGATCGCCCGGCGGCCAAGGTCGCTCGCCCGATATCGCTCGCCCGATATGCTCGCCCGATAATGAAGCGATGCACCTGCTGATCCCGTTTGCCTCCACGCTCGCCGAGGGCTGCGTGCACACGCTGCGCGATCTGCAACTCCCCAACCTCTCGCGCCTGCTGGTGCGGCTCGCGCCGACGCAGCGTGACCACGGCGACGAAGCCAGCTTCTCACCCCCGCACGAGCGCGCTCTCGCCGTGGTACTTGGCCTCACCGGCACCGACGGCTGCCTGCCGTGGGCGGCGCGCCGGGCGGCACTGGATGGCATCGCCGTCGGCGACGCGGCCTGGGGCCTGCTCACGCCCGCGCACTGGCACCTGGCGGCCGACCACGTGAGCCTGGTCGACCCTGCCCAACTGACGCTCGATGAAGCCGACTCACGGGCCCTGCTGGATGCCGTGCGCGGCCTGTTCGAGGGCGCAGGCTGGCGCGTCGCCTGGGGCGCGCCGCTGCGCTGGTACGTGGCGCACGAGGCGCTGCGCGATCTGCCGTGCGCGGCACTCGACCGCGTGATCGGCCGCAACGTCGACCGGTGGTTGCCGCCGAACCCGCGCGTGGCCCTCGTTCGCCGGCTGCAGAGCGAAGTGCAGATGCAGCTCTACCTCGCGCCGGCCAACGACGCGCGCGCGGCACGCGGCGAACTCGTCGTCAACTCGTTCTGGCTCAGCGGTTGCGGCGTGCGCCAGAGCGAGCGCGCAGCGCCCGACCTGCAACTCGACGACTCCTTGCGTGCCAGCGCGCTGGCCGAGGACTGGGCCGCCTGGGCCGAGGCCTGGCGCGCCCTCGATGCCGGGCCACTGGCGACGTTGCTGCAACGCGCCGAGCGCGGCGAAGCGGCCACGCTGACGCTTTGCGGCGAACGCGACGCGCAGCGCTTCGAGCTGATGCCGCAGTCGCCGTGGGCGAGGCTCACGCGCAGCCTGCGCAGCCCGCCGGTGGCGCCGCTGCTGGAGGCGTTGTGAGCGCCGCGGGCGCTTCGCCCACCCTGACCCAGCGCGACGTGCCGCCGCGCGTCGCCTGGGCCCTGGAAGAGGCCGGCGTGCCGCCCTTGCTGGCGCGCCTATACGCCGCGCGCGGCGTGCGCAGCGCCGACGAGATCGACGACGCCCTCGCGCGCCTGCTGCCGCCGTCGGAGCTTCTGGGCGCGCAGGGCGCCGCGCGCCTGCTCGCCGATGCCATCGATGCCGGTCAGCGCCTGTGCATCGTTGCCGACTACGACTGCGACGGCGCCACGGCCTGCGCGGTCGCGCTGCGCGGCCTGGCAATGCTAGGTGCGGCGCCGGACACGCTCGGCTACGTCGTCCCCGATCGAGCCATCCACGGCTACGGGCTGACGCCGGCGATCGTCGACCTCGCACTCGCGCAGCGCCCCGACGTGCTGGTGACGGTGGACAACGGCATCGCCAGCATCGAGGGCGTGGCCCATGCACGCGCGCACGACGTGGCCGTCGTCGTGACCGACCACCATCTGCCGGCGCGCGTCGCCGATGCGGTGGTGCTGCCGGATGCGAACGTGATCGTCAACCCGAACCAGCCCGATTGCAGCTTCGCGAGCAAGAACCTGGCCGGCGTCGGCGTCGTGTTCTACGTGCTGCTCGCGCTGCGCAGCGAACTGCGTGAGCGCGGCCGCTTCACCGCGGCGACGCAGCCCCGGCTCGACGCGCTGCTGGACCTGGTTGCCCTCGGTACGGTGGCCGACGTGGTCCGGCTGGACGCTAACAACCGGCGCCTGGTGGCGCAGGGCTTGAAGCGCATCCGCGCCGGCCGCATGCAGGCCGGCGTTGCGGCGCTCTTTGCCGCTGCCGGGCGCGACGCGTCGCGCGCCAGCGGCTTCGACTTCGGCTTCGCGATCGGCCCGCGCATCAACGCCGCCGGACGCCTGTCGGACATGACGCTGGGCATCGAGTGCCTGCTGACCGACGATGCCGCGCGCGCAGCCGAGCTGGCGCAACGGCTGGACGCGATGAACCGCGAGCGCAGGCAGGTCGAGACGGGAATGCGCGAGCAGGCCGAGGCGACGCTGGACGCGCTGCTCGGCAGCGTCGGCGCCGAGCCGCCGTCGGCGCTCGTGATCTACGACGCCGCGTTCCACGAGGGCGTGGTCGGCATCGTCGCCTCGCGGCTGAAGGACCGCGTGCACCGGCCGACCTTCGTCTTCGCGCGCGGGCAGGGCGGGCTGCTCAAGGGTTCGGGGCGTTCGATCCCGGGCTTTCATCTGCGCGACGCACTCGACCTCGTCAGCAAGCGCCACCCCGGCGTGCTGCTGCGCTTCGGCGGCCACGCGATGGCGGCCGGCTGCACGCTCGCCGAAGACGCGTTCGCGCTCTTCGACGGCGCGCTGCAACAGGTGGCGCGCGAATGGCTGGACGCGGCGACGCTCTCGCGAACGCTGCCCACCGATGGGCCGCTAGCCGCCGAGCACTTCAACGTCGAGACCGTGCGCGCGATCGACGCCGAAGTCTGGGGCCAGGCCTTCGAGGCGCCGGTGTGGGCCGACGAGGTCGACGTGCTCACGCAGCGCCTGGTCGGCGAGAAGCACCTCAAGCTCACCTTGCGCCACGCCGGCAGCGTGCGCGAGGCGATCTGGTTCGGTCGCAGCGAGCCGCTGCCCGCCCGCGTGCGCCTGGCGTATCGGCTGAGCGTCGACGAATACAACGGCCGCCAGCGCGTGCAGATGGTCGTCGAAGCCGCGGGGTGAAACGGGCGCATGGCGCGCCGCTTGCCAACGCGAGCGTCAGCGGTCGGTGATGCGCCGCGGCTCGGCAGGCAGGGCCAGCCATGATTGGGCGTTGATCCACGTCAGCAGGAACGCCTTTCACCTGTGGCGGCGAAGGCGGCGCGGGTGGGGCATCGACCCGAAAGCGTGCCTGGGTCAGGCTAGAGCCCGGCCTCGACGCATGCTTCGCTATCGAAAGCACCTCTTCAAGGAGCAAGGCAATGCGACATCTGATTCATGCGCTGCTGCTCGCAGCGAGCGTGCTTCCCGCGGCCGTCATGGCGGCGAATGTCTACTCACCGGCCAAGGGCGTCTTGTGCGATCGCAAGTCCAGTTTCTGCGCGGACAGCCAGGGCATCTCGATGGCGCTCACCAAGGAGTATCTCGGCGCCGCCGCCCAGCACAAGCTTGAAAAGATGATCGGCGAGCCTTCGACCTTCGATGGTTCGCACTACGTGATGACGAATGGCGTCGCATGCGACTCGAAGGCCCGCATCTGCACCAAGAGCAAGTATGACGACAGCGTCGAACCCATGGCCACCCGAGCGCTGTTCGGCGTGGTGCCCCCGGCCGCCAAACCCGACCGCAACATCACGTTTCCGATGGCAGGGGTGATTTGCGAGAAGAAGTCGGGCTTTTGTGTCGACAACCAGGGGATCTCGATGGGTATCACGAAGGACTACCTAGGCGCAGGCGCCGAGGACAAGATGATGTCCACGGTGCGCGCCAACCCGAAGTTCGACACCGCGGCCTACGTTTTCTAGAACGGTGTGGAATGCGACTCGGCGAAGAAGGTCTGCATGACCGAGCGCCACGGTAGCAGCGTCGAGCGGCGCTACACGAAGCATCTGTTCGGCGGCTGATCTGCTGCCCGAGCGGAGCGGCCCCCGTAGCGCCGGGCAGGCTGGGCCTCGGGCCTCATCACCAACCGCTGCGTGAGCAGCGGTTTGCCTGCGAGAATCGATCTCTTTGGTCTTCGCGGTTGCGGCCGCCAATGTCGATCCAGATGACCCTGAGTCTCGCAGATTGTCACCCGCGCTGTCACCCGCGCTCGCGCTTGTCTTGCGGACGGGGTGGCGTGTTCCTGGCAGCTCTGCTGCTGGGCATGAACCCGGCGCTCGGTGAGACGAGCACGTGGCCGGCCCTGACCGGCCTTTCGCGCGCTGCCGCGCCTGCGGCGCCGGCCAGCGTGGCGAGCGCGGTGGTCGAACCAGGGCTTGCCCAGGCGCAGGACCGTACGCGCCTGGCGGCCGAGCTCGATTCCGTGCAGCGCCTCGCCGGCCAGTTTGGCGGCGGCAGCGGCGATGCCGCGGTTCCGCCCGGGGTGACGCCGGAGGAGGTTGCGCTGGCGGTGCGCAAGCTCGATCAGTGGACGTCGGCCGTCGAAGGCCGGATTCGCTCGCTCGCCGGCATTGGCGAGGCGCGGGCCGAACTGGCCGCCGCGCAGGCCGAGAACCGCGCGTGGGTGGGCCTCGCCGGCAAGCCGCCGTATTCGATCTTGCAGTTCGACGACTGGGCTCGTGACGCCGAGGCGCACCAGGCGAAGGTCGATGCCTTGCAGGCCGCGGCCGTCGTCGCCGAGCGCGAGCTGGTGCGCCAGCGCGAGGTCGTGCGCCTGTCGGGCGAGGCGCAGCGCCGCGCGGACGATGCGGCCGGCGCCGCCAAGGGCGCCGAGCTTGCGGCGGCTCAATGGCGCACCCGTGCCGCGAGCTGGGCCGCGAATGCAGACGGAGCCACATTGCTCGCCGTGACGCGGGACCGAGAGTGGACGCTGGCCAAGGCGGCCGTCGAGCGGGAGCAGTTGAGCCTGCTACAGCGCAAGCTCAATGCGGCGCGCGGGCAGCTCAGCTTCAGCGCCGAAGACCTGGCCCAGGTTCGGCGCATCGAGCAGACCCGCCAGGCCCGCCTCGAAAAGGAGAGCGAGACGGCGCAGAAGGCGGCCGACCAGCGTGCGCGCGAGGCCGATGCCGCGATGCTCGCGCTGCAGCAACTGCGTGCGGCGGCGGACACACCCGCCGAGCGCTTGGACGAAGCGCAAGCTCAGGTGCGCGCACTGCTCAAGGCCACCGAGACCGCGCGCCGCCAAGTCGATACGCGTTCCGCGCTGCACAGTCTGTCGGTCGCCGCGCTGGAGATGTGGTCGCTGCGCTTCGACGCCGTCAATACCCCCAGTGCCGACAAGCGGCACGAAGCCGCGGCCGGGCTGCGCGATCTGCTCGCCGGCCTGCAGGTGTGGCGGGCGTTCGCAAACGGCGAGATGTCGGTCGTCCAGGCCGAGCTGACCGAGCAGGCAGTGCGGCAGGAGCGCGCCGGCCAGTCGGCGCAGACGCAGCGCTACGACGCCGCGGCCAGCGAGTCGCTGCGCCAGCGCGCGCTGCGCGACCAGGAATTGGTCGACTCCATCGAGCGCATCGATCGCGCGCTGCGGCGTTGGCTGCAGGAGGTGGACAGCGCGCAGCAGGAGCTGCCCTGGCGCGACCGCGCGGCAACGCTCTGGAGCGAGACGCGTGCGCTCGCCCGCACGGTGTGGGCCTTCGAGCTCTTCGCGGCCGAGGAAACCGTCGACGTTCAGGGCCAAAAGGTCACGATCTCGCGCGGGGTGACGGTCGGCAAGAGCGTCGGCGCGGCGCTGCTGTTCGTCATCGGCTATCTGGTCGCGGCCAGCGTGGCCCGCTACATCGAGCGCACCTTGACCCGGCGCTTCGGCGTCGGCCCGGCGCAGGCGCGCACAGTGCGCCGCTGGGCGCTGGCGCTGGTCGCCTTCATGCTGCTGGTGGTCACCCTCAACCTGGCGCAGATCCCGCTGACGGTATTTGCCTTCCTCGGCGGTGCGCTGGCGATCGGCGTTGGCTTCGGCACGCAGACCATCATCAAGAACCTCATCAGCGGGCTGATCGTGCTGATGGAGCGCCAGGTCCGCGTCGGCGACGTGATCGATGTCGATGGCATGACAGGCCGCGTCGCCGAAGTGAATCTGCGCTCGTCGACGATCAAGGGCTTCGACGGCGTCGATGCCATCGTGCCCAACTCGACACTGCTCGAAGGACGCGTCACGAACTGGACGATGGGCAACCACCGCGTGCGGCGCGTTGTCAAGGTCGGCGTGGCCTACGGCTCGCCGAGCGAGCGCGTGGCGCAGTGCCTTCTTGAGTGCGCCAGGCGGCACGCGAGCGTGCTGCAAGAGCCCCCGCCGAAGGCGCTGTTCGAAGATTTCGGCGACAACGCGCTCGTTTTTGCGCTGTACGTCTGGATCGACCTCCAGACCGGCGTCGACGGGCCGACGATCCTGAGCGACCTGCGCTTCATGATCGAGAAGAGCCTTGCTGAGGCGGGCGTGGGCATGCCCTTCCCGCAGCGCGACATCCACGTTGACATGCTGCGTCCGTTGCATGTCGAGCTGTCTCGCCGGACCACGGGTGCGGACCCGAAAGGCGGTTGACGGCGCACTGCGCGCTCAGCGCGTCACTTCCGTCGCCTGCGGCTGGCGCCGCATGTCGGCGGTGCAGAACTCGACGAAGCTGCGCACCGTTGCCGGCACCTGACGCCCCGGCGGGCGAGAGCCGCATCACGCTGGCCGACTACGCGGTGGCGATGATCGACGAGATCGAGCGCCCAGCGCACTCGCGGCGGCGCTTTGCGGTGGCGTACTGACGAGGCGCGCGTCGTCCTCCTCCAACGCCGGTGGCTGCTCGGCGGCTTCAGTAGAGGTCGCGCGGGAAGGCCATGAAGATGATGTCCTCGACGCGCTGCCAGGTGTTGCGCGCCGGCTGGGTATCGAGCACCCGGTCACCGGCGGTCCAGCGCACGCCGCCATCGGGCGCGAGGGTGACGTGCCAGGCATTGGCAGCCTGCATGTCGCGGTCCAGGCTCGCCGCCAAGGCTTGAGCAAGGCTCGCGCTGTCGACGATGACGCCCATCTCGCTGTTGATCGCCGCCGACCGCGGGTCGAGGTTCATCGAGCCGATGAAGACGCGCTGGCGGTCGATGACCATCGCCTTCACATGAAAGCCCATGAACCCCGACACCGTCGGCGCCGTGTCGGCGAGCAGCGCCTTGGTTGCCGCATCGTGCCGCACTTCGTAGAGGTCGACTCCGGCGTCGAGCGGCGGCTTGCGCCACTGCTTGTAGTGGCTGTTGACCGCCGGCACGTCGTGCGAGGCGAGCGAGTTGGTCAGGATCCGGACCTTGACGCCGCGGGCAACGAGCGCACGCAGCTCGGCGATTGAAGCGTCGTCGGGAATGATGTAGGCGTTGGCGATGACCACCTCGTGCTGTGCGCTGGCGACGAGCTTGCGGATTGCGGCCGGCATGTGGTGCGTCAGTTGCCCGGCGTCGGGCGAGTCGGTGTGCATGCTGCTTTCGCCGCCGTGCATCTGCGCAACCGCCTGCTCAATCTCGGCGTTCCAGCCCCTGCGGTCGAGCACGATCGCCTGCAGCGACGGTGCTTCCTGCAGCTCGCGCAGCATCGGTGCGGCCTCGGCCTTGAGCGCGCGCGAGCCGGTGTCGATGCCGAGCGCGCCGACCGGAACGACCCACTCGCTGTTCCAGAACTTGTCGAACACCGCCGACGCCTGGCGCGCCACCGGGCCGATGCCCAGCACGTCGAGGTCGCGGAAGTTGAAGTCGGTCGACAGCCCGAGGTACTCGTTGCCGATGTTGCGCCCGCCGACGATCGCCGCCCGGTTGTCGGCGACCAGCAGCTTGGCGTGCATGCGATGGTTGATGCGCTCCATGCGCGCCAACCCCTCGAAGCCGCGCCCGAGCAGCGAACGCTCGCTCCATGGGTTGAACAGGCGAATCTCGATGTTTGGGTGGGCGTCGATCAGCGCTGCCGCCTGGTCGCGCACCTCGGGGTGCGTCTCGTCGACGAGGATGGTCGACAGGTCGTCCAGGATCAGGCGCACCTTGACCCCGCGGTCGGCGGTTTCGATGACGCGCTTCATCATCAGGTTGCCGCCCTCGTCGCCCCACCAGGTGTAGTACTGCAGGTCGAGACTGCGCTGCGCGCTGTCGACGAGCGCCAGACGCCACCGCAGCCCGTCGCGGTTGGACTCGAGCAGCCGAAAGCCCGATCGGCCTGGCCCTACGGCCTTCGCCAGCGTGGCCTCGGCGTCGGCGAGCGGCCCATCGCCCGCCAGCGCCTTGGCGACACCGGCCGCGCCGCGCGGCAAGGGCGTGGCCGGTGGCGTCGTGCATGCGGCGAGCGCGCACGCCAGCGCCGCGCCCCAGGCCATGCGCCGGAACAGGCTTAACGTCGAGAGTGCGGCGACGGGGTCCATGGATCGGTGCGGGATTTTAAGCAGACCGTGAAGCATCGGACGGCGTGCGGCGGTACCTCGAGACCCGGCCGATCGAGCACTCGTTATCCTTCGCATCACGATCACGTCGTGTGTCCATCGCAATGACCGGCTCCACTGAAAGGCGCCCATGAAGACGACCTTTATCGCGAGCCTCTTGTCCGCTTTCGTCCTGGCCTGCCTGCCCGCCTCGGCCGCGCCAGGCATTCAGCAGAAGCAGGTCCAGTTCAAGAAGGGCGAGACCGGCGCCACGATCAAGGGAACGATCAAGGGCGACCAGACCATCGACTACCAGTTGCGCGCCGACGCCGGCCAGGTGATGGTGGTGGCTTTCAAGCCAAGCAATGCCTCGGCCTACTTCAACGTGCTGCCGCCCAGCAGTGAAGAGGCGATCTTCGTCGGCTCCAGCGCCGGCAACTCGTTCTCTGCCGACCTCAAGACGAGCGGCGTCTACACGATCCGTGTCTACCTGATGCGCAATGCGGCGCGGCGCAACGAGAGCGCAAGCTATACCCTCGACGTCGGTGTATCCGGGGACGTGAAGAAGTAGCGTTGCGCAACACGCGCGACCGCGAGCGCGAGCAGACCAAGGCAGCGTTGGGACGTCTGCGCGCCAATCACACTGCGAGCGTCGCGCGAAGTGAGTGGAGCTGCAATACCTCAATCGAGAGCGGCCGGCTTCTTGACACAATGTATCGTTGCGTGCGTCAGCATTGCCGAGGTGCAGCTTGCTTCGTCGCCGCAAGGAATTGTCGTTTCCCCATGATCATGAAAGGTCGCTCTCGTGAAGATCGCAAGCCTTGGCATCGCCGCCGCACTGATCATCGCCGCTGGAGCGGCCAGCGCCCAGATCGCGATGTACGAGCACGACAACTACGGCGGGCGCGTCGTGCGCGCCTCGAACAGTATCGCCAACCTTTCCGAGACCGGCTTCAACGACAAGGCGTCGTCGGCCGTCATCCGCGGCGGCAATTGGCAGCTTTGCGTGGACTCGTACTTTCGCGGCAGCTGCATCACGCTCGGGCCGGGCGAGTACCGCTCGTTGTCGGCGATGGGGCTGAACGACAAGCTGTCGTCGGTGCGTGAGCTGGGCTGGACGCCGGACGGTGGCGGTGGCTGGAACGGCGGCAATCCGAACAACGGCTACAACAACAACTACAACAACGGCGGCGGCGACGGCAACTGGGGTGGCGGTTCGCGGGCGGTCCTCTATGAGGGCTATAACCTGACCGGGCGCATGTTCGTGATCGGGCCGCGCGGCATCTCGGCGATGGGCAACACGGGCTTCAACGACAAGGCGTCGTCGCTGCGCATCGAGTCGGGCTATTGGCTGTTCTGCAGCGACGCCAACTTCGAGGGCGAGTGCCGCACCTTTGGCCCGGGCGACTACCCGTCGCTGCCGTCGGGCCTGAACAACCGGATCTCCTCAGGGCGCCGGGTGTCGCAGGACTATCCGTACCGGCAGAACCCGTCCTGGGGCAACTGACCCCAAACGAAGGCCAGCAACCGATGCAACGGGCGCCGATGTCGTTGGCCGTGGCGCGGCGGTGGGTGCGCGGAAGCCTAACCTCAAAAATGCGTGTCATGGAAGCGCCCGCCGGCGGTGGTCTCATCGCCGGGCTTCTGCTAGTGGTGGCCCTGGCCGGGTGCGCGACCGGCCCGGCGGCGCCCGCACCCGGCCCGGAACGCCCGATTCCGCTCGATCTCGGGCGCGTGCAGACGCTCACGCAGGACGGCATGTCAGTGCGGCTGCGGATTCCGACGGAGGTCGAGGCATCGCAGCGCTTGGGCGTTCCCCTTGCCATGCACGGTATTCAGCCGATCTGGATCCGGGTCGAAAATTCAAGTGCGGTGAACTACTGGATTCTCCCGATCGCGATCGACCCGGACTACTACACCGCCGACAAGGCGGCGCTGATCGCCGCGGAGGACTTGAACGTGGAAGACGGCGCCCGTGTCACCGAAGCCTTGCGGCAGAGCGCGTTGCCGTTCTACCTGCCGGCGAGCAGCGTAAACGAAGGCTATGTCTTCGCATCGCATACGCGGGGCGGCCGCTTCGTCGACCTTCGGTTCTCGGCTCCGGGGCACGGTCTGAGGATGCGTTTCGCGGTAATGCTGCCGACCGAAGGTTTCGACTACGAGAACTCGGAGTTGCGCCAGCGCTACGCGCGGATCGAGGCCTTGCCCAACCTGACGCTCGAGCAGACGCGGGTGAGGCTGCGCGAGCTGCCGTGCTGCGTTGCACGTGACGACGGCGCGGCCGAAGGCGACCCGCTGAACCTCGCGCTGATCGGGCGCGGCGAAGACGTGATCTCGGCCCTGACGGCAGGCGGCTGGACCTTCACCGAGGCAATCACCATCGACAGCATTCGCAGGATGGTCGGTGCGGCCATTGCCGACGAGCCCTTCGCGACCGCGCCGGTGAGCGCGCTCTATCTGTTCGGGCGCAAGCAGGACATCGCGCTGCAACGCGGGCGGGCGAAGATCGCGCAGCGCAACCATATGCGGCTGTGGCTCGCGCCTTTTCGTTGCGAGGGGCAGCCAGTCTGGGTCGGCCAGGTCAGCCGCGACATCGGCGTCAAGTTGACCGCCAAGTCGCCGACGCTGACGACGCACATCATCGACCCCAACGTCGACGAGTCGCGCCAATACGTGCTGCAGAGCCTGCTGCATCAGGAGGCCGTGCGCTGGTTCGCGATCGTGCGCGGCGTCGGCGCGGCGACACGGGATCAGCCGCGCCACAACCTGACGGACGATCCGTACTTCACCGACGGCATGCGCATGGCGATCGGCGTCTCGCGCACGCCGGTGCAGCCGTGGCAGGCCGTCAACCTCGACTGGAACGAGTCGATCGACCCGATACGCGAAGGCAAGGGCGAGGACGCGCGCGTGCCTCAGAAGCCCTGAACCGACGAACGCGGCGGTTCGCCGGCGCCCGTTGTCTCAGCGAGGCGCGCTGCTTCCCAGCGACTCGGCGACGACCTCGATCGCGGCCTCGACCAGCGCGGCGCGCGGCACCTTGTCGCGGAACATGAAGGCGAGACCGGGCAGCGCTTCCGAGATCGGGATCGCAACCCCCCAATGGTCGGCATTCACGTAGCCGAGCAGGGTGCCGCCGGGCACGATCTGGTCATACCAGAGCAGCTTGCTGTCGTTGCGCGGGTCGATCTTGGCCAGCCAGCGATAGGTTCCCAGCCCTGCCGGCGAGATCTGCTCGGGGCGCGGAGCGGCGACGAGCGAGAAGATCGGCAGCGTCACCGCCTGCCGGTTTTTCTGCCACCAGGCGAGCCGAACGTCGCGCCGTAGGTCGTGCAATTCCTCACCGGTTCCGACTTCGCAACCCGGCAGCGGGAACGCGGCCACCCACTTGCGGTAGTGCGGGAGCAAGTCGTCTGCCAGCGGGCTGCCGTTGAAAGCGCCGGCCACCGAAACCACGGCAGCGATTCGCTTCGCCGCAAGCGGGTAGCTGGCGACGAAGGCGAGCGTGTCGGGCAGGCCCTTGGAGTAGGCGAAGAGGATGATCGGCCGCGGGTCGGCCTCGAGTGCCGCGAAGTGCGCGGCCAGGCGGCGCGCATTCTCGGCCGTGCTGCCGCGACCGGGGACCTGAAAGTAGTCGACCGTGAAGCTCTGGCTGCACAGCACTTTTTCGGTGCCGGCAAACGGGCGCGCGAGGCGGTCGAAGCACTCGGAGAGAAAGCCCGGAACGAAGGCGATGCGATAGCGCTGGGCGAGGTCGCCGGGGGTCACGGCAGGGCGCGCATCTCCCTCGCCGGCGAGCTGCAGCAACACGTCGCTGCAGGCGCCGCCGCTCGCGGTGAGGCGCTTGCACACGGCCTCACGGCAGGGCGCCCTGAGGTCGCGCGCGCCGGCGTCGGCGATGCCGGTCAACACCACTGGCACCACGCTGGCGTCGTAGGGGTCGACCGTCGGCGTGGCGCATCCGGCCAGCAAGGCTGCGGCGGCCAACGTGAATGCGCGCAGCGGCGCTCGCGTCGCTGCCTGGGCGCTCGGCATCAGACGAAGCCCTCGTCCAGCCGCAGGTAGCGCCATTGCCCGCTCGGCAGGTCGCCGAGCATGACCTTGCCGATGCGCACGCGCTTGAGGCCCGACACCTTCAAGCCCACGGCTTCGCACATGCGGCGGATCTGGCGCTTCTTGCCTTCGCGCAGCACGAAGCGCAACTGGTCGTCGTTGACCCATTCGACGAGCGCCGGCTTGAGCGCCTCGCCGTCGAGTTCGAGGCCGTGGTTGAGCAGCGCGAGGCCCTCGGTCGTCAGCGGCTCGCCTTCGGCCGGCGCGACGCGCACCAGGTATTCCTTCTCGACCTCGGAGTCCTCGCCGACGAGCTGGCGCGCGACGCGCCCGTCCTGCGTCAGCACCAGGAGGCCGACCGAGTCGATGTCGAGCCGCCCGGCAGGCGCCAGGCCGCGCAGGTGCTCGGGCAGGAAGCGAATCCCCGAGCGGTCTTCGCGCCACTGCGTCTGTGGCTTGACGAGGACGATCGCCGGTTCGTAGCCGTCCTCGGCCTGGCCGCTGACCCAGCCGACCGGCTTGTTGAGCAACACCGTCACCCGCTGCGCCTGCTGGAAGCGCGCCTTGGCGTCGATGGTGATGTGCTGGCCTGGCAGCACGCGCGAGCCGAGCTCGGAGACGACGCGGCCGTCGACGCGAACCCAGCCCTTGGGGATCCATTCGTCGGCCTCGCGCCTTGACGCGATGCCGAGCTCGCTCATGCGCTTGGACAGGCGCATGCTCTCGGGCGGCTGCGCCATGACCTGCCCCTCGTTGCGCGCAGGCCGCGGCGGCCGAGGGCGCTCGTCGCGCGGCGGTGCCTCGCGCCCGCGCTCGGTTGGCCTTGGCGCAAGCGGCCGTTGTGGCGGCGCATCACGCCGCGGCGCAGCGCCCGCGGGCCGCGGCCGCGGGGGCGTGCGGTCGGCGGGTTGCGGCCTTTCCTCGCGCCGCGCGGGCCAGCGCGCCGCGTCGCGCTCGTTGCGCTCGGCGTCTGCTTTCGCCTGGGCCTGCGCAAGCGTCGGGCGGGCCTTGGGTCCGGTCGCGCGCACCGGCGCACGCGCGCTGCGCACAGGGGAGGCAGCAGCGGGCTTCTTCAGTTTCAGGGTGACCATGGCATCGTGCTCCAGGCTCGATTGGAGCACGCTGCGCCGCGCGAGGCTTCACCCGCGCGGGTGGTGCGCCGCGTGCAGCACGCGCAGGCGCTCGCGTGCGACGTGGGTGTAGATCTGCGTCGTCGAGATGTCGGCGTGGCCGAGCAGCATCTGCACCGCGCGCAGGTCGGCGCCGTGGTTGAGGAGGTGCGTCGCGAAGGCGTGGCGCAGCGTGTGCGGCGACAGCGGCGTCCTGATGTCCGCGGCAAGCGCATGCTTCTTGATCAGCAGCCAGAACATCTGCCGCGTCATGCCGTGGCCGTGCGCGGTGACGAACAGCACGTCGCTGCTCTGGCTGCCGAGGATGGCGGCGCGGCCCTGCGCCATGTAGCGCGTGAGCCAGCTTCGAGCTTCTTCCCCGAACGGCACCAGGCGCTCTTTCGATCCCTTGCCGGTCACGTGCAGCGCGCCGTCGGAGAGGCCCACGTGCACGCTCTTCAGGCCCACGAGCTCGCTCACGCGCAGGCCGCTCGCGTACATCAGCTCGAGCATCGCGCGGTCGCGCAGGCCGAGCGGCATCTCGGTGTCGGGCGCGGCGAGCAGCGCCTCGACTTCGGCTTCGCTGAGCGTCTTCGGAACGCGCATCGGCTGGCGCGCCGTGAGCAGTTTGAGCGTCGGGTCGGCGCCGGTCAGGTGCTCGCGCAGTGCCCAGCGGAAGTAGCGCTTGAAGACCGTGAGCCGGCGGTTCGCGCTGCTCGCCTTTGTGCTCTCGTGGCGCGCCACGCCGTGCTGCTGCAGATCGCTCTCGGCGCTCTCGTTAAGCGAACGCTCTCGCGCGGCGGCGAGCCAATGCGCATACAGCGTCAGGTCGCGCCGATAGGCCGCGAGCGTGTTCGCCGAGAGGCCGTCCTCGATCCAGAGCGCGTCGATGAACCGGTCTATCGATTCGAGGCTGGCTTGGAGCGGCGTCACCCTTGAACCGCTTGCCTGCGCCTATTCGAGCTTGAGCTTTTGCTGCTCGACGACCTTCTTGTAGACCTCGAACTCGGCCGCGATCTGGGCCGCGAACTGCTCCGGCGTGTTGGCGATGATGAGCGAGCCGGTGTCCTCGATGCGCTTTCTGACCGCTGGGTCTTCGAGCGTCTTCTTGGTTGCAGCCGAGATCTTGTCGACGACTTCCTTGGGCAAGCCCTTCGGCCCGAGGATGCCGTAGTAGGCCATGCGGTTGACGGGCTCGAGGCCTACTTCCTTGAAGGTCGGCACGTTCGGCAACTGCGACAGCCGCTGCGGTGCGGCGACGACGATGGGGATCAGCCGCCCGTCCTTGATAAAGGGCAGCGCGGAAGGGATGTTGTCGAAGATGATCTGCACCTGGCCGGCGACGGTGTCGTTCAGCGCCGGCCCGGCGCCGCGGTACGGAATGTGGGCGACGTAAGTGCCCGACAAGGCCTTGAAGAGCTCCATCTGCAGGTGGCCGATGCCGCCCGTGCCCGAGCTTGAATACGAGTACTTGCCTGGGTTCTTCTTCAGCACCTCGAGGAAGGTCTTGTAGTCGCGCGCCGGGAACGACGGGTGCACGGCGATGACGTTGGGCGTCGCCGCGATGTTGATGATCGGCGTGAAGTCGGTCGTCGGGTTGTAGCCGATCTTCGGATTGATCGCCGGGTTCGCCGCGGTCGTCGAGACGGTGGCCATGCCGAGCGTGTAGCCGTCGGGCGCGGCCCGGATGACATCGAGCGCGCCGATCGAGCCGCCGCCGCCGGCCTTGTTTTCGACCACCATCGTCTGCCCGAGCGGGGCATTGATCTTCTCGGCCGTGATGCGGGCGACGATGTCGGTCGTGCCGCCGGGCGCGAACGGGACGACGAGGCGTACTGGCTTGGTCGGATAGGCCTGCGACCAGGCAGCGCCTGCGGCGGCAAAGGCCAGCACGGCGACAGCGGTCAACAACAAGGGTCTGCGGGTCATGGAGTCTCCTGCGAGGGGTGGGATGGGCGGTGAGGGCCTGATGGATCCGGCTCTGCGGCCGATTGGCGGGTGCGCCAGCATACCCGCAGCCGCCCGCAGCGGGCAAATCAGGAGGGCCGTTGCTGCAGTGCCCAGGCAATGTGCTCGGCCACCAGCGCGCTCGCGCCTGCGAGACGCTCATGCAGCGCGGCCTCGATCGCCGCGCTGGGTGCTGCGCGCAGTGCATTGCCTATCGCGACGGCGAGGTTGCGCTGCCAGCGCTCGTGGCCGATGCGTCGGATCGCGCTGCCTTCGGTGCGGCGCAGGAATTCGTCCTCGCTCCACGACCACAGTGCGAGCAGCGAGGCATCCGCGTAGGGCTCGCGCGCATCGAAGTCGGGCAAGGCGCTGCGCTGCGCGAACTTGTTCCATGGGCAGGCGAGCTGGCAATCGTCGCAGCCGTAGATGCGGTTGCCGATCGCGGCGCGAAACTTGAGGGGGATGGGCCCGTCGTGCTCGATCGTGAGGTATGAGATGCAGCGCCGTGCGTCGAGGCGGTAGGGGGCGACGATGGCCTGCGTCGGGCAGACGTCGATGCACGCACTGCAGCGGCCACAATGCGCGCCGACCGGCGCGGTGAGCGGCAGCGCGATGTCGACGCAGATCTCGCCGAGGAAGAACATCGAGCCCGCGTCGCGCGTCAGGGCCAGTGTGTGCTTGCCGCGCCAGCCGACGCCGCTGCGTGCGGCGAGTTCGACTTCGAGCAAGGGCGCGGAGTCGGTGAAAACGCGATGGCCGAAGGGGCCGATCGCCTCGGCGATGCGATCGGCCAGCGTCTGCAGCCGCGAGCGCAGCACCTTGTGGTAATCGCGGCCGCGGGCGTATAGCGAGACCGTGGCCTCGGCCGGGTCGGCGATGCGCCGCCATTCGATCGCCTGCCAGCCGTCCGGGGTGCCTGGCGGCAGGTAGTCCATGCGCGCGCTGATCACGCGCAGCGTGCCGGCCACGAGCTCGGCCGGGCGCGCGCGCTTGGCGTCATGCGCTGCCATGTAGTGCATACCGCCGTGGTATCCCGCGGCGAGCCAGGCCTGCAATCCGGGCTCGGCAGACGATAAGTCCACATCGGCAACGCCGATCTGGGAAAATCCGAGTTCGGTGGCCCACCCGCGCACCTGCGTCAGCAACTTCGCGCCATCCCACGCTTGAGCACCGATCGCCATCCGCCGATTCTAGGAAGTCGCAGCATCACCTGGCTGAGCGAGGACGAGTGTGCCGCCTGCGCACGCAAGCTCGCCGCAGCGGCGGTGTTGCGCGACGCCACGGTAGAGCTCAACGGCCCGCTCGGCGCCGGCAAGACGACCTTCGTGCGCCACCTGCTGCACGCTCTCGGCGTGCTCGGGCGCGTGAAGAGCCCGACCTATGCGGTGATGGAACCCTACGATCTGCCGGGCGGCGAGGTTTGGCACTTCGACTTCTTCCGCTTCGACGACCCGCAGGAGTGGGAAGACGCCGGCTTTCGCGACGTCTACGCGAGCCGCGGCCTGAAGATCGCCGAGTGGCCCGAGAAGGCCGCCGGCCTGCTGCCGATGCCCGACCTGAGTCTCGACATCACGGTCGGCGACGACGATCGCCGAGAAGCCACGTTTCGCGCCCACAGCGCGCGCGGGCTGGAGTTGCTGCCGTGAACGCGTCGCGCCGCGACGCGCTCAAGCGGGGCGGGGCGCTCGCGCTGCTGCTCGGCGCGCGCGAGCTGGCCTCTAGCGCCGGCATCGTCGCTGTGCGCGTCTGGCCGGCGGACGAGTACACGCGGGTGACGATCGAGTCCGACGCCGCGCTGTCGGCCAAGCACTTCGTCGCCGACAACCCGTCGCGGCTGGTGGTCGACGTCGACGGCCTTGAACTCAGCCCGGCGCTGCGCGATCTCGTCGGCAAGGTGCGCAGCGACGACCCGTTCATCGCCGGCGTGCGCGTCGGCCAGAACCAGCCGCGCGTCGTGCGCCTGGTGTTCGACCTCAAGCAGCACACCGCGCCGCAGGTGTTCACGCTCGATCCGGTGGCCGCCTACCGCTACCGCCTCGTGTTCGACCTCTACCCGACGACGCCGCCCGACCCGCTGCTCGAACTCATCCGCGAGAAGGAACTCGCCGAGCAGCAGGCCGCGGCGGCGGTGAAGGACGCGCTGGGCGAGCTCATCGGCAAGCTCGGCAAGCCGCCGCTGCCGCCCGCGAGCCTGCCGCCGTTGGCCGCCGCGTCGGCACCGGTGCGGCAGACGTCGGCGCCCGAAGCGACGCCGCCGCCGCTCTCGCAGGCGCGCATCGACCGCCTGGTGATTGTCGCCATCGACCCTGGCCACGGTGGCGAAGATCCGGGCGCCGTCGGCCCGAGCGGCCTGCGCGAGAAGGACGTCGTGCTCGCCATCGCGCTACAACTGCGCGAGCGGCTCAATGCCAACAACGGAATGCGGGCGATGATGACGCGCGACGCGGACTTCTTCGTCCCGCTCGACCAGCGCGTCGCCAAGGCGCGGCGCGTGCAGGCCGACCTTTTCGTCTCCATCCACGCCGATGCCTTCTTCACGCCGCAGGCGCGCGGCGCGTCGGTGTTCGCGCTCTCCGACAAGGGCGCCAGCAGTAGCGCCGCACGCTGGATGGCCGAGCGCGAGAATGCTGCCGATCTGGTCGGCGGTGTGAATGTGAAGGCGACTGACGCGACCGTGTTGCGCACGCTGCTCGACATGAGCACGACGGCGCAGATCAAGGACAGCCTCAAGCTCGGCGGCGAGGTTCTCTCGCGCATGCGCGAGATTGGCCGCCTGCACAAGGGCAGCGTCGAGCAGGCCGGCTTCGCGGTGCTCAAGGCGCCGGACATTCCGTCCATCCTGGTCGAGACGGCGTTCATCTCCAACCCGGAAGAAGAGTCGCGCCTGCGCGACCCGCAATACCAGGCGCAGCTCGCGCTCGCCCTGGCCAATGGCGTGCAGCGCTACTTCGCGCGCAACCCGCCGCTGGCGCGCAATCGCGTGCTGTAGCGCGGAGTCCGCGCATCGAGCATGATCGTTGCCTCGCCATTGCCGAATCGATGAGGCCCCGCATGCCCGTTCGCTACGACATCGTCCACACCACCGTCTACAGCTACTGCGAGCCGGTGACCTTCGGCGAGCACCGGGTGATGTTCCGACCGCGCGACAGCCACGACCTGCGTGTGCTGGCGACCGACCTCGAAGTGAGCCCGCAGGCCATCGTGCGCATGATCCAGGACCCGCATTCGAACTCGGTCGCGCTGGTGCAGCCCCTGGGCGCGGCGACCGAGCTGCGCATCGTCTGCTCGTTCACGATCGAGCATGCCGTCAGCCCGTACTTCGAGCTGCCGTTGGCGCCCGCGGCCGACGTGTACCCCTTCGCCTATTCGGTCGAGGACCGTTTCGACCTCGAGCACTACCTGCGCCCGCATTACGACGACCCGCTGGGCGAGCTCACCGCCTGGGCGCGGCAGTTCCTCCGCACCGACGGGCCGACTGGAACACGCGACCTGCTGGTGCAGATGAACCAGCGCATCCGCGACACGCTGCGCTATGCCGAGCGCGACGAGGAGGGCACGCAGACGCCGCTGCAGACGCTGGCCCTGCAAAGCGGAAGCTGTCGCGACTTCGCGCTGCTGATGATGGAGGCCGCGCGCCGGCTGGGCATCGCGACGCGCTTCGTCTCGGGCTACCTGTACGACCCGGCGCTCGACGGTCTGGGCGCTGACGGCACACCGGTGACCGGTGCCGGCGCCACCCATGCCTGGCTGCAGGCCTACCTGCCCGGGGCGGGCTGGGTGCCGTTCGACCCCACCAACAACCTGCTCGGCGGCAGCCAGTTGATCCGCGTCGGCGTCGCCCGCGACCCGTCGCATGCGGCGCCGGTCTCGGGCAGTTGGTACGGCTCGGCGAACGCCTACCTCGGGCTCACGGCGACGGTGCAGGTGCGGCGCCAGCCCGAGGATTGAGCGGGGCCGGCCGGCGGTCGCATGCGCGTCACCTTGATCGTCGCCCGACGGGTCGCTATGGTGCGCCGGTGGAGCGTATGAACGCGCGGATCAGCGGCCGGAGAAGTGCAGGTCGAGGATCAGGTGGGTGTCGACACCCTTGCCATCACGGGTTATGAGCAGCACCTTGAGTGCGCGCATCCCGGCCGGCGCCGTGCCCGAGAAGGTGGCGCTGGCGGCGTTGAAGCGCAGCCACGAGGGCAAGGCGCCGCCGTCTTCGGCGTGCGCTTCATAGCTCGCACTGATCGCTTGATCGCCGCGTTGGATGTGGCCGCCAAGAACGGTGGCGGAGAAGCCGCTGTCGGCGGCGATGGCAACCGGGACCGGTAAGCTGGCGCTGCTGGTTGACGGCAGTTCGAGTGCAACGGCAGGTTCGGCCACGCGCACCGTGCCGTCGGCGCGGCCGAGCACGGTAACGATCACCGCAGGCGCGGGAAGTGTTGGCGGCTGCGTGAACAAGGCGACGGGGGACGGCGCATCGGTACTCGGCGAGGTCGCGGCCGCGGCGATGTCGGCGCGCAGGCCCAAGGGTGGCACGATCACGTAGTTGCCGGCATCCACGCCGCTGAGTTCGTAGCCCGACACGCTGACTTCCTTGCGGGTGCCGGGTTCCTTGGTGTCGAACCAGGCACTCGGCTTGCCCGCCACCGTCACCGCATCGGAAGCGAACGGCGCGACGACGGCCGTGCCGCCGAGCACGGCAGCGCGCGTTGCGTCGTAGGTCTTGTTGTCGGCGACGACACCGGTCACGGCGAGGTCGGCAGGGCGAACACTGGCGGTAAACCCGACCGGTTGCAGGACGACGTAGTTTGCGGCGTCGGTGCCCGCGAGCGTGTAGCCCGTGACGTTCACAGACTTGCCCGTGCCAACATTCTTGGTGTCGAACAAGGCACTGGCGCTGCCCGTGACCGATACCGCATCGCTGTCCAGTGCAGCAACCGTCGGTGCGCCGTAAGCGGCTAGCCGCCCCACCTTGACGAGTTGACCGCAGCGAGTGCTTGGGTCATTCGCGACGCTGTCAACCCATAGGTTGCCAGCGATGCGGCAGCAACTCGTCGATCCGGCTGTTCATGTGCGTTGGCAGCCGG